>JAZRPR010000001.1:0-2222 GCA_045649305.1 Candidatus Nanosyncoccus sp.
AAAACAAACAATAAGCGAGGAAAAATCAAAAATGTTCAATCAAACCTATGTGACAAGAAGAGAGCCTGTGACTCAAAGCTTTGCCAGAAATCGTAACACTGTCCGCCACACCAAGAGAAGTCTTGGTTCAATCTCGCAAATTGCTATTATTTGTATGCTTACCTTGGTCTTTGGGCTTATCTATGTCGCTGAAGGCACCAAAGCCACTAGTTTTGATTATGAAATTTCCTCCGTTGAATCCGAAATTACCGAAATGAACGTCAAAAAAGATGATCTCGCAGTAGAAAGGGCACGTCTTAACTCGGTGGCCACAGCAAAAAACAGTACCGTCGCGGCCGCCATGGAGAATGCTACGGTATCAGGTTATGCCACAGAATAAACAGATCAAACATAGATTAACTATATTGCGAAATATTACTTTAGTCGCTTTGGCGGTTATTGCCGTGCGACTTTTTTCTATCCAAATTCTCGAACACGATGCGTGGATGGCCAAGGCTAATGAGCAGCATACTCTCCTCGAAACCATCACGGCGAAACGTGGCGAAATTTACATGATGGACCACGATGAGCCAGTTGCTGTTGTCCTAAACCAGGCTGCGTATCAGATAGTAATCGATCCAACTGTCACCAAAAAAGAGGATGCCGAAAAAGTAATCAATACTTACGCCAAAGACTATCAAGTTGCTAACTTGGACGAAGTTTATAACCAGGAAGGCTTGCGTTATGCCATTATTGCCAAAAACGTCCCGCGAAAAACGGCCGAAGAAATCGCCAAATCCGAAATCCCGGCCATTTGGCTCAAGAAAAACAATCAACGTGTTTACCCAGAGGGGGAATTCGCCTCTGGTTTGCTTGGTTTTGTTAATAATGAAGGCATCGGTCAGTATGGGGTCGAGGGGTCACTCAACGAGGCTCTGTCGGGCAAAGACGGCCTAATCAAAACCACTTCAGACGTCAACAATGTCGCTCTTTCGATCGGCACAGATAATGTCAAAATCCCCGCGAGTGACGGCGCGAACATCGTCCTTAGTATCGATCGCAGCCTAGAAAAGGGCATCGAAGAGCTCACCGCGGAGGCCATCAATAACACCGCCGCCACCAATGCATCTGTCCTAGTCATGAATCCAAACACTGGCAAAATCCTAACCATGGCAAATCTTCCAAACTACGATCCCAACAACTACGCAAGCGTCAAAGACGCCGCCGTTTTCAATAATTACGTCACAGATATTCCGTACGAGCCAGCCTCAATTTGCAAAAACTTTGCCTTTTCTGCTGCTATCAACGAGGGCAAAATGACCCCAGACACCACTTACTATAACCAACACTACGAAACAGTAGATGAGTGGAAAATTTGGAACGCCGAACAGCGCAGTAGTCTGTACGGAACGCTCACTATGCGCGACGCCTTGTATTGGTCGTTAAATACCGGTTCTATCTATGCGCTCAAGCTCCTAGGCGATGATCCGAGCCACATCAACCAAAAAGGCAGGGAAAAACTTTTCGATTACTACTACAACAAATTCCGCCTCGGTCACGTGACTGGCGTAGAACTCGCCGAAGCCGAAGGATACATCCCAGATCCGAACGAAGGCTGGGGGCGTGATTCTACCTATGCCAACCTCACATTTGGGCAGAACCTCAGTATCACCATGCTCCAAACCGCAACTGCATTTTCAGCTGTTGTCAACGGCGGCACTTGGCGTACCCCTTCAGTCCTTGCGGACGTGTCCGCAAACCAAGAAATAATCGAGAGTCATGAAAAAGTCGAAGACAAGATCCTGTCTGACGAAACTTCCGCCATGATGCGCGGGATGCTCATCAACAACCGCAGTTACAGAAAACGCAGCGGTATCGACCGCGCAGGTTACGATGTAGGTGGCAAGTCTGGTACTGCTCAGGTCGTTCGTAACGGCGCCTATGACGATTCCTTTGACGAGCTTGTCGGTTCTTATATTGGATTCGTTGCGACTAGTGGCGAAATGCCCGAATATGTCATTATGACCAAAATGTGGGGAGAGGGGAAGAGTATCAGTAGTGGCGACGCCATGAACCTATTTGACACGCTTTCGAATTACTTGATCGATTATATGAAAATAAAGCCAGGTGCGGTATAATATGGATATGGCATTAAACGACGAAATTTTTCACGGCCTACTCTTAGCCCTAACTGGCTTTTTACTTTCTATGGCCCTGACTCCGTTTTACACACACATTGCATA
>JAZRPR010000002.1:0-6827 GCA_045649305.1 Candidatus Nanosyncoccus sp.
AATCATGATGGCGGAAATCAAACCACCAGCCACGATTGCGGCAAAAGTAAACACGCTGCGTTTGTATGAAAGAGCGCGGGCAAAGAAGAAACCAATCAAAATTGCGCCAAGTAGCTCAATCATGGTTACTGGCCAGAAACCATCCTCGGCCACTGCGGCCATGGCTGGCGTTTCGAGACCAGCGGTGCCGTTGCTGAAGGCAATATTGAAAATGCCCCAACCGATCCAAGCACCGATCACCTGAGCGATGATGTAGATGATACCGCGCACGACTGAAATGCGGCGGGTAGCCATCATGCCAACGGTAACAATTGGATTAAGCTGTGCGCCCGAGAAGGCAAACACGGCCACCGTGATAGCGATGAACGAGAAGATGTACATCGCGGCGTTGTAGATACCGTAGAATGAAAGCGACATCAAGACCAAAGTCAAAAGCAAAGCGCCGATGATTTCGCCAATGATGGCGCCATAGAGGCTTGGTTTTTTGAAAATGGTTAGGATGCTTTCGTTTGCATCATATTTTTTGGCAAAGAATCCACAAAGGACTCCTTTTTTCTCCACCTTTTTTGTTTTAGCTGGGGCCGCGACTAACTTGACGGTAGAAACTGGCTTCTTGGAAGCAACAGTTTTCTTGGTCTTAGCGACAGGTTTCTTCGCAGCGGCAGCTTTAGGTTTCGCAGCAGGTTTCTTTGCTGCAGTCTTTGGCTTAGCCATTACGACCTCCTTAAACTAATAATGCTTCCATTATATCATAATTCGTGTGGTATAATAGGAAAATAATTAAGAACAAAGGAACTATGGGTATTGTTACTAACAAAGACGAAGACAAAAACAGCCGCTTAACCGAGCGCATTAATGCCGACCTCCGCGTCAAAATGGCTCAAACCTCCAAGATTTCCGACGAGCCAGACATGATTGAAGATTCCGAATACGTCAAAGATATGAAAAAAACCGGTAAATTCGGTTGGGTTTGGATTGTACTCATCGTGCTCGCGGTGATGTCACTCATTAGCATCATTCTGATTTAAGCTTGTGCTGAAAATGTCGATAACTTCGCGCCATTTTGGGCGCGATTTTTTCGCGAAAAAGCAGAAGCATGATGTATAATATATAACATGGATGATTCTGATTACGACCCAGAGGTTGAAGAGGTCCAAGACGGTATTGACCGTCCGACCAGCGAAAACAACCCAATCAGAATGGCGGAAAGAGGCAGTATCTCGCCTAGCTTTTTGAATACCACAGGCAAAGACTCCGAGCGTCAGAATAACCGCGGCCTGGCCCAAAAAGACCTTAAAGCATCCGAACAGAATGCCTCTAAAAACAGCAAAGAAGGCCAAGAAAAAGACAAGAACAAAGGAAGCCTGGGCAAAGCCATGAGCCTCGAAAAGAAGCCTGGCAGTCCGGCTAATAGTATCGTAAACAAAGTCACCGGCAAGGGTAAACAAGACGGCGAAAAAGGCACGGCTAAGGGCTTCATGAAAAAAAGAGGAGCCGCAATTCTTTTGACGTTGTTAATTGGCGGTGGCGCTGTGGGCGCCGGTGTGGCCGGTCAAGGTCTCCAGGGCTTTTCGCTCGTGAATAACATCATTCAGAACAGTAACCTTGCTGGCAGCGCTCTGAAGGCAAGAGTTGTGACGGCCACCTACTCGATGCTAAATCGCAAGACAGTGCCTACTCCAGAGACCAAAAAAGTCTTCAAGCAAACTGGCATTGATTTGAATACTGACGAAAAAGGCTTGATCAAGAGTATTTCCTACGAAGACAACAGTGGCAAGATAAAAACAATTACTAATGCCGAAGAACTCGGCGACGCTTTTTCAACAGACCCTACTTTTGACAGTAAGGTTACTAAGACTGCCGATATTCTCGACATTGAAGCGAATTATGGAAAAGTCAGACAGGCGACAGCCGACCGTATTAGTCTGAGCCGGTCCCGCTTTGGTGAGTACGATGCAGAAGGCGCGGATCATACCAAAGGTGCGGGCTTCTTGGACCTTGCGGCCGAACCGGATATTAAAATGCAAAACGGTGGATACGTTAATAAAGAAACCGGCGAGCCCGCTGATGCGGATTCGGATGATAGCGAGGTGAGATATGGCGACGAGACAACGGTTAAGGGTAGCGACTACGACGATACCCTCGATCAAATCGTCAAGATAGACGAATCCGATACGGTGAGCAACACAACCATGTCGTCTGAAACCCTCAAGATAGACGAGGATTTTGAGAGTAAGGTAAATGACGCGAAGGGTAAAATTAGTGGTTTGAGTACTGCCGCTTGCGCTTATTCTACCATCGCGCAAGGTGTCGCTGCGATTACTATCGCTAAGCAAATTGTAGACATGATTAATCTCGCGAGTGGCTTCATGGAAGGCACTCAAAGGTGTCAGGCGGGAGATGGAACTTGCTCGTCCATGAAAAAATATCTAGAGATTTTCAGTACGGGCGATTTCTGGCAGGCCATATCATTGCAGTCCTTGTTTGGCGCTCCGGGAGCTAGTAGCCAAAGCGCCGGGGTAGCGAACCTGGAAAACATCTTCAATAATAAGGGTATTGCAATGTCTCTAGAGAGGCACGGAATTTCCAGAACGGCTTGGCAATCATGTACGTATAGCAAATTGATAGCCAACAGTGTCGGCTTTATATCCGATGTCATCGGTATCTTTACCGGTGGGTTATTTTCTCTGTTTAAGAAAGTGATTAAAACGGTAGTCATATCGGCTGTTATTACTATGGCGATTGGCACAGCGATTAAGGGTATTATTAAGCTTGCCTCTAAAGCCTTGCATTTTGACGTTATCCAGGATATGGGCAGCAAATACGCTGGCGACTATGTAGTTGGTGGCGGCGGATTATCCTTCGACTATATAGGTAAGGCGGATGGCCTGGTGGCGGGCACGCAGATAGCTGTTTCAAACTTCCACGATTATCATAATTCCGTTGTTGCCTCGAGGGCTCTGTATGACAGAGAAAACCTCAGCCCGTTCGACATCTCTTCGCCGTACACATTCTTGGGCAGCTTAGTAGAATCCATGGTTTCATTCTCGGTATTGAACTCGGCTAAGGGCGCGCCACTAACTAAGATGCTGTCGACGACGAGCTCTATGCTAACCAACTCGATTGTCGGCTTGTTACCGCAAGCGGCCGCGACCACCTATAACAACATTGCGAACGAAGTTGGCGACTGCCCAATTGCAGAGACGGTTGGCGCCGTTAGTAATGCTAACCACTGTCGCAATTTTGTTGTTGCCGACACGAGTACCTTCGGTATTACGTATGAGGAATCAGTGAGGTATTTGACCAAAGCAGGACAGCTAGACGAAGATGGTAAGATTGTAAAGGAGTCTGACTTGGCGGAGTATGTAACCAACTGGACGCAACGAGATTCTTTGGTCGGCCTCGCAGATAATGAAATTCAACAGCGCTATCATAAATACGAGACCGGCAACGCTGCTATCGATGGAGCCGTCGGTGGATTTCCGCTCGTTGGCGATTATATAGATATGGTAAATGCCAAGAGAGATATTCAATATCAAGGAGAGATTTTCGGCTCCGAATATGTCATTGGTAGCGACGAATGGGACGAGAGGAAACAATACGAACATACATTCGTTGGTCTGGATACTGCCTATAATACGCTTGGGCTTATCCAGGATTCTGCCGTCGCGCAGTTCCTGGATGAATATTATAAAGAAAATCCGATCGACCATAGCTACGAGGGCACCTTAGCAAGGTTCTCTGGTCTTCCAAAATCGGAAGTCTCCAGTATTTTGGCCTATATGGATTATATGGAAGAGGTTGCTCGGTATGACCCGGAAGAGCGCTTGAGCTTCGCCGAAAAACTTGAAAAGCCAATTTTGTTAGATGCTGACGAAAAAAGTGGTAACGATTTGATGTTACCACTCGAAGGAATTGCTTATTTTGACTTGCGAAGTAAGAGCTACGCGGTTTAGGCCTCGCCGACCTCAAATAATACAGAAGTTTTGCCGCTTGCATAAGCGCGGCCTACAACCTCCAGTGCTTTTATAACGTCGGCTTCATGCATATCGAATATGTATTCAGGGTCGCCGGCCTCGTCGCGTATACATATGGCCACGCCGTCTTGTGCCATGCCACTACCGTTCCAGGAATATATATATCTGACTTTTCCGTCTACATAATAATTAATCTGTTGCCTCGTGATTGTTGCGGCGACTTTGTCTTTTTCTCTGTTACCAAGCGCAACGCACGGGCTACCATCTATCTGTTTTGAAATAGAATCTGGGTTGACCCCCATGGCGGCAAAGAAGGCATCGATATCTAGAGCCTCGCCCGAACTGTCGAGGGGATCCTTGGTCATAGAGTCTTTATAATCTAGCCCAGGAACGACCTCTACACTATCGCTATTAAAAAGCACGACGTCGTCATGGGTTTGCCCTTCGGCCTTAGTAACCACTACGTGCTTGCCACTTTTTTCAGTCTCCGTCGCAGACGTTTCGGTCTCCGAGGTTGGGGCGTTGGAAAGTGGTGCGTTGGCGCTTACGTCGACGGAGGAGGCGTTTTGTTTGTCGCTAGTATCGGTTACGGTTGAAACGGATTCGGTTTTAGGAGTTCCGGCAGTTGGGTCGGCGGTTGAGCTGGTGTTTTTGTTCTTGTCCTTGTCGCAGCCGGCACCAATTAGAGCGCTGCCGGCGAGGGCTAGAGCTAAAGCTTTTTTGACGAGGGACTTTTCAGGGGCCTTTTCGCTCTGGTTGATAATTTTATCAATATCGTCGCCCGATTCTTCGGCCATAGCACCTTTTACTATATCAATTTCGCTAGGAGTCTCTGCAATTGGGGCCTCCGAAGCGGCATCCTCAGTAAACGTCTCAAACGAGGCGTCGCCAGCTGGCTGCTCCGCGCCGAGATCGGCAGTATTAAATTCGACATTAGAAGGGAAAGACTCTTTTTCCATAAATTCTCCTGTTTTACCGGGGTCAAAATATAAAAACTTATGACCCTCACCACTCATAATTCTAATGATTATTCGTGAATTTTCAAGACTCGCTTTTGCTCCCTATTAGTGTTATAATATTCCCATGGAACTCGAGAAATTAAAATCTGAATTAAAGGCACTTAATGCCGAATATGCCAAAATCAAAACAATCCCAGCGGAGCAGCGCGCCGAATTTGGTCGCGAGATGAACGCCAAAAAGACCGCGCTCATGAACGCTATCGCCGAGGCTGAGGCCGCCGCGCTCGAGTCGGAAGTTGAGCCTCTCGATATCACCGCACCTACTGCGCCAAACCAAAAAATCCCTCAATTCTTGCCTTCTGAAAATGGTTCCAGACACCCACTCATGACCGAGCTAGACCGTGTGATCGAAATCTACCAAATGATGGGTTTCGACGTAGTGGAGCCACGCCAGCTCGATGATGAGTTCCACATGTTTGATAGCTTGAATTTCTCGAAAGGCCACCCAGCTCGTGATGGCTACGATACCTTCCGCACCGAAGAGGGCTACATTCCGCCAGCCCATACCTCCACTATGCAGCACCGCGTGCTTAAAGCCTACAAGAAGAATCTTGAAGAAGGCAAAAACATCGCCGTCGTGGTGCCGGGCCGTGTCTTCCGCAACGAAGACGTCGACGCTACCCACGAGCACACTTTCTACCAGTGCGAAGGCGTCTATGTTTCGAAAGATTGTACGCTAGGCAACATGCTTGGTATCCTGCGCGAGTTCTTCGAAAAATATTACGAACAAAAACTCGATATTTCTACTCAGCCAGGCTACTTCCCGTTCACCGAACCATCGCTCGAATTTAAGATCGAAAAGCCAAAAACCCTTGGCGGCAAAAAAGGCGAATTTATCGAGATGCTCGGCTGCGGCATGATTCATCCAAACGTGCTCAAAATGGCCGGCATCGATCCAACCGTTTATCATGGTTTTGCCTGGGGCGGTGGTATCGATCGCCTAGTGATGCTTCGCTATGGCCTCAAAGATGTGCGCTATTTCGAATCTGGCAAACTTAATTTCTTGAAGGAGTTTTAACATGAAAATTTCACTAAATTGGCTCAAGAAATATGTCGACATCAACGTCGATAATGCCGCACTCGAAAAACTGATCGACTCACGCCTAGTTGAAATTGAAGAAATTATTGATGAATCCAAAAAATACGACAACATTTTTGTTGTTAAAGTCGTAGAATGCGAAGCCATTCCAGACACCCACCTACATCTTTGCCAAATCGATGCCGGTACAAATGAATTAATCCAGGTTGTTTGTGGTGCGCCGAATGTTCACGCTGGTATGTTGGCCGCTTGGATTGCCCCAGGCGCCATCGTTCCGCAAAGCGTGCATGAGGATGCCCCGTTCGTAATTGGCAAGCGCAAAATGCTCGGTAAGTATGATTCTTGCGGTATGCTTGCGGGCGCCGACGAACTCGACTTCACTACCGACCATTCCACGATTGTTGAAATCGATCCAGAAGTCGCTAAGCCGGGCGACAAACTTGCTGACATTTTCGAACTAGACGACGTCGTGCTCGATATCGAAAACAAATCCCTCACCCATCGCCCAGATTGTTTCGGCGTGATTGGTTTCGCTAGGGAAGTGGCCGGCGTGCTTGGCCAAAAATTCGTTTCCGAGCCAGCTGTTGAGACGGCCGACTACAAAAAAATTAGTGCCGAAATTGCCGACAAGACCATTTGTCCACGCTATTCCGCCGTTGTCTTAAAAAAACATGGCGAAATCAAGAAGAAATATCTCAGCTATCAAGACACCTTACTCGCCAAAGCCGGCATGCGCCCAGTCGATCCAATCGTTGATGCGACCAACTACTTGATGCTGCTTACTGGGCAACC
>JAZRPR010000003.1:0-65145 GCA_045649305.1 Candidatus Nanosyncoccus sp.
CTGGGCAACCACTTCACGCGTTCGATTACGACAAATTCCTCGCCGTAGGCGGCACTACCGAGCCAAAGGTTGGCGTGCGCCTAGCTAAAAAGGGCGAAAAGCTCGTCTTGCTTGATGATACCGAGATCGAACTAATCGATACCGACATCGTCATCACTAGTAACGATGTCCCAGTGGCACTTGCCGGCGCAATGGGCGGCAAGTCTACGATGATCGACGAAAACACCAAAAACGTCATCATCGAATCTGCTACGTTCAGCCTTTATAATCTTCGCAAAACCCAAATGGCGCACGGTATTTTCTCCGAGGCTATCACGCGCTTTACTAAAGGCCAGCCAGCCTATCAAACTTTGGCGGTCGCTCTCAAATGTGCCGATGCATTAAAACAGGGTTTCGAGATTTCCGAGACTATTGATTCTGGCTACAATCCAGAGGAAAACGTTGTGAAAATTACAACAGAAGAGATTAATGGTCTGCTTGGCACCAATTACTCGCTCGAGCAGATTGTTGCTACGCTCCAAAACGTTGAATTTAAGGTCGAGGTAAACGGCGACACTATCACCGTCACCGCTCCAGCTTGGCGTACTGATATTCATATCAAAGAAGATATCATCGAGGAAGTCGGTCGCTTGAATGGTTACGATAACATTACTCCGGTCTTGCCAGCTCACGCTACGGCCGAGACCAACAAAATGGTTGCCACCAAATCGCAAATTCGCAACATCCTCAGTTTTACTGGTGCTAACGAAGTTCTAACTTACACCTTTGTCCATGGTGACCTACTCGAAAAAGTCGGCCAAGACGTTAAGAATTCTTATCGTCTAGTTAACTCAATTTCTCCAGATCTTCAGTATCTCCGCCAACAAATCGTACCGTCGCTGCTCGTTAAGGCCTACGATAACCTCAAAGCCAAACACCAGAGCTTCGCGCTTTACGAAATGAACCAAGTATTCCTACGTTCGGATGGTGTTGATGAAGATGGTGTGCCAATCGCAAATAACAACCTCGCGATGGTCGTAGTCGATAACACAGAAGAAACGAAGTATTATCTTGCGAAAAAATATCTTGAAGAACTCGCCAAAAAACTTGGCATCAAGATTTCGCTCAAGAAGTTCGTACCGGCCGCCGAAAAATTCGAAGCTTTCTACGAACCAAAGCGCAGTGCTAGCATCTATATTGGCGACAAAATTGTCGGCTGCATTGGCGAGATGAAATATGGTGTTTTGAATAAGTTCAAACTTCCACGTGGTGTGGCCGCCTTCGAGATTAGCCTCGAAGCGCTCACTGAGTTTGCTACCCTCAAAAAATCCGCTCCAGAAATCAGCGACTACCCAACTGTCTCACGCGACATTACTATTACCACTGATAAACCATACGAAGAAATCTTCGAAAAACTTCAGGCCAAACTCGCTGCTCGTGATCTCGTCTTCAAGATTGTTCCAACTTCGATTTACCAGGCAGACGGCAAGGCGCCAAGCCTCAGCTTCCACCTTGATTTCGCCGACAAAAACAAGACTCTAGAATCGGCCGAAATTCTCGATATTATGAGCGAGCTCGAAAAAATCGCTTAAAACGACACGGAATTTTTGAAATCATAATACTTATGTTATAATAGGCTTATGATTTTGTTTGATCGCGTCACGAAACTTTATCCTGGCGACGAACGCCCAGCGCTCGACGATGTTTCTTTACATATCGAGCCGAATGAGTTTGTCTTCTTGGTTGGCGTCTCTGGCGCCGGCAAGTCTACCCTTATGAAAATGATCACCAAGGAGGAAACTCCGGATTCCGGTAAGATTATCATTGGCGGCATCGATCTTGATTTTGTGAAGAAGCGCCATATTCCAGAATATCGCCGCAGGCTCGGCGTAGTTTTCCAAGATTTCAAACTTTTGCCACGCCGCACCGTTTACGAAAACGTTGCTTTCGCGCTCGAAATTGCCGGCATGAGCAGCCGCGATATCGCCAAAACCGTGCCAAAGGTGCTTGAACTAGTTGGTCTGTCGGATCAAGCTAAGAAATTCCCGGACCAGATTTCCGGTGGCCAGCGCCAGCGCGTTTCGATTGCCCGTTCAGTAGCCCGCCAACCAAAGATCTTGATTGCCGACGAGCCAACTGGCCAGCTCGATAAACTCACCACCGAGGAAATTATCGACCTTCTTAAGAAGATTAATGATTTTGGCACCACAATTCTTGTTACTACCCACAACGAGGAGATTGTCAATAATTTGCAAAAACGTGTGATCACTTTGAAAGATGGCCGCATCGTCAATGACCAAAAGAACCATGGTATTTATAAGCTCGACGAAACGCCGGCACCAAAGCAGCCGACCAGAATCGTGCGCACTCCGGGCCACGCTTTGAGGACGAATCCAGCCGCTAAGCCAGCCCCAAGTCTCGTGCTTACCCCGACCCCAACCGTCCCGCCAGCTCCAGCCGCTAAGCCAGTTGCCAAACCGGCCGCTAAGCCTGCCGCCAATTCGGATCCTGTAGCAGCTAAACCAACCAAAGCCCCACGTGCTTCAAAAACAAAGAAGGTAATCTAAATGGTCAAAGAAGGAACTGTTAAAACCAAAAAATCTCTTAAGGGCGTTGCTAAAGAAAAACTCAAAACCATGAAGCGCAGCAGCGCCAAGCATCCGATGCGTGAAAAATCTCGCATTGTCAAATATGGTGCAATTGGTTTTACGCGCAACATTTGGCTTTCGACTGCCGCTACCGCCGTCATGACTTTTACGCTATTCATTTTGTTTGTTACCGTGGTTGCAAGCGTGATTTTGTCTAATACCGCCGACGCTATGCGCGAGAAGATCGATATTACTGTCTATCTCAAGCCAGGCACTGCTATCGAAGTGCTCGATGAGCTCAAGGAAACCATGGCCGCCGATTCCAACGTAAAATCGGTGGAAGTGGCTACTTCGGAGGAAGAGTACGAGAAGTTTATCGGCGAGCATCAAGACAATGATGAGCTACTCAACGTAGTTAAAGACGAAGACATGAAAAAAGTCATGATTTCGCAAATGCAATCAACCATGCGCATCAAGGCCCACGACGTAGATGACCTTACTAGCATTAAAAACATCGTCGAAAACGATGAAGATTTCCAGAAAAATCTCGACACCAAAAAAGCCCCAACCTACAATGTCAACCAGATTGAAATCGCGACCATCACTACCTGGGCACGCATCGCCAGAACCGGTGGTATCGTGCTTGGTATCGTATTCTTGGTCATCTCGGTGCTTATCATCTTTAGTACGATTCGCCTTTCGATCTTTAGCCGCCGCGAAGAAATCTACATGATGAAACTGGTCGGCGCTAGCAAGGGCTTTACCCGTGGGCCATTCATTGTTGAGGCCGAAATCTGTGGCATTATTGCCGCGGTGTTTGCCGCCACGATTAGCTACTTCTTCTTTACGCTGCTTTCACCAAAGCTCGCCAGCTACGGTATCAACGTTGAGTCATTTGCTAAGATTCTTGAATCCAATAAATTGATCCTAGTCTATCTGGTATTTATCGCGGTCGGCGTGATGATCGGCAGCGTTTCGGCTCGTCTGGCCGTCAAGAAATATCTCAACAAAGCGTAAGCTTTACAAAAGAGATCAAATATGCTATATATTAATTATGGTAATGCTTAAAGGCTCCAAACGATTACTGATGATTGCAGGCCTGGTGGTAGCGGCCACTTTGGCTGGTACTTTGGTTTTCTACAGTAATAGCCAGGGTTTGTCGAGAGCCTGCCGCAATAGCGCTGCCTGTATGGAGGCTGTCGCCCGTGAGGAGGCTGCCAATGCTAATGCTGCAAACGCTATTAATTCTGCAAACTTATACCAGATTAAAGTTAATGAACTTAGCGCTTCGATCGCTAGGAAAGAAGCCGAAATCGCCGAGACCGAAGCTAATATTGCTGAGCTTAAACAAAAAATTGCCGACGCCGAAGCCGAGCTCGAAAAAAAGCGCGATGCCTTGGCTGAGCTTTTGATCGATATGCATTTTGAGGGCGACGCCGAGCCAATCACGATTTTGGCTGGTAGTAGCTCAATATCTGATCTCGCTGAGAAGCAGGCCCGCGAAGAAGTGGTTAAGCAAGAAGTTGCCGCCGCTGCTGAAGTCATCAAGCAAACCAAACTCCAGCTCGAAGAAGACAAAGCTAGAGTTGAGGAATTGCTCGCCGGTCAACAGGCCGCGAGGGAAGAACTCATTGCTACTAAGGCCGAGCAACAAGCTATTGTTTCGAAATACCAAAACGACGCCAACGCTTACGCTGCGGCCGCCGAGCAGGCCAAGGAAGAACGCCGTGCTGCCGAGAAAGCCGAGCAGGAAGCTCACCCAGAACTCTACCGTGGTAGCGCCTACACTGGCGACAACACCTACCCATGGCAGGGCGACTGTCCAGGCCGTCAGGATGATTATTCTACCTACATTAATGGCCGCGCCATCGGTGGCTTAGTCTGCGAATGCGTTAGCTACACTGGTTGGAAAGCCTACGAATATTACGGCGTTTACGCTTCCTGGGGCAATGCTTACTCATGGGATGACGTCGCTAGAAACCTCGGCTATCGTGTCGACCATACTCCAGCCGAAGGCACAATTGGTCAAACCGACAGCGGCTATTGGGGCCACGTCTTCTGGGTTGAGAGTGTTAATATGGACGGTTCCATCAACGTTACTGAATACAACAACTACTACGCTACCTACCTTTATTCTGGTCATTCGCACTACGGCGACTTCGGCGCCCGCCAGATCCCAGCCAGCGAAGTTTGGCGCTACAACTACATCCACTTCGAATAAATTAAGTCACAATTTAGGGCGAAAACAAGCGTAAACTTTTTGTCGCCCAGCCTCAAATTATGCTAGAATTAGGTAATGGACAATAAAGGAAAATGGGAAGAAAAACAAGTTAGCCTGAGCGCGGCGGTTGTCGTGGCGGCGGGCCTAACGATTATTGGTTTTATTTTGGGGCTTAAAGCACCGGATTGGTTGCCGTTTTTGGGCGGACGTGGTTCCGATATCAACTGGACGTCCGAGTTAAAACCAATCTATGACGACCTAACCAAATATTACGATGGCGAAATCTCTAGAAAAGACGTGATTGAAGGCGCCAAGAAAGGCCTCACGGCTGCCCTCGGCGATCCATACACTGTCTACATGGACGCTGAAGAATCTAAGGAATTCCAAAACGACCTTCACGGCACCATCGAGCAAGCCGGTGTCGGCATCGAAATGGGGCTTCGTGATGGCTACGTACGCGTGCTGCGCACTTTGCCAGACAACCCAGCCCGCGCTGCTGGCGTCCTAGCAGGCGACATCATTTATAAAGTCGACGGCGAGGAAGTTTATGCGCTGTCGGTTGATGAAATTGCCAAAAAGGTCCGCGGCGACGTTGGCTCCGAAGTCACCATCACGGTTGTTCGCAACGGCAAAGAACTTTCCTTTACGATGAAGCGTGAAGCGATCAATAATGTCTCAACCTACACCGAATACGATGGCCAGACCGCTATCATTACCGTTACCCGCTTCGACAACGATACTGGCAAACTCGTCCAACAAGAAGTCCAACAGCACTTTAGCGAGCACAATGTCAATAAAGTGATTCTAGATTTGCGTGGCAACGGCGGTGGCTATGTTAGTGCAGCGCAAAGCCTACTCAGTCTCTGGATTGATGGCGAGACGGTCTTGATTCAGAAATCTAAGGGCATCAGCGATACGCCAAGCAAAGCCTCTCGTGGCCTGGCTGTTCTCAAAGATATGAAAACCATCGTGCTCGTAAATGGCTCTACTGCTTCGGCTTCCGAAATCGTGGCTGGCGCCTTGCAAGACTACGGTAAAGCCACCATTCTTGGTGAAAAGACCTACGGCAAGGGTGTAGTGCAAAACCTCTTTAATCAAAGCGGTGGTGCAACCCTCAAGATTACAATTGCTAGCTGGTACACGCCGCTCGGCCGCTCAATCAACAAAGAAGGCATCGAGCCAGATGTTAAAGTCGAACGTAGCTACGACGACATCAACAGCATGATCGATCCGCAGATGGATGCTGCAAAAAATCTGTAATATAAGACTAGTCATCATTTTTTTGAGACGCCTACAAAACTCCAAAAGTAAAGGCCTAAAGGCCATTGACTTTTGGAGTTTTTCCGGGATATTGTCTCAAAAAAACAGTGACTAGTCTTTTATTCAATGCTTTTCTCGAGTACTTCTTGATAGATTTCTTCAAAGCGTTCGAGTGTACGGTTGATGTCGTGAGTTTTGGCGATCTCGAGGCTCTTTTTAGCGTAGGCTTCGCGGATTTCCGGCTTGCGAAGGATTTTAAGAATTCCTTTTGCGATGCCGTCTACATCTTTTGGCACACAAAGCTCGCCGTTTTTGCCATCCTGGCAGACTTCGCGCACGGCGCCTTTGTCGACGGCCACGAGTGGCAGGCCGGTAGCGGCCGCTTCGATTAATACGATGCCTTGGGTTTCGATTTCGGAAGCCGTCACAAATAGACCACCAACTTTGTAGAGCTCATATAAATCTGGCGGCATGACGCGGCCGAGGAAATAAACTGAATCGGCTATACCGGTCTTTTCGGCTTGCTTTTCGAGGTTAGCGCGGTCTACGCCATCGCCTACTACTACGAGAATCGCTTCCGGAAGTTTAACCAAAACTTTTTTAAACGCCTTCAGCACCACCCCAATCTGTTTCTCTGGGTCAACACGGCCAACATAAAGCGCCGTTGGGCAACCCTTCGGAATGTGGTATTTTTCGTAAATCGCGGCTGGGGCTTTGCCCGGCTTAAAAGAAGACAAATCTACACCGTTCGATACGGCTTCAACCGGCACCTTAAAACTCTTTTTGCGCTTAAAAATCAAGTCTTCGATTGCGAGCTGGGTTGGCATGGTAACATAGTCGCTCTTTTTCTGACGGCCTACAAAATAGGCAGCGAGTACGGCATCCACCGGTTTCTTTACGACTTTGGGAAGTTTCAAAGGATCCGTAATCACGTCTGGCAAATTATGTTCTGTGGTAACGAGCGGAATGTTGTGGCGATGCGCAAAGCGCACGGCGGCCAGGCCAACCGGGTCCGAAGCCTGGCAGTGAATCACGTCTGGGCGAAAGCGTGAAAGCGCGCGCTTAATCTCGTTGCCTGGCGTAGCAGAAACGTGAATACCATTTTTGTAATACATACGCGGCAATTCTTTGCCAAAAAGTTTTTTCTTTGGTGGAACTGGATTAATCTGGTCTGGATAAACTGGAAGCTCAATTGATTTCAAGAAAACCGTACGAACGCCATCGACGACTTCGGTGTGGTTTTTGCCGTTTTGGCTCGGGCAGAGCACCATCACGTCGTGTCCACGGCGAGCTAGACCTACGGCTAGATTGTGTGAAAAAGTGGCGACGCCGTTAGTCATTGGATAATATACTGCAGTTGCAATGGCGATTTTCATAAGCTCATTATAGCATACATCGCGATGCCGGCTGCAACCGAGACGTTGAACGATTCTTTTTGTCCGCGCATTGGAATTTCCAGGAAAGTATCAATCAAATCATATAGTTCTGGCTTAATTCCGTGTACTTCTTCGCCAAGAATTAATACTACTCGCTCGGACAAACATGCTTTTAAGTCTGGAGAGTTTACTTTTTTGAGCCTTTTATCGGAGATATTGTTTTCGAGCCCCACGATTTGCCAGCCGGCAGCTTTTAGATCGGTTAAAGTTGCGACAATATCATCTGAAGAAACAATATCTAGCATATCCTCGGCGCCGAGGGCGGTTTTGTGGATTTCTTTATCGAGTTTGGCGCGAAGATGCGGCAAAAGCGCTTGGTCGTGCACGCGTGGCGTGTAGCCAGAAAAAATCACGCGTGAAACGCCAAAACCTTCCGCCGTGCGCAAGATGGCGCCGACATTGTAGGCCGAGCGAATATTATCTAGAACCACGGTGATTTCCATGCTGAAATTATACCAGATTATGGTATAATATGGCCATGGAAAGATATGACCCAATTAAAATCGAAGAAAAATGGCAAAAACGCTGGGAGGAAGAAAAGCCTTTCACCGCGGTAGAAAAAGAGGGAGTTCCAAAGATGTATCTTGCGGAAATGTTCCCGTATCCGTCTGGTGCCGGCCTTCACGTGGGTCACGTCCGAAACTTCACGATTGTGGACGTTTTAACTCGTTTTTATGCGCAGCAAAAAGTTAATGTGATGCGTCCGTTTGGCTACGATACCTTTGGTCTGCCAGCCGAAAACTACGCCATCAAAACTGGTACCGCACCACAAGAAATTACTAAGATCAATATCGATAATTTCCGCAAACAAGCCAAGCGTCTCGGTTATGCCATTGACTGGGACCGCGAGGTTAACACTTCTGACCCAGAGTACTATAAATGGACTCAGTGGTGCTTCTTGCAACTATTCAAGAAAGGTCTTGCCTACCAAAAAGAGTCATATCAATGGTGGTGTCCGGTTGATCAGACCGTGCTCGCAAACGAGCAAGTAGAGAACGGCTGCTGCTGGCGCTGTGGTCACGAAGTCGAAAAACGTAAGATGAAACAGTGGTTCTTTAAAATCACTGCCTATGCTGATGAATTGCTCGACGAAATCGACGCTCTGGATTGGCCAGAAAAAATCAAGACCATGCAAAAGAACTGGATTGGCCGTTCTGAAGGCGCTTTGGTAGACTTTGACGTGGAGGATTCCGAAGCCAAAATCAAAGTCTTTACTACTCGTGTTGATACGATTTTTGGCGTGAGCTTCCTTGCGCTGGCTCCAGAGCATCCGTTAGTTTCTAAAATTGTTACCGACGGCGCTAAAGAAAAAGTTGAAGAGTATTGCAAAAATGCTATCAAGAAATCCGAAATCGAACGCCAAGAAAATCACGAAAAAACCGGCGTCTTTACTGGTGCGTATGCCATTAATCCACTCAACGGCGAGAAAGTGCCAATTTGGGTGGCTGACTACGTGCTTTCTGGCTACGGCGAAGGTGCCGTGATGGGCGTGCCGGCTCACGATGAGCGCGATTTTGAGTTTGCCGAAAAGTTTGATTTGCCAATTCGCAAAGTAATTGAAAAACCAGAAGAATCTACCGACGACGACAAATGCTACCACGGCGAAGGTGTCTTGGTGAACTCCGGACAATTTAACGATACCAGAAGCGAAGATGCGCGTGAGCAGATTGCTGCTTGGCTCGAGGAGCGGGGAATTGGTAAACCGCAAGTGACCTACAAAATGCGCGACTGGCTCATTTCTCGTCAGCGCTATTGGGGCTGCCCAATTCCAATCGCCTACGATAAAGATGGCAACCCGCACGCTATCCCAGAAGATCAACTGCCGGTCATCATTCCGGAAGTTGAAGATTACAAACCAGACAACTCTGGCCGTTCTGCTTTGGCAAAATGCAAGGATTGGCTCAAAGTCACTATTGATGGCGAAGAGATGACGCGCGAGACTGATACGCTCGATGGCTACGCCTGCTCGAGCTGGTATCTCTGGCGCTATGTCTCGACTCACGACTCTGAGCACGCCTGGAATCCAGAAGCCATTAAGTACTGGGCTCCAACCGATGTCTATGTTGGCGCAGATCACGCCGTGGCACACCTCCTTTATGTGCGTTTCTGGTGCAAATTCTTTGCCGATGAAGGTTACTTGCCGTTCCGCGAACCAATTAAGAAGTTGATTTATCATGGCTACATCAATGCCCCAGATGGTAAGAAGATGAGCAAGAGTAAGGGCAACGTGATTGATCCGCTCGATGTGATTAACGATGGCTATGGCGCCGACACGCTCCGTACTTACGAAATGTTCATCGGTCCAGTCGAGCTTGATGCCGCTTGGGATCCACGTTCAGTGGGTGGCGTCTATCGCTTCCTCGGTCGCTCGTGGAGCTTAGCTTTTGGCGAGCCAGCCAAAGCCGAGAAAGATGCCAACATTGTGCTACGCAACAAGACCATTAAACGCGTTACCGATGATATCCATCGCTGCAGCTTTAACACTGCGGTGGCCGCGTTGATGGAATATGTGAACGAGCTTTACAAAGTTGGTGTCGAACCGGCCGATATCGAAACCTTGGCTAAACTTTTGAAACCATTTGCTCCGCACCTCGCCTGTGAAATGCTCGAGAAGATTGGTGTAGCGGATGATGAGTGGCCAGTTTGGGACAATAATTATTTGGTGGATGACGTGGTTGAAGTGGTCGTACAAGTTAACGGCAAACTCCGCGCTAAACTCAGCGTTGCTTTGGAAGAATTAGAGAACGAAGACAAGATTAAGGAACTCGCGCTTGCCGATGAAAAAGTGAAGAAATTTGTTCCTGGCGAGCCAAAGAAAGTTATCTTTGTTAAAAAAGCCAAACTTGTAAATATTGTTGCCTAAATTATAAAGTACAAATAGATTATTTTTTAGAGACATCTTCTAAAATGTCAACCAAGACATTATAGTGCAATGGTTCTACATACTGGTTCTTTTAGTCTCTAAAAAATAACTATTTGTACTTTTTTGTTAGGGGGAAATTGCCGGGATTAGGGGTTTTAGCGTTGTATTTTTTACAACATTTTTTGTTACACATACCATCGCGTTCATGCTAAAATTAACGTAAGTGTAATTGTAGAGTGAGGTATAAATGAGACAAAAAACTAAGTATTTTCTGTTGGCACTAGCTTTTGCTGGTGTGTCAATAATTATTAGCAAAGCCACTCTGGCTGCGGGGAGCTTTGGGCTAGAAAGCGCCACTGTTTTAGATAAAGCTACGGATGTAGTGGCCGAAAACCCAATCGTTTCTGGCAACACTGCGACTTCGACAATTGTTTTTCACCTGCTAGATGACTTTGTCACATATAATCTTAGCCTCAAAAACTCAACCACCACCTCATTCAAGATTCTCGACATCACTGACAACAATACAAACGAGTTTGTAGAATACACTTACGACAATCATGCAGATGAAGTTGTTGATGCGGGCCAAGCACTTGACCTGGAAGTTACAATTACTTACATACAAGAACATTTAGACGATGATGATCGTACCCAAAACAACGATGTTACGTTTGTTATTTCGTATCAAGATCTTCATACCGGAGTAGTAGAAGAGGAAGAAGTCAAAATTATTCTAGTTCCTAATACTGGTGAGGCCGCCTCAGACTCAGTATCAGCAAACATTGCATCAAATGTCTTGCTAATCGTCGCCATTATTACTGGCGCCGTTTTGGTGATTGTTATTTTGCGTAAGAAGAAGGGCGCTGCAACTATCCTAGCGTTAGTTATCACTGTTGTTGCCGCGAGCGTATTGGGCATTAGTGCGATCGCCGAAGAAAATGACGCATCGGATATGAACGTGAATATGAACAGCGAAATTAGGCTTCGCGACCAAATGTGTGGTGAAGTATATTGGAAAGACCCAGACACTGGCGCGGATGTTTATATGTCTCCAGATGATTTTGGTTGTGACGATTACGATCCGGACAATTTGGTCTACTTTGGAGATATTTTCAACCCTAGCTGGATTCCTGCACCTGATGGATTAATGGTTACTGGCTTTAGATTTACTGGCACGAATACTGATGTGGACCTTGATGCTCTAATTTTGGATGACTACAGTGTGACACTTCTTTATGGTGAAAGAACCTATAGTATTACTTATGATTATAATGGTGGGACTGTGGCAACTGCCAATCCAACCACAGTTAAGAAAACTGACCAAGCATTTACGTTAAATAAGCCAACAAAAGATACAGCATACTTTAATTGTTGGCAAGGTTCTAATATTAGTTATGGCGAATGCTTAGAGGACGTAACTATCGATCCTTCTACCGTTAATGATGATTTGGAATACAAGGCCTTATTTCATCATGAAGTAATCGTGAACGACCAGTACGGAAATGAACTCGTACATGACTTTATCCCAGAAGGTCACGATGGAATTACTTATTCAAAAACAATCTATCCAGAAGGCTATACCGTAAATAGTGGTTCTTGTACCAATGGGCAAAGGTTGAGAATCGTGACAAACCTTTACGAGGTGGACGGTTTGACAAACAATACTGTCTGTACAGTTAATATTACACCTAAAACATATGATGTTGAACTAGTTGTAAATAATGGTTCTGGGTCCGCTACTAAGAGAATTAATCACGGTCAAGACGCGACATTCACAGGCATAGCACCAAACACTGACTATACTTTAATTGAAAAAGTAAGTTGTACTAATGGGCAAACCGCAATCTATTCTAATGGGACTGTCACTGTAGAGAATGTGACTGGCAGTACTACTTGTACGATGAATGCTTTGCCTCCGACAATTCATACTATCACATACATGCAGGAAATGACTCCAGAGATTTGTGCTGCAACTACCACTCCAAGTAGCAGTCTCGAAACTGGCTCGCATATCGACTGGAATGGCTCACATTATGGCGACTCAAACTATACTCCGAGAACTGCACTCATCGATAATCGCGATAACCAAAAATATCTCATAGAGAAACTCGCCGATGGTGAATGCTGGATGATGCAAAATTTGAGTCTTGCACTGTCTACAGAAAAAACATTTACAAGTGAAGATACCGATCTAAACACGATAAGTTCCTATACTCCTATTCGTAATACGGAAAACATAATAGTAAATGTCCAAAACCCTTACGGCGAAGACAAACAGGCACTATATACGGCGCAACTTTCTTGGTACCCTGAATTCCCATATTTTGTGGGTACGGACGAATTCCCTTATAATGGCGTTACTCCATCAGATAGCCCTACGGATGACTCGGATGAATATCTCTGGCAAAAGACGGGCAATCTCTATTCCGCTTCAGCGGTTACTGCGGGTACATACACGTTTGCTGCTGGCGCGGACTTCTATACTCAAGATACCATTTGTCCAAAAGGATGGACTTTGCCTGATAATGCCCTTATCGATCCTAATGGCACTAATCCTCCTAATGACAAATCGCTCTACAAGCTTATGTACACCTATTCACCTAATAATCAATCCACGGATTATTTGCATTTCGCCGAATCCGGTATCTTCTCGCAAACATTTGGTGGTTATTATCAAAGTCGCCAAGGTGCCGGTATGTCTGGCTTTTCAACTATGAACGGTGTCAAATATTATACTGAAGTAGCTTATTTGGGCGAATATTTTCGAGATGCCTATGGTACTGGTAGGAGTAATCCATTTATGCTCGCGTATGCAAGATTCTTGTTCCCAAATTATCCGTATGTGCAAATTCAGACTAGTAACTCAAACGTTCTAACATTTCATGGTGCGTACGCACGTTGTATAGCTAGATAAATAAATCTCACAAAAATCACAAAAATCAAGTGTTTATTTTAGCCACAACCGTGATAAAATAAACATAAGTAAAGTGGAGCAAAAATTGAAAAAGCGGGGTAGCATGATGTTGGGTACTGGTGCGCACGTAAGGAGGCGTAATTATTTCCCACTTATTATTACTGCGATTTTCGTATTTGGTTTTGTTGCTTCACTTATTTCCACTCTTACTACTTCTGCAGCGGCAAATATTTTTAAGATTCAAAATGTCGAGCAGACGGGTATTTCTGCCTCTGCCGAGGGAACTATTACTGGTTTTGATGAGCAAACAATTTCGAGCGGCGTAGTATTCCACCACCTTAACGACTATGTTGAATATACTATTACTTTAAAGAATACTGATACGAGCGCGCATATCATTGAGGCTATTACGGATAATAATAACAACCCATATATAATATATGATTATTTAAACCACCAAAACGAACAAATAGGTGCCGGAAGTGATCTTGTCTTTGTAGTTACTGCTAGATATGTAAACCAAGCTGATATGAACGACCGTGTCAGTGTAAACAACGTCAAGTTTAATATTAAGTTTTTAGACATCGAAGAAGATGATGAAGTAATTGTCGTGCCAGACACTGGTGCGAGCACGAGCACTTCTGGTGGAGCTTCATTTAGCGCTATTTCACTCATTATTTCTGCGCTTGGCCTTATTCTAATTTGTGTTCTTGTCATGAAGAAACAAAAGAAAGTAAGCAGAGTGATTGTTGCTCTCATGATTTGTATTTCTGCTATCACCTTCGCCACTACCGTAAAGGCTGAGGGAGCTTCTGTTAATGGGTTTACTTTCACTACGGGATTTGCCTTTAGGGATCGCTTGATTGTAACTTATAAAGACGGAAACAATAACGAGCACCAAGAAATAATTAACTATGGTAGTTTATTAAACCTTGAAAACCCTGTAAAAAATGGATATCGCTTTGCCGGTTGGAAATATGCCGACGGATCTACATTTATTGCTTCTGACCCAATTACGGATGATATTTCGATTGAACCTGTGTTTACGATTGATACTTATATTATTTCTTATGACCTTGCTGGTGGTACTACTTCTGAACCAAACACTACTAACTACACCGTGAATGATATTGTGATTTTGCACGAACCAACCAAAGAACATTACGTGTTTGCTGGTTGGACTGGCACGGGTTTAGATGAACCAACAAAGAATGTTGTAATACCTGCGGGTAGTACTGGAGTCAGAAGCTACACGGCAACATATTCACCAATTGATTATGATATTACGTATTCTAATATTACCTTAGAGGAGCTTGCACTTTTGAACGCCCCATTAACTTATAATATCGAGACAGCTCCATTTACTATTGGTAAACCCGCAACTCGGCTTGACGATGACGAGGATCCAATTTATACATTTGTTGGCTGGAAAGAGGGAAGCACGATTTCTGAGACTATTACTCTTCCTGATGCAAATTCGATGGGGCCAAAAATCTATGAAGCACAGTGGGCTCCAGTTGATGCTACAACGTATACTATTTCTTATGAGTTAAATGGTGGCACGACTGCTACACCTAACAGAACTACTTTTACTAAGAATGATGAGACCTTCTCGATTATTAATCCTACAAAGACCGGCTATACATTTAAGGGCTGGTCTGGGACCGATCTAACTGGTGATACCAACACAGATGTACAAGTCGTTTCTGGTACTAGAAAAAATCTTTCGTTTGAAGCTCACTACACTGCCAATACATACAAAGTCGTTTTTAATGCTAATGGTGGTACTGGCAATATGGCGGATCAAACTCTTACCTATGATACGGCCGCAAATCTAAATGCTAATACTTATACCAAAACTGGTTATAGTTTTGGTGGTTGGAACACTGCAGCTGGTGGTACGGGAACTGCTTATACCAATGGGGCCGAAGTAGAAAATTTAAAGACCGAGGGCGAAATAACACTCTACGCTCAGTGGACGGCAAACAGCTACTTGGTCGCCTTTGATTGCAATCATGTTGGTTGCGAAGGTACTATGGAAAACCTCCCAATGGTTTATGACGTAGAAAAAGCCTTACCACTCAATGTGTTTAGTGTTCCTGGTTATGCCTTTACTGGCTGGGGCACTGAGGCGGCAGGTGACGGCGATAGCTATGGCAATGGCGCCGAGGTAAACAACCTCGCCGCTACTGGTGCAATTACGCTCTATGCTCAGTGGACCACCGTAGATTACGACATATCCTACGAACTAAATGGCGGCACTGCCGAAAACCCAGCTACCTACACTACAGAGCAGACCATTACGCTAAACAACCCAACCAAAACCGGCTACAACTTCACCGGTTGGAGCGGTACAGATCTTGATGGCGAGGACGATATGGAAGTCACTATCCCAGCTGGCAGTACTGGTAACCGCAACTACACCGCCAACTGGTCTGACCCAATTAACTACAGTATTGAATACACCGGTCTAGATGCTCTCACCGAAGAAGAACTTGCCGCATTCACCAACCCTACCACCTACACCATAGAAAGTAGCTTTACGCTTTCGAATCCAGCTCACCTTGGTTACCAATTCGTCGGCTGGACCGGTAGCAATGGCGACACGCTACAGACGACTGTAAATGTTGCGGCTGGCACCACAGGAAGTCTTAGCTATCACGCTAACTTCGCCGCCAACACCTACACCGTGGTCTTTGAGAAAAACCCAGGCACACATAATATTGGTGGCGACATGGACGCACAAGCCTTTATCTATGACACCGAACAAGCTCTTACTGACAATGCCTTTACTATCGACGAACCAGGCTTCAAATATGGTGGTTGGAACACCGAAGCTGATGGCTCTGGCACGCACTACGACGATAAACAGACGGTAGAGAATCTCACCGCTGAAAACGAAGGCACCGTAACGCTCTATGCTGAATGGGGCAGGACACCATATACGATCGCTTTCGACAAAAACAACGAAAACGCAACTGGCGAAATGCTTCCTATCGAGAATATTACCTACGGTGAACATATTACCTTGCCACAAGTAGGTTTCGTTTATAACGACCACAAAATCGCAAGCTGGAATACTGAGCCAGATGGTTCTGGTCGTAGCTATGGAGATCAAGCTGACGTCGTAAACGTCGCTATCGATGGCACAGTTACGCTTTATGCGCAGTGGCGCGATACAGAAGCCGTATTCTTGGGTGGCACCAGACCAAAAATGAAATGGATTGCACTAGCTGGTGGCAACCAAGCGAACATTACGGCGATTAGGCAATATGCTGGTACGCCGGACGTAACGACCTTTACGGATGACAACATCGTTTCAGAAGAAACTTCTCCAGACCCAATTTATACATGGTATGATAACGGAACAATCTACTACTGGAGCGAGGATAATCATCCTGCACTTAGTGCATTCTCAAGAGAGATGTTTGATGGACTTACGAAGGCAGAAGTAATTGAGGTCAAAAACCTAGACACGTCAAATGTGACCAATATGATTTACATGTTTAGGAACTGTTCAAGCTTAAAGAGCCTAGATCTGAGTAATTTCGACACAAGTAAAGTAACGACTATGCATCAGATGTTTAATGGTTGCAGTAGCTTAGCCGAGTTAGATGTATCTACGTTTGATACTAAAAACGTAACAGATATGCACGGGATGTTCGCTAATTGTAGCGGATTGACAGAGTTAGATGTAAGTAATTTCGATACAAGTAATGTGACTACCATGACGGGTATGTTCCAGAACGACAGTGGCTTAACTGAGATAGATATTACTGGATTTAATACGGAGAATGCAAAAAGCATTAGCGGCATGTTCATGGGCTGTACTCGTTTGACCGAAATCGATTTAAGTCACATGAACACCCAAAAAATTACGGATATGTCAAATCTATTCAGAGGATGTACAAATCTTGAAAATGTGATATTTGGCGAGGACTTTAAAGCAGAAGAAGTAACTACGATGCGAAATATGTTTATGGGTTGTACGAGTCTAAAAGTACTAGATTTGAGTACTTTCGAAGCAACAAAGGTAACAAATGTTTACCAAATGTTCCTATATGACAACCAGCTCGAAACGATATATGTCACAAATCCAGAAGCATTCTCAAACATAACCGATTCTCAGGATATGTTCCATAGTTGTGGCTCGCTAGTGGGCGGAATGGGCACGGTGCAAAGTCAAATTTATAGATCCGGTGAGCGTGCGTTTATAGACTTGGGTCCTGATAGGCCAGGTTACTTCACGGACAAAACCAAACTCAATGTATTTTACTATCCAAATGATAACGAAGCCACCGGCACAATGGAAGACCAGCTCGGGGTTGTAGTCGGTGAAGGCGTGCGACTGAATGCAAACCAGTATAAAAAGACCGGATTTAAATTTGGTGGCTGGAATACAGAACCAGATGGCTCTGGCGACCACTATGATGACGAACAAATAGTCACAAAGAATGGTTTCCTGAAACTCTATGCTCAATGGGGTGAGAGCCCATACACGGTGATCTTTGATAAAAACGCTGACGATGCACAGGGTAACATGGAGAGCATCAGTAAAATTTATGGCGAACACTTTGATCTTCCGGCCAGTACATTCACAAGACAAAGTTATATATTCCAAGGATGGAACACTGAAGCAGACGGCTCTGGTAAACACTATGACGACCAAGAAAACGTCATCAACCTAGATACAGATGGCGAAGTTACGCTCTACGCTGAATGGCTTGAATCAACCGCAATCATTGCAGACCATGGTCCAAACACGGGTTTTAGCCTAAACATTAAATCGCTCGTTGGTAACAACGGTAGCACTCCGTCTCATGCCAACTATACCGTTAAGAAGATTGTCCGTTCAGACACTGAACCAACTGATGAGCAAAAAGCACATCCAAGAAGCAACGTTGCGGCTACGAATTCAAATTTTCCAGTATATATATGGTTCGATGAGCCAACTGGCACCATTTATTGGTGGAGCGAAGCTGAAACAGTCTTTATGGCGAAGCGTGCTGATTATATGTTTGCAAACTTTAAGGCTCTCGAAAGCGTTGATGTCGAGGATTTTGACACTTCGCTAACAACCAGCATGGCCGGTTTGTTCAACGGTGATGAGGCGCTTGCGTCAATCGATCTTTCGAATTTCGATACTGATGGCGTAACGGACATGCATCAAATGTTTAGCGGATGTTCTGCGCTTAACTCGCTAGACGTATCTGGGTTTGACACTGATGACGTAACTAATATGTCATCTATGTTCTCAGGTCTAGCTAATGTCTCTAGTCTCAATGTGACGAGCTTTAATACCGAAAATGTCGAGAATTTCAGCGGTATGTTTAGAGGCATGAAAAATCTCACTAGTCTTGACGTTTCTGGGTTTAATACTGGTAAAGCCACTCTCATGAACGAAATGTTTAGGGATTGTGAAAAGCTTGAAATCATCAATGTAAGCAGATTTAATACAGCAAAGGTTACTTCATTTGAGGGTATGTTTAGGGGTTGTAAAGCCGTAGAAGAACTTGACGTCTCTGGATTTGTCACGAGTAGCGCCCAGAACATTTCCGCCATGTTCTATGGTTGTAGTAGCATTACGGAGCTCGACCTTCATAACTTTAACACGAGCAATGTTATTTCAATGAATCATACCTTCCTTGGACTAACCAATGTAGAAGTACTTGACCTTAGCACTTTTGACACCAAAAATGTTACAGGAATGCAGTATACTTTCTCAAGCGACGTAAACCTAAAAACAATTTATGTAACAGATAAATTCGTAACCAGCGCGATTCCTGAAAACTCGGCTAGCTCCCAACTCATGTTCTATCAATGTGGCAAACTCGTTGGTGGGCTTGGAACGAAATTCAGTGGCCAATTCATCAACCACGTCCGTGCTCATATCGATGGCGGTCCAGACAATCCGGGTTACTTCACCGATATTGCAGATAAACCGTAGGCTCGTTTTGAAAAATAGTTTTCACTTGCATCATACGAAAAATAGTGGTAAAATAACTTAAATTATCTATTTATAACAACACTAAGGAGCATTAAATGCCTGAACCTAAAAAGCAAAGCAGCCCAAGAAAAACTGGTCTTCGCCGCTCGCACCTTCGCCTCAAATTGGCTCGTGCGGTCAACGCAAAATCCCCAGTTAAGGCTTTTGAAACTGCTAAAAAGACCCCAAACCTTAAGGTCAAAACCGTTAAAGCTGCTAAAAAAGCAGAAACTAAAAAAACCACTAAAAAATCTAAGTAATTTATAGGAATATTATGGCTAGTAATCGACATTTAGGTAGAGTAATCGTTTTACAAGGTTTGTATGAATATGAACTAAGAACTCTGGCG
This sequence comes from Candidatus Nanosyncoccus sp., assembly GCA_045649305.1. Classification (GTDB taxonomy): domain Bacteria; phylum Patescibacteriota; class Saccharimonadia; order Saccharimonadales; family Saccharimonadaceae; genus Nanosyncoccus. The sequence goes on from JAZRPR010000003.1 coordinate 19,597, forward strand.
GGCGACCAAGAAGTCGATTTGGATACTGTCATCGCCAAAAATATTGAGCCTTACGAAAAGGCACTTGGCGACACCGAATTTGTTTATAGATTAGCGCACGGTGTTATCGAGCACGTGACCGAGCTCGATGAGGCTTTGCAACCAATGGCCCCAGAATGGCCAATTTCGTCTATTTCTGCGATCGACCGCAACGTCCTTCGCATGGGTCTTTATGAACTTTCGGAATGCCGCGACTCTATCCCACCAAAAGTTGCTATCAATGAAGCCGTAGAGCTTGCCAAAGCTTTCGGCTCAGACAATTCCTCGAAATTCATCAATGGCGTGCTCGGCACGGCCTACAAAGAACTTCACATTGATGAAGAGGAAGCGTCGAAAGGAAAACATGAATCAGTCAATAAAACCGTCGACGGAACCGACAGCGAGGAGAACGCTTAAAGTCCCAGAGGCCTTGCCGACTGAGACCATCAAAGAATCTCCTCTTGAAAAACTTAAATCAGCCGTTTTTCGTAAGAAGCCGGCCATTCAAGAGATTGTGCGCGAACCAACCTCCGGTGGTATCATTTTTCGTTTGTCCGAAGATCAAAAGGACATCGAAATTCTTTTGATCCAAGACTCCAAAGAGCGTTGGACTATTCCGAAGGGCCACATTGAGCCGGGCGAAACTGCCAAAATGACCGCGCGCCGTGAAATCGAAGAGGAAACTGGTCTCAAAAACGTTTCCATCCTTTCTTGGCTTGGCAAAATCCATTTTAAATATCGCCGCCTAGATAAATTAGTTTTAATGACTACCCAAGTTTATCTTGTTCAGGCTCTCGATAAGAACGAAATGCCAATGAAAGAAAAATGGATGAAGGGCATTCAATGGTTTAAGTTCCCAGATGCTATCGATGCGATCGAATATGAAGATATCGAAAAGTTAATGTTGATCGCCAAGAAAAAGATTCGTTCCGGCGATTTTAAATAAATAGGAGGCAAAATGGATAAAACCCCATATCAGGAGTTCGCGAAAGCCAAATTAGGCTTCGAGTTTAAGGATATTGATCTACTCGTCACCGCGCTGACCCACCGCAGCTACGTCAACGAGCACAAAGCCAGCGTGCACGATCATAATGAGCGCCTAGAGTTTCTCGGCGACGCCATTCTAGAGATGGTTTCTTCGGATTTTTTGTATCGCAATTACAATGAGCCCGAAGGTATCATGACCTCTTGGCGTGCCGCTTTGGTGCGCACCGAATCCATCGGCGCCGCCGGCAAAGAGCTCGGCTACGAGCCACTCGTGCGCCTCTCCAAAGGGGAAAAGCACGGCTCCGAGCGCGCTCACGACGTGATTCTCGCAGACTGTTTTGAAGCCGTGATTGGCGCAATTTACCTAGACCAAGGTTACGAAACCGCCAAAGACTTCATCTACAAGCATATTTTAAATAAGATCGACGAAATTCTCGAGGACGAATCCTGGCGCGATCCAAAATCATACTTCCAAGAGCTCGCCCAAAAGAACGCCGGCGTCACCCCTGTTTATCGCACGCTCAAAGAAGAGGGCCCAGACCACGACAAAAGCTTTACTGTGGGCGTTTACGTTGGCGAAGAATTGAAGGGTGTAGGTGTAGGCCATTCTAAACAAGAGGCACAAACCGCCGCTGCTAAAGAGGGTGTCAAGAATTACAAAGCTGCTGAAAAAGTCGCCAAAAACGCTTAAAAATATCAAAATGACCCCAGTTGTCTGTGGGTCATTTTTGTGCTTGCCAAAACCCCTAAAAAGTATTATAATGAGCCCAGCGTTAGGGAGTGACGTGGTTTTGATTTCGGGCCCTCCCATTTCAAAATTTTCACCTCACCCTCTAACGTTACCAGTACCTTACACAACTTAATCAATGCTCTGCTAGCGCGACATCAATGCCAAGTCAACACATAGAATTCTTCAAACCGCCGGACCTGCTCTTCGGAGCAACCGCTTCTTGGAATCGCTGCACTGATTAAGTTTCGCCCATGGGTTGCTATTCCGGCAGAGAATAACAACCACTACCTTACCCCCCAGCCCCCTTTATGGGCTGGGGGCTCCTAAGTTTTAAGGGGTAGTGACCCCTCTTTTTGTTGACTAAACATAAGAAATATGATATAATTAAAGAGTATGCTATGAGAAGGGAGGTGTTCTATGTGGCATATCGTGAAAACCCATTCGGGTTTGAAGAGCGCGACGATCCGCGCACGTGGGGCCAAGCTGTTGTCCTTAGTGATGACGAAGTGATCTGGGATATCCCAGACCTCAGTTCAAAATCCGAGATACAGCAGCTGGCTGGCGAGGAGCTAAAGCAACATTATGCGTGGCTACTCGACATGATGTGCAATGCGGCAACTATCTGCTACATTCAGCGGGCACTTGATTACCGCTACTGCAGCTGGGCACAGGAGTCTCTTCAAAGGCGCTACCTTGCCAAAAGTTCTCGTGAGCGAGTGGACGAAATTACACTCGCGTACAAAGAGATCGAGGGCCGCAGAGAGAAGCTAGCCATTGGCGCAGCTAAATTCACTAACAAGTACAAACTGTACTTAGGCGAAGGAAGGCTAACCGCCAAATGGCTCATCAACCACAGTAAAGAGGAACATCTCAAGTTTTTCCGCGAAATGCAGAAAAAAGGAGAATGGTTTCTCTTTAGCGAGTATGATTTGCTCGCCGAATTCTACGAATAGAGCCTCGGGATAATCTCGGGGCCTTATTTTTTCTAAAGAATAGTGTATAATAGGGCAATACTAAATTTAAAGGAGAAATCATGCTCGCGATTCGCATGCAACGTAATGGCCGTGCACATCTTCCGATGTACAGGATAGTCGTCCAAGAAGCGCAGCGTCACCCTCTTTCAGGTCGTGTCGTTGCTGAGGTCGGCAATTACAACCCAGCAACCAAAAAAGTAGTCCTCGACTCTGAAAAGGTCGAATTCTACCTTAAGAATGGTGCTAAACCATCTTCTCGCGTCGCCTTCGTCTTCAAGAAGAATGGCGTCAAGCTCCCGGATTGGTACAAAGAAGCTCCTGCTAAGTCTGCCAAGGGCAAACACCACGACAAACTTCGCAAGAACCAACCAAAGGAAGAGCCAGTAGAAGAAGCTCCAGTTGAAGCCGCTGAGGCTCCAGCCGAGGAAGCTCCTGTTGAAGCCGCCGAAGCCCCTGCAGAAGAGGCTCCAGCTGCTGAAGAAGCTCCAGCCGAAGAAGCACCAGCTGAAACACCTGCTGAGTAATTAATCAAAATAGCCCCCTTAAAAGGGGCTATTTTTTGTGCTATACTGTGCGTGTTGGCGATCAAAACCAAAAGGGGGTGATTAAAATGAAGAAAACGCCAAAGCATCATTACAAGGATTCGCACGTGCATACAAAAATCAGCCATGATGGCGAAGCATCGTTTATCGAATATCTCGAGTACGCCAAGGAGCGCAACGTCGATGAGGTTACCTTTACGGAGCATTACGACATCTACGACGGCGTCGACTCTAAACTCACGACTCTGAATATTCCGCGCTACTGGCAAGCGTATCTCACTGAGACTATGCGCTCCAACATCCGGACGAATTTTGGTATCGAAATCGGCCTGCGCCCAGAGTGCGCGCAAAAGATTAAACGAATGACTGCCGAATATCGGTTCGACTTTATCATCGGCTCCTCGCATATTACGAGAGGTAAGGATATGTCAATGGACCCGAGTTTCTTTAGCGGCCTCACCATGAAGGAGGCTTACGACGAGTATTTTAAAGAGATCCGCGAAAATATCGATATCTTTGACGATTTCGATGTTTACGGTCATCTCGACTACGTCGTTCGCTACGGTGGCTATGGCTGTGAGCGCATTAACTACGAAGATTTTGCTAAGATTTTGGACGATATCCTGACGGCATTAATCAAGAAAGGCAAAGGTCTTGAAATTAATACCTCTGGCTATCGCTATGGACTGAGCTATGCTCATCCAAACGCTGAAATTTTGCAGCGTTACCACGATCTGGGTGGCAAAATCATCACACTCGGTTCCGATGCGCACGAGAGCAAGTATCTGGCGAGTCATTTCGACGACGCCTATGAACTGCTCGAAAAAATCGGCTTTAAGGAGATTGCTGTATTCCATCGTCGCGATCCTGTATTCTACGAAATCGCAACATTAAAAAATCACGCTTGATGGCGTGGTTTTTTAATTGTATAATAAAATCATTAACAATTTAACGGAGAAAACCCCGCAATGGCAACCATTGACCAACAATTCGTAGAATATATCGTAAAAACCCTCGTAAACAATCCCGACAAAGTTTCCGTTGATCGCATCATTGATGAAAAAGGCGTATTACTATCTCTTACCGTCGACCCAGAAGATATCGGTCGCGTAATCGGCAAACGCGGTGCTACCGCCCAGTCACTTCGCACCCTGCTTCGCGCCCTTGGTACCAAGAATGACGCTCGTTACAACCTCAAGATTGTCAACTCAGACGAAGAAGGTGGTGCTAAGCCAGCCGCTAAAGCCGAAAAACCAGCTGAAGCTGCCGAAGCTCCAGCAGAAGCTCCAGTCGAAGATGATATCATCGACGACGAACCAGAAGAAGAAGCCGAAGAGTCATCCGCTCTTGCCGAAAAAACTCGTGCCGAGCTTGCTGATCTCGACGACCTCGACATCTAATTAAAGAAACAGAAAGCAGGGCCAAAAGCCCTGTTTTTTGTTGAAAAAAGTCCTTGACTCACCGCATTATATAGGATAAAATAAGCATAAGCTAACTAACTGCGAGTTAACTTACACAGATTGCACAATCGTTGAGAGCTTATCTATGTCTAGAAATCCACCTTTTACCCTAAGGTGGTTTTTTGGGCCAAAAAATGCTGCAAAAACTCCTTAAAAACCCTTGTCAAAAAACCAAAAAAGGAGTAAACTAATTCTAAGAAGTATAGTGTGACATATTTTTGGTTGTCATCCGAACCGGCAATTCGGTTGATAAAATATGTCAGTAATCTTCGGCGCTGAGATTCTTGTTCATCTAAGTAACAGGGGTCAAAAAAGATTATTAAACTAAAAACAAGAAGGGTATCTAGTGAGTACTAAACCGAAAAACGGTGAACGTATGTTTTTCACCGAAGGTGACCAAGCACTCCCAATTCCTGATTTGATTGCACATCAAAAGGATTCTTGGGAAGACTTTGTCAAAAACGGACTCCGCGAGATTTTTACCGAGCTTAATCCAATCGACGATTACACCGGCCAAAAACTCTCTCTCCGTTTCAAAGATTATTATTTTAAAGAGCCGAAGCAAACCGAGCGCGATGCGAAATACAACCTCGCCACCTACGAGGCGCCTCTCCATGTCTTGGTTGAGCTAGAAAACAAGGTAACCGGCACCAAAAAAGAGCAAGACATCTACTTTGGTGACTATCCTTGGATGACCGACCGTGCCACCTTTATCATCAATGGCACCGAGCGCGTGATCGTCTCCCAGTTGATTCGTTCTGCTGGCGTGTTCTTTACCGCTGACCACGTTGGTCTTCGCAACTACTACGGCGCTAAGGTGATTCCTGGCCGTGGTGCTTGGCTCGAATTCGAGACCGCTGCAAACGGTTCTATCAACGTCAAGATCGACCGCCGTCGCAAAGTCCCAGTCACGACTTTCATGCGCGCACTTGGCATGACCAAATCCGAAATCAAGAGCAAATTCGAACAAGTCGATACCGGCGAAATCAATTACATTGATTCTACTTTCGAAAAAGACACCACCTCTACTCAAGGTGAAGCCTTGCTCGAAGTCTACCGCCGTCTTCGCCCAGGCGATCTCGCTACGGTCGAGAACGCTAAATCAATGATTGAACGCACTTTCTTCGATCCAAAGCGTTACGACTACAGCAATGTTGGTCGCTTTAAGATCAATAGCCGTCTTGGCTTTGATACGCCAAACGATTCTGCGCATCGCACCCTCCAAATGGAAGATTTGATCGCAATCGTTGCTGAAATCATTCGCCTCAACAACACCCAAGAGCCAGCCGATGATATCGACTCTCTTGCTAACCGCCGTGTTAAATTGGTTGGTGAACTTGTCCAACGTCAATTCCGTCTTGGTATGCTTCGCCTCCAGCGCAACATCCTCGACCGTATGTCGATGGCTAACCCAGAAGAAGTTACCCCATCACAACTCCTTAACTCCCGCCCAGTCGTGGCTGCTGTTAAAGAGTTCTTCGCTAGCTCACAGCTCAGCCAGTTGATGGATGAAACCAACCCATTCTCTGAGCTCGCTCACAAGCGTCGTCTAAGCTCGATGGGTCCTGGTGGTCTTACCCGTGAACGTGCCGGCTTCGATGTCCGTGACGCCCACCCAACCCACTACGGCCGCATCTGTACCGTTGAAACCCCAGAAGGTGGTAACGTCGGTCTCGTGCTTAACCTTGCTACTTATGCTCGCATCAACGAGTATGGCTTCATCGAAGCGCCATACCGCGTCGTTAAAAACGGCAAAGTTACCGATGAGGTTGTCTACGTTGACGCTGCTGCTGAAAACGATATGATTATCGCTGACGCATCTGTTAAATTGAATAAAGATGGTAAATTCGTTGAGGAATGGGTTTCTGCTCGTGTCCACGGCGCGCCAGCCCAGGTCGAGTCGAAAAACGTTACTCATATCGATGCTGCCCACAAGGAAATTCTTGGTGTTTCAGCTAGCTTGATTCCATTCGTCGAGAAAAACCGTGTCGACCGCTCCCTCATGGCCTGCGCCATGCAGAAACAGGCAGTCCCACTACTTAAGACCGATAATCCAATCGTTGGTACCGGTATCGAGAGTGAAGTCGCTAAGAACACTTCACAGGTTGTCTTTGCCGAAGGCGCCGGTGTCGTGAAAAAAGCCGATGGCGAATCTGTTGTCATCACCTACGATAAGGGTGGCGACAAAGAATACAAACTCGTCCACTTCGAGAAAACCAATGATGACCGCTGCTACAACCAACACTGCCGCGTCGCTCGTGGCCAAAAGGTTAAAAAAGGCGACATCATTATCGAAGGTGCTTCTATCAACAATGGCGAACTCGCCCTCGGTCGCGACCTTCTCGTCGCCTTCATGCCATGGCGTGGTTACAACATGGATGATGCTATCGTCATCTCCAACCGTCTCGTCGAAGACGATACTTTGACCTCTATCAACATCAAAGACTTCGACGTAGAAGTTCGTGAAACTAAACTTGGTCCAGAACAAGTTACCCGTGATATTCCAAACGTTTCCGAACACTCTCTCCGCCACCTTGGCGAAGATGGTATCGTAACCGTTGGTTCCGAAGTTGCTCCTGGCGACATCCTCGTTGGTAAAATTACGCCAAAGGGTGAGCAAGAGCTCAGCTCTGAGGAACGCCTCCTTCGCGCTATCTTCGGTGAAAAAGCCAAAGACGTCCGCGATACTTCAGTTCGTATGAACGGCTCTTCAACTGGTAAAGTTGTCGACGTTCGTGTTTACACTCGTGAACAAGGCCACGAACTCAAGGCCGGTGTGCTTATGCAAATTAAAATCTTCGTCGCTGAAATGCGCAAAATCGGCGTCGGTGATAAGCTTGCAGGTCGCCACGGTAACAAGGGTGTGGTCTCCCGTGTTCTCCCAGTAGAAGATATGCCATTCATGGCTGACGGTACTCCAATCGATGTAGTGCTTTCGCCAATGGGTGTGCCTTCTCGTATGAACCTCGGTCAGCTCTTCGAAACTCACCTTGGTATGGCTGCTCGCGCTCTTGGTTACAAGGTCGCAACCCCATCCTTCAACGGTGTCCCAGATGAAAAAATCAGTGACGAGCTCGAAAAAGCCGGCTTCGACCGCGATGGTCGTGTCCAACTCTTCGACGGTCTCACTGGTGAACCATTCGAAGAACGCACCTCGGTTGGTGTGATGCACATGCTCAAACTTCACCACATGGTCGAAGATAAGATTCACGCCCGTTCAACTGGTCCTTACACCATGGTTACCCAACAGCCACTCGGTGGTAAAGCCCAGAACGGTGGTCAGCGCTTCGGTGAAATGGAGGTGTGGGCCCTTGAAGCTTACGGTGCTGCTACCACGCTTCAGGAAATGCTCACCATCAAATCTGATGACGTCTACGGTCGTGCTAAGGCCTATGAGTCGATCATCAAACGTGAACCAATCGAAGGTCCAAAGCTTCCAGAAGGCTTTAACGTGCTCGTGAAAGAGCTTCAAGGTCTCGGCCTCAAAGTCGACCTCCTTGATCACGGCGAAGCTACGGATGCTGGCGACGTAATCGAAAAGACCTCACGCGAGATTGAACGCACCAAAGATGACCAATCGATTTACGATCAACACAAGAAAGATACCGAACCAGAAATCATCGACCTTGACGCCGAGGAAGAAGCTGCTCTGGATGATGAAGGTATGGAAATAATAGAAGAAGAGGACGACGGCACAGTCGACCTCGGAGAGGAGTTCTAATATGGCTTGGATGGATAATTTTATCAGCGCCTCTGACTTTGATTCAATCCGTCTAACAGTGGCCAATGCGGACGACATCTTAAACTGGAGCTATGGCGAAGTTACCAAACCAGAAACCATTAACTACCGCACCCAAAAACCGGAACGTGATGGTCTCTTCTGCGAACGTATCTTCGGTCCAACCAAAGATATCAATCCACATGATTCAAAACTAAAAGGCGTACGCTCTCGTGAAGCTGCCGTCGATAAGGAAGGTAACCTCGTTACCAAGTCTATCGCCCGCCGCGAACGTATGGGTCATATCTCTCTCGCTGCACCAGTGGCTCACATCTGGTTCATGCGTGGTACGCCATCTGCAATTAGCTTGCTCCTTGACATTACTGTCAAGAACATCGAAAAAGTTGTTTACTTTGCAACCTATTTGATTACAGAAGCTAAGGACGATGAGATTGCTAAGACTCTCGAATCTCTCGAGAATCAAACCATTGCCGGTCGCGAAGCAATTCGCCTCCGCTACGAGAAAGAAGCCAAAGATGGCGACGTGAAGGCTCTTGCCGAAGCTCAGACCAAAGAGCTCGCCGAGCTTGAAAGCGATTATCAAGCTAAGAAATCGATGCTCGAATCATTCAAGAAAGGTGGCACGATCACCGAAGTTGAATATCGCAACTTGCCAGAAGAATATGAAGATTTGATTACCGTTGAGATGGGCGCAACCGCCATCAAGAAAATGCTCGACGAAATCGATCTCGACCAATTGATCGAAGAACTTCATAAAGAAGTTGCCGAAGCTAAAGGCCAAAAAGAGAAGAAGATTCAAAAACGTCTTAAAACTCTCGAAGGCATGCAAGCTGCCGGTATCAAACCAACTGATCTTGTGCTCACTGTTATCCCAGTAATCCCACCAGATCTACGCCCAATGATCGCTCTTCCTGGTGGCCGCTTCGCTACTTCAGATTTGAACGATCTTTATCGCCGTGTTATTAACCGTAACAACCGTTTGCGCAAACTTCTCGACCTCAACGCTCCAGAAGTAATCTGCCGCAACGAGATGCGCATGCTTCAGGAAGCCGTCGATGCTCTTATCGACAACTCTGCTTCCCACGCTGCCAGCTCAAGCAACGGTCGCCGCAAACTTAAATCACTTTCCGACCTCCTCAAAGGTAAACAGGGTCGCTTCCGCCAGAACCTTCTCGGTAAGCGTGTCGACTACTCTGGTCGTTCAGTGATTGTGGTTGGTCCAGAACTTCGTCTCAACGAATGTGGTTTGCCAAAACAAATGGCACTTGAACTCTTCAAACCATTCGTCATTTCTTGGCTTATCGCTAACGAACACGCCAACAACATCCGTTCGGCTTCTCGCTTGATCGAAGCTAAAGAAACTGTCGTTTGGGATGCTTTGGACGAGGTGATTAAGGGCAAATATGTGCTCCTCAACCGTGCACCATCCCTTCACCGTTTGTCTGTTCAGGCCTTCCAGCCACGCCTTATCGATGGTAAAGCTATCAAACTTCATCCACTCGTAGCATCTGGCTTCAACGCCGACTACGATGGTGACCAGATGGCTGTTCACCTACCACTTTCTGACGCTGCTCAGGCTGAGGCTCGTGAGCTCATGGCTGCCGACAAGAACCTCTTGAAACCAGCTGATGGCGCTCCAGTGCTCGCTATTTATCAGGACGTCGTGCTTGGTGCATATTATCTTACCTACGATAAGCCAGGTACCGACCAAGGCGATCCAAAGGCCTTCTCTTCGGTCTACGAAGCAGAACTCGCCTACGACCAGGGAATCATTCACCTTCAAACTCCAATTCGCGTGTTTGCTAAGCGTGAAATTCGTGATACTACCCTCGGCCGTGTGATCTTCAACGAAATCTTGCCAAAAGATTACCCATACGATAACGCCGTCCAGACCAAGAAACACCTTTCTAAGGTCATGGCTAATATCTTTGATATGTACGGTGCTGACGTGACGGTTAAAACCGCTGACGCTCTCAAGGATCTTGCCTTCGAGTATGAAACTATCGCTTCTATCTCGACCGCTAAAGATGATTACCCAACCTACGACGAAATCGATGACTTCCTCGCCGAAGGTGACGCCAAGACAGCTCTCATTCAGGAGCAATTCAACGAAGGTCTCGTTACTGAAGAAGAGCGCTATAAGCTTACTATTGCCAACTGGCGTGATATCGATAAGAAGATTTCTGACTTCCTCCAGAGCAAACTTGCTGAGATGGATACCGACATCGCTGTGATGGTTAACTCCGGCGCCCGTGGTAACATTTCCAACATTAAGCTTGCTTCTGCTGAGATTGGTATCATGGTGGATATTAACAACAACGAAATCGAGCTCCCAGTTAAATCGAGCTACAAGAAAGGTCTCAACACCCTCGAATCCTTCATCGCCACTCGTGGTGCACGCCAAGGTCAGGTGTCTACCGCTCTTCGTACCGCTGACTCTGGTTACCTCACCCGTCGTCTCGTTGACGTCTCTCAGGATGTCTTCACCACCGACGAAGAGGCCGAAGACCCAGGCTACACCGTCAATCGTTCGGATTCCGAGCAATCTGGTGTGCCATTCAAGGCTTGGATCGCTGGTCGCTACGCCGCCGAAGCTGTCCCGGGCTATGTCGAAGCTGATGAACTCATCACCAACGACATTGCTGCCCAAATCGACGAAGATGAGAATATCCAATCTGTTAAGATTCAATCTGTGCTTTCAACCACTGCTGTTAACGGCATCCCACGCAAGTCTTACGGTGTCGACATGTCTACCCGTGAACTCGTGGCCGCTAACCAGCCAGTCGGTGTAATCGCCGCTCAATCCCTTGGTGAACCAGGTACCCAGCTTACCCTCGATACCAAACACGGTTCTGGTGTGGCAGGTTCTGGTGCAATCGCCCGTGGTCTTCCTCGTGTTGAAGAGCTTCTCGAAGCCCGCAGCCCGAAAGGCCAAGCTTACATTGCTACCATCGACGGTACAGTTGAAGCTTGGGAAGATGGCAACCACTATGTGGTTCAAATCACCCCACAATCTGGCGAAGTTGCTCGCTTCGAACTCGAAGGTCGCAAGCCAGAGGTCAAGGATGGCCAAAGCGTCAAAGCTGGTACTACCCTTGTTAAGAAAGACGGCAAGAAGGCTGCCATCAAGGCTAAATTCGACGGCATCGTCGAACTCGTCAAAGACGGCATCGTTCTCGTGGCTGCTGCTACCGCTCCAGTCCGCGTCGAAATCCCTGGCGATGCTGAACTTCTCGTTAAATCTGGCGATACGGTTGCCGCTGGCGATCGCCTCACCACCGGTTCTTTGAACCTCCAAGATTTGATGAAGTTTAAGGGCATTGAAGCTGCTGAACGCTACATCATGAACGATGTTCTTAACGTTTACGCCGCTCAGGGCCACGAAATCTCACCGAAACACCTTGAGATTCTCGTCCGTCAAATGTTCTCACGTGTTCAGATTAACGAACCAGGTGATTCTACCTTCGTCTCTGGCGACATTGTCTCCAAGGCCGCTGCTATCACCGAGAATAAGAGGCTCGAAGCTGCCGGCAAGACCCCAGCTACCTGGACCAACTTGCTCCTCGGTATCACCAAGGTCTCTATCTTCTCTGATTCGTTCTTGTCTGCCGCATCCTTCCAGGATACGACCCGCGTTCTCATTAACGCTGCTATCAACGGCCGCGTCGACCACCTCAATGGTCTCAAAGAGAACGTCATCATCGGTCGCAAGATCCCTGTAGGTACTGGCGTCAAGCCAATCGAGACCGAAGAGCTCGTCTCTGAAGGCGAACCAACCGAAGAGGAAATCGCCGACATCGCCTAAGCATAAAGGCACAAAAAATCCACCCCGCACTGGGGTGGATTTTTGTTGGTGGTTGTTGCGGTAGAAAAAACGGCCCCATAATGGGGCCGTTTCTCCTTTCGGATAATAATCTGCACTTCTTATTCTTCGAGACTAGCCAAAATCTTGGCATAGTTCTTTTTTACGCGCTCGACAATGGAACCGTCTTCGGGGCTACCGGTCAGATCGCGACCGATCACCAGACGATCGGAGCCATTTTTCAGGGCGTTAAGCGGTGTTGCGATTCTTGCCTGGTCATTGGCGTCACTAGTAGGGAGACGCACGCCGGGCGTGTTGATCGACAGTTCGTCATAGGCACCGATAGACCGGATCTTTCTTGCTTCTTGCGGAGAACAAACGATATCGGTCAACCCGCACTCGCACATCAGATCTACGTAGTGCAGAACCTGGTCTATAGGCTTAGCGCCAAATTCAAGCTCGCACGTCTCGGCCGTCTTGCTTGTCAATACGGTAACGGCGCAACTCTTGGTCCCGACCTCGGCGCAAGCGTCGGCGAAACGCTTCAGGGCGTCGATTTTCTTTGGATTTTCATCCTCGATCGCCCTTGTGCTGCAAATACCAGCCATGACGTTCAGCATCCAGGGCTTATAATCAAGATAAGTCTTTGTGATGCCAATAACTTTATCCGGGATCTCTACAATCTTGGCGTCTGCGAAAACCGGGTATCCGTGCTCCTGGCAGTAGGTGATATCGTCCTTGCCGTATTTCTCGAAATGGAGTCGGTCGAGTTTGATGACTGTGCCAAGCGGCAGTGCCTTTGCTTCAATTACTTCTCTGAGTTCTCCTGAAGTGACATCCGCACTCCAGATAATCTGTTCTGGTTTAATGTTCATACCTATTCCTCCTTGGGTCCATACTGATCATAATACTTGCCGATTGCCACCAAAGTGTCTGTATCGAGCAGATTTTTTGAGACCATATAATCTATGGTCTCGGGCATAGTGACGATTGCCGATGCCGGGAAACCATAAAGATCGGTGATTTCCTGAAGCGCAGTCTTCTTGCCACCATTGCCGACTTCGTGTCTGTCCAGAGATACCATCGACCCAACTATCTCAATCTTCGCGTTCTGAGCGCGCAGGATCGGGACGGTTTCTTCCATGGATTTTCCAGACGTAGTTACATCTTCGACGATTACGATGCGATCGCCATCTTTCAGCTTTGCGCCGATCAGGGCGCCGCCCTCGCCATGGTCTTTAACCTCTTTACGATTTGAGCAATACCGAACATTCATTCCGTAATTGATTTCAAACACCATAGCGACAGCTACGCTCAGGGGAATGCCTTTATAGGCCGGCCCAAAAACTACGTTGAAATCCGTGCCATACTGGTCACAGATTGCTTCTGCGTAGAATTCCGCCAGCTTAAAGAGCTGCTCCCCACTGCTAAATATCCCCAAATTCATAAAAAATGGGGATATTCTGCCAGACTTAAGCTCGGTCTCTTTGAAAATCAAAGCCTCGCTATCCAGCATAAACTGAATGAATTCTTCTTTCATCTGCTGTTTTTTTCTCACAAAACTCAACCTCCTTTATACGTGCAGATTTTTAAGACTCAAAAAAGCATTAAAGATGCTTTTTCGATAATATTTTAACATAAAACTCTATATCGAGCAAGACGAACAGGGGTGGCAAAGGGGTCCGTATCTTGACAAATTAAAGCGCTTATGCTATAATAGAAGAATCTAGTAGAAAAACTCACACATTGCCAAGATGTTTAGGGTGAACCTAATTTTTTGGGGAGGGCGAGAAGAGGAGGTTCATATGAAACAGTACAGTAGAAGTGACTATGCGACAATAGTCGCCATCAGTCTGATAGTCGCAATTCTTTTCGGATCAGTGATCTTGGTGACAAGAGGATTCAGAAAAAGAATTGGTTGAGGCCCCGGCTTCAACCACGGAAGAAACGACAGCAGAGACGACGACAGAGGTAACGGAGACAACAGCGGAGACGACAGAGACGACGGAGGTAGTGACGGCAGTTGCCGAAGCGATTGCTCCGGTAGAGAACATGGCTCCCGCCTCAGAGAGGGCGATTGCCAAACTCGGGAACAAGGTCCTTGTTAGGGCCAAGTTATGGTCGATGCCGACAGTCACTCCGACGCCGGCGCCACCATATCCGTTTCTGGAGCCCAATCCGGCACCAGCCGAACCGATGCCCGTGCCGCCAACGCCGGAACCCAGTCCGTCGTGGCACCGTGGCTGAACATCGAACCCCGACTTTACCACACCACCAGTGTGGATAGAGCCGGGGCTCTTTTTGTGCCAAAAAACAAAAAAAACGACCCGAGGTCGTCTTACTGGTGGGGATATCAGGACTTGAACCTGAGACCTCGTCATTATCAGTGACGCGCTCTAACCAGCTGAGCTATATCCCCAGACTTGGTGGAGTAACAGGGATTCAAACCCTGGACCTCTGCCTTGCAAAGGCAGCGCTCTAATCAGCTGAGCTATTACCCCAGTGCTCTCTATTATACGGCAATTTGCTGAAAAGTCAAACAAAAAAGTTCCCCATAAAACAAAATTCTATGATATGATAGATACAGTTAAATTGTAGAGGTATCCATGCATTTCAAGACTATTTTCAAATCTCTCAAGAATAAAGACATGCTTCGCCGTGTTTTCATTATTCTTGGTATCCTGGTGGCCTATCGTCTGCTTGCCCACATTCCAGTGCCGATGGGAAACGCTTCAACCTTTAAAGAAGCCGTCTCAAACCTGCTCGAGAAATCCGATTTCTCCAGCTTCCTTAACCTGATTTCTGGTGGTGGATTAGCCTCATTTAGTATTATTTTGGTTGGTCTTTCTCCATACATCACCGGCTCAATTATCATTCAGCTCTTAACCAAGGCCATCCCATCTCTTGAGGAGCTTTCTCAAGATGGTGAAGTCGGTCGCCGCAAGATTAATCAGTGGACCCGCATGCTTACCATTCCTCTAGCAATTGTCCAATCTGTTGCCTATATCTTTATCCTTTATCAATCAACCGTCTCGGCTAACGTCGCAGCGGAGTTCCAGCCAACCATGGGTGACTGGATCCTCTCTGTTACGGCTATGACCGCTGGCTCTGTTATCTTGATGTGGCTCGGCGAGCTCATTACCGAGCAGGGCATTGGCAACGGTATTTCAATGATTATTTTCGCTTCTATCATTTCCCAACTCCCAACCACTCTTGCCAACCTCGGCTCCGAGCTATTTAACACTACCAATGGTTCACTCGACCTCTTTGGCTGGGTTCAGCTTCCGGTCAACCCAACCGTCTTCTGGATCATCCTAGGCTTCGGTATTGCTATGTTAATAGTGATATTCTTCCTGGTCAAGCTCAACGAGGCGCAGCGGGTAATTACGATTAATTACGCCAAGCGCGTCCACGGTAATACCAGCTACGGTGGCATCAAATCTATCTTGCCAATCAAGCTGATTGCCGCCGGCGTTATCCCAGTGATTTTCGCAACCGCATTCTTGTCGCTTCCAGCCCTAGTTGGCCAAGTGATTACTTCGATGAATCCAGGCAACGAGCTCGGTAGCACACTTACGTCGCTCTTCACCGCACCGTCCGCTAACAACTTCCAGGCAATGTATCCAAACGGCATCACTGCCCAATGGTTCCTCTATCCAGCACTTTACTTTATCCTAGTGATTCTCTTTACCTACTTCTACACCTCGATCATTTTCAACACCAACGAAATTGCCGACAACCTCCAGAAGCAAGGTGGCTTTATCGAAGGTGTTCGCCCAGGCGTTACTACGGCCAAATACCTTGGTAAAGTTGTCAACCGCCTCAACCTCTTTGGTGCTTTGGCGCTCGGCCTTATCGCAATGCTTCCATTCATTACCGATTACATCTTCATCGTCCTAGTTGGCTATCCAATCGGTCTCTCTATCTCTGGTACTGGTCTTCTCATCGTGGTCACCGTCGCTCTCGAAAACCTCCGCTCTCTCGACTCTCGCGCGCTAATGGTAACATATGACGATTTCAGCAATGAATCTCAAGACTAGACACTGGGGCAAAATCATCTCTTGTATCCTGGGTGGGATTGCAGTAATTTTGATTCTAATCTTCTTTATCCGTGTTGCCACCTGGGAACACAACTATTACAACGAAAAAGAGGGTTCCGACCGTGCTGAGCCAGTCGTGACCGAATCGGATGCCGTCGATGAAACCCCAATCACCGAGGAGCAAATCCTCGAGTACACGGTCCCGGCAGACTATCCACGCTATCTTACGATTAGTAAACTCGGCAAGAGGGCCCGCGTTATTGTAGTGGGCACGCTCAAAAACGGCGAAGTTGGCACCCCTACCAATGTTCACGACGTGGGATGGTATAACGGCTCCAGCCGTCCAGGCTTTGGTGGCAAAATCCTGATTGATGGCCACAATGGTGGCCCAAGCGTAGCTGGCGTCTTCAAGAGGCTTCCGGAGCTCGTCCCAGGCGATATCGTCACTATCGAGCGCGGCGACGGCGCTACTTTTGACTACCGCGTCACCGAAAGCTACGCCAGGGAAATCGTCCAGGCCAACAACGAAATGCGCAAAGTCTTCCAGACCACCGAAACCGAAACTCTCGTCCTAATCACCTGTACCGGGGAATGGGACAATGCAAACGAGACCTACAACTCTCGTCAATTCGTCTACGCCGAACTAGTCCAAGAATAGCCTAAAAATAGTCCAAAAATCAGTGAAAATACCCTTTACTTTTGCTCCCTTTTGTGCTACAATGAGCGAGTAATTTATGGCTAGTCAAAAAGAAGTGATTAAACTCACGGGTAAAGTCGTTGAGTCTTTGCCTAATACCCAATTTCGGGTTGAACTCGAGAATGGCCATATTATTGTTGCTCATATGAGCGGACGTATGCGTAAGAACTACATCCGTCTCGTGCCGGGCGACAGAGTCGAGGTTGAGTTAACCCCTTACGATCTTACAAAGGGCAGAATCAGCTTTCGTCTCAAAGATTAATATTAACCGTTACAGTTTTCATAACACATTTTCGCGAAGTGTTACGAGAATTTTAGCGATTAAAAGTCTAAATGGGTCTTTCTGTGCCCATGGGATATTTTACGCTAGAACATCACTGTAACATAAAAAGAAAGGATATTTTAACACATGAAAGTACGTGCAAGTGTTAAAAAAATCTCCCCAGATGACATCATCGTTCGCCGCAAAGGTGTTCTTCGTGTCATCAACAAGAAAAAACCTAAAAATAAGCAAAGGCAGGGTTAAAATATATGGCTAGAATTGCTAGCGTTGTTATTCCTTCCGACAAACAGGTCTGGATTGCATTGACCTATGTTTACGGTATTGGTAGAACAACATCCAAAGCCATCCTTGCGGAGGCTAAAATCGAGCCTACCACTCGGGTGAAAGATCTCACCGAGGCTGAAGAACAGAAAATCAACGACATTATTTCCGCGAAATATCATGTTGAAGGTGATCTACGTCGTCTCGTGAGCAACAATATCAAACGCTTAAAGGATATCAACTCTTATAAAGGTATCCGCCACAAGGCCAAATTACCAGTCAACGGCCAACGTACTCGTACGAACGCACGTACACGTAAGGGTAAGGCGATCGCGGTCGGTGGTGCACAACCAAAAGCAGCAAGTAAAACTTAGAAAGGAGAATGAAAAATGGCAGAAGAAGAAATTAAAACTACAACTGTCGCAGCTGAGCCAGAAGTCGAAGCTGAAAAAGCTCCTAAAGCTAAGTCTGCGAAAAAAGCTAAACGCGTTGTTACGGCTGGACAACTTCATATCCAAGCTACCTTTAACAACACCATCGTAAGCATTACCGATAAAAATGGTGGCATCCTCACCTCTTCATCCGCTGGCGCCAACGGCTTCCGCGGTTCCAAGAAGGGTACGGCTTATGCCGCTCAAATTGCCGCTGAAAAAGCACTTGAAAAAGCTAAGAAAGACTTTTCGCTCAATTCCGTTGACGTTTTCGTCAAAGGTATTGGCCTTGGTCGCGACAGCGCCATCCGCGCCGTCTCCAGCTTCGGCATTAAAATCGATAGCATTACTGATGTAACCCCTATCGCGCACGGTGGTGTGCGTCCTAAGGGAGAAAGGAAGCAATAATGGCTCGTGATCATTCCCCAATCGTAAAACAGAGCCGTCGTGAAGGTTTTGCTCTCGCTCCAAAAGCACATAAAGTTATGGCTAAGAAATCTGGTATTCCAGGTGAGCATGGCGATATGCGCGTACGTGGCGGTAGCCTCTACCTCACTCAGCTCCGCGAAAAGCAAAAAGTACGCCGTCTCTACGGTCTACTCGAAAAACAATTTGCAAATTTGATGAAAGAAGCCCAGAAGGCCGACGGCATGACCGGCGAGAAGCTCCTCGAACTCTTGGAGCGCCGTGCTGATAACGCTGTCTTCCGTGCAGGTTTCGCGACTACTCGTCGCCAAGCTCGCCAATTGGTTTCTCATGGACATTTCCTCCTGAACGGTCGTCGTATCGACATCCCTTCAATTCGTTTGAATCCAGGTGATGTGCTCGAAGTTCGTTCTCACTCCGCTAAAACTGAATACTTCAAGAATATTAATGACGTAATCAGTGCTTCCGGAGCTACTCCACTTTCATGGTTGAAAGCTGACGGGAAGAAATTGAAAATTGAAATCACCGGTTTACCGAAGCGCGAAGAAGCTGAGGTGGGCATTAATGAGCAATTAATCGTTGAGTATTACTCACGCTAAGGAGAAAACTAGAATATGACAACAAAAGTTATTCACGAAGCAACATTAGCTGGTGTCAAAGAGCTCGGAGAAAACAGTGCCGAATTTACCATCAAGCCACTTTACTATGGCTATGGCAATACTCTCGGTAACTCTCTTCGCCGCGTTCTCCTTTCAAGCGTGAAGGGTGCCGCTATCACGGCTTTCTCAATCGAAGGTTCGACTCATGAATTCGCAGCCATCAAAGGCATCCGCGAAGACATCGTCGATATCATGCTCAACTTGAAGAACATCCGTTTCAAATGCCACAACGACAATCCAGTCGAATTGACGCTTGAAATCAGGGGTGACAAACAATCAGAAAAAGATGGCGACAAGCGTGTTGTTGCTGGTGACATCAAACTCCCAGCCGACATTGAAGTCGCCAACCCAAATCAGGTCATCTGCCACATCGACGATCCAAAATTCGTGCTCAAGATGCACTTTGTCGTCGAAACCGGCCGCGGCTACCTCACTATCGAGAAATCTGGTGAAGAACGCGTCCACGGCGATATGATCGCTCTTGATGCTGTGTTTACTCCGGTTCTTCGTGTTCGCTACAAAGTTGAGAATACTCGTGTCGGCCAAGATACGAATTTGCAACAGCTTACTTTGACCATCGATACCGACGGCACCATCACTCCAAAAGAAGCTTTTGAAGAAGCTGCCGCTATCTTGGTTAACCAATATACCGCCCTCGCTGGTAGCACCACTGTCGAATCTGCTCCAGCTCCAGGCCTTCAGTCTGAAGAAGATGATTCTAACCTCATGCTTCCAATTGAGGATTTGGATCTCTCCGCTAGGACCGCTAATGCACTTCTTAACAACGATATCAAAACCGTTCGTGATCTCGTCATGCTCTCTGAGAATGATTTGAAAGATCTCAAAGGTTTTGGTACGAAGGCATTAGACGAAGTTAAAGAAAAATTAACGGAGTTAAAATTCTAATATGCATCGCCACGGATACAAAGGCCGCAAGTTCGGCCGTGAAACCGACCAGAGGTTGGCACTCCGCCGCGGGCTGATGTGCTCTCTGATTAAATATCAATCTATAACAACTACTCTTGCTAAGGCTAAAGAGATTCGCCGTGACGCCGAGAAGCTTGTTACCATCGCCAAAAAAGGTGGTCTTGCTAATCGCCGTCTCGTGATTGCTCGCCTTAACGACATCGAGGTCGCTGATCTTTTGGTTGACGTTATCGCCCCACAGATCAAACGCGATTCTGGCTACCTCAGAATTGAGCGTGCCGGCACCCGCAAGGGCGACAACTCTGAAATGGCTACCATTTCCTTTGTCGACGAGATTAGCCTTGAGAAAAAGGAGGCTAAATAATGAAAACCTATTCCCAAAAAGGTTCAGAAGTTAGCCGCGACTGGTGGGTAATTGATGCTTCGACTTTGCCACTAGGCAAACTCGCTGTCGTCATTGCCGACAAATTGATGGGTAAATCCAAAGTAACCTACACCCCACATATCGATAACGGTGACTACGTCGTCGTTACCAACGCCAAGCACCTCGTCGTGACTGGCAACAAAATGGTCGATAAAAAATATTATCGCCACAGTGGATTCCCAGGTGGTTTGACTGAGCTTAAACTCGAGGAAGTTCTTGAAAAAGATCCTACCCTCGCTATCAAAGCCGCAGTCAAAGGAATGCTCCCGAAGAACAAACTTGCAGCTGATCGTATGGCTCGTCTTCGCGTCTTCGAAGGCGCCGAGCACGCTCACACTGCTCAAAATCCAAAGGAGATTAAATAATGGCTACTGCTAAATCAACTTATACCTATGGCCTTGGCCGCCGCAAAGCTGCGACCGCTACCGCCCGCCTTTACAAAGGCAAAGGTAACATTACCATCAACGACAAGCCAGCACTCGAATATCTCTCTGGTAACAAAACTTACCTTGCTGAGATTACCGATCCACTAGCTCTCGTTAGCAAGCAAAAAGACTACGACATCACTATCCTTGTTAAAGGTGGTGGTCTCGCTGGTCAAGTTGACGCTATTAAACTCGCTATTTCCAAAGCTCTTACTGTCGAAGCTGCTGATCTTCGCCCAGTCCTTAAGAAAGCTGGATTCATCAAACGTGATCCACGCGAAAAGGAACGCAAGAAATACGGTCTTCGCTCTGCTCGTAAGAAAGAACAGTTCAGCAAGCGTTAATAAGCAATCAAAACAAGTACCAATTCGGGGGATTCCGGAGCGCGGCAGCGCGAGGATTAGCGCCGGCCACCCATGCCGATGGGCCGGCCGGACGCGACCCCGATTGGTGCTTTTTTGATTGTTGTCTTCACTGTATGCTATAATGTTCTCTATGGGGCGTTAGCTCAGCTGATAGAGCGCGGCATTCGCATTGCCGAGGTCAGGAGTTTGATTCTCCTACGCTCCACCATTTTTTTGCGCCAAAACTCCTGGAACTTCGTAAACAGGAGTTTGATTCTCCTACGCTCCACCATAATAAGAATTCAACACAAAAAATAAGCCCCGTAGGGCTTATTTTTGTTAGATAGCAGGCACAGGGAAGCGGACCGCAAGCTCGCGGACTTCTTCGCGGATACCGTTAAGTTCATCCAAGTAATTCGCCAGATTTTCCTCAGTTTCAGCTTTCTTACAGATTTTAGCAACCTTGTCCATCCAGCCGGCCAAGATTTTCATTTCTTCCACGCCGAGACCACGGGTCGTGATAGCCGGAGTGCCTAAACGAACGCCAGATGGGCGGAAGGCACCACCTTTATCGGAGGCCACGGCATTGGCGTTAAGAGTAAGACCAACCATATCGAGCGCACGCTCGTAGATTTTGCCATCAAAGCCAAAGCTCTTCTTGACATCGGCCAAAATCAGGTGGTTTTCGGTGCCATCGCCTTGCAGGATGAACCCGTAACCCTTGAGCTCTTCGGCCAAAGTCTTGGCATTTTTAACGATGTTAGCAGCGTATTCCTTAAACTCTGGCTGTAAATCCTCGCCAAAGGCCACAGCCTTGGCGGCAATTACGTGCTCGAGTGGACCACCCTGGGTGCCAGGGAAGACCGCGCGGTCAATCAAGATAGGAATATTGGCCAAAGTCTTTTCTGGTTTCTTGAGCGGGGAAGCAACGTTGCCTTTTGATAGGATGATACCGCCGCGTGGACCACGCAAGGTCTTGTGGGTCGTAGTAGTCATCACGTCGAAGCCATGCTCCAAAGGATTTGGGTGCACGCCACCGGCAATCAGGCCTGCTACGTGGGCCATATCGGCCATTAAGAGAATCTCATGGCCAAACTTCTCTTCGGCTTTCTTGCGGATTTCAGCTACGCGGTCGAAATCAGGGATTTTCATAAAGGCAGAATAGCCAACCAGGATGATCTTTGGATCGCGCTCAAGAGCCTTCTGCTCAATATCGGCATAATCAAGATCGCCATTCTCGGCTACGCCATAGCCTACGAAATTATAGACGTGGGCAGACAGGGTTACTGGAGCGCCGTGGGTTAAGTGACCACCGGCTGGCAAAGACATGCCGAGTACGGTGTCGCCTGGCTCGAGCCAAGCAAAGTAAACGGCGGTATTGGCCTGGGCACCAGAATGTGGCTGCACGTTGGCATGATCAGCCTTAAACAAGCGGCAAGCGCGGTCGATTGCGATGCGTTCGACGCGGTCGATATTCTCTTGGCCACCATAGTAGCGATAGTTTGGTAAAACTTCGTCAGCGATGCGGCTTTCGCCCCATTCTTCAAAGTTCGGGTCATCAGCGCGGCCACAACCGACGCCATCAAAATGTGGGTAGCCCTCGGAATATTTATTAGTTAAAACTGAGCCCATTGCTTCGAGTACGGCAGCCGAGACGTAGTTTTCGCTCGGAATTAGCTCTAGGCCTTCGCTTTGCCTCTTTTTCTCACCCTCAATTAAATCAAATATCGGATCTTTCATAGTAACTCCTTAATTAATTTTGGTATATTTGGCAAAAGCGTAGGTTAAATCATCGCTTGTCCCTCTCTTTGTTATAGTTTTATTATATAGGGTTTTATCAAATTCTGGGAAAAATACGTCCGCGTCAGCGGCGGCATCGATCTCGGTAAGATAAAGAGTGGTTGCATATGGCAATAATTGTGCATATACGCTAGCGCCACCAATTACAAACACCTCTTCATTAGTATCGAGGTTGTCCTTGATAAACTTCTCGAGATCGGTGACTGGCGTAACATCTTCTGGCAAGCTTTCTGGGTTACGAGTTAATACGTAATTTTTGCGGCCTGGCAGGGCGCGACCAATACTTTCAAAAGTCGTTAGCCCCATCAAAACCGGATGACCCATCGTGGTCTCCTTGAAGAATTTCATATCCTCTTTGATATTAAAAACCAGACCGCCTTTTTTGCCGAGCTCATTGTTTTTGCCAACTGCTGCGATAATCGAAAACATATTACTCCGTTACCGGCATCGAGATTTTGCCTTGATGCTCATAATTTTCTAGTTTAATATCTTTGAGCTCTTTGGAGTTATCAAACTTAAAGAAGTCCTTAATTTCTGGGTTGATCCAGAGTTTTGGCGCATCAAACAATTTGCCGTCCTTCTTTAGCTTTTCATCGCGGCGGGCGAGCTGTTCTTTGATGCCGTCGATTTGGTTTTCGTAAATATGGGCATTATTAATCACATAGGTAAACTGACCAGGTTTGAGGCCGGTAGCTTGGGCGATCAAATGGCAGAGCACAGCGTATTGGGCGACGTTAAATGGCATGCCTAGTGGCACGTCATTGGAGCGTACGGTTACCATCATATTGAGGCGGTCGCCGGTGACGTTCCATTGTGAGTTCCAAACGCAGGATGGCAAAGCGGCGGTTGGTAACCATTCGTTTTGCCAGAGCGACATAATCATACGGCGGTTAGCCGGGTCGGTTTTGAGAGTTTCAATAAGCGATGGTGTGAGCTGATATTTATTAACAATCCAACCGTAGGCAGTGCCGATGGTGTGGGCAAATTCTTTGCCGAAATGCTTGCCCATGTAGTCGCCATTTTCATCAATCTCCCATTCGTCCCAAATTTTAATGCCACGGTCGTGTAGCCAGCGGACATCGTTGCTCATAGCTTGATAAATCCAGAGCATCTCGAGCACGGCGGTCTTAAACGCGACGAACTTAGTGGTCAGAATCGGGAATTCTTCCTGCAGGTCAAATTGTAAAACCTGATGAGGTAGCGAATAAGTGGTTGTCGGTTTAGCGGTCTGGGCAACGTGAGTTGGCATATTGGTGCCAGTCGAAGCGGCCGTTTTCTTGCTTAAGACTTTTGGGTCAGTGGTAACTTTCTCGCCATATTTTAAGATTCTCTCGCAGAGATCCAGATACGACTCATCAAATTTGCTCATAAAACCTCCTTTAATAATATTATTTTAGCATAAAAAAGGCCTAGACAATCATGGTTTGTCTAGGCCAAAAGGTTACGTGTGGGTGTTCTTCTTGGCATTTCTCCGCCGAGAAGAACTTTCCTGTTTGTTCTTCTGCTCTTTTTCCAGATCATTGATGAATCCCGGCAGCCAGCCCATCACGACTGCACCAGTATCCTTATCGAGGACCTGGCCCTCGGCATCTCTTACGAAATTACCATTCTGATCTCTCTGTCCGCGAACTTCTTCCGCGAAAGACAACGTAATTTCCAAGAAGATACGAGTGTGCTCGCCGAGCACCAGCTTGGGATTGTTGATAAATGCGTTGCAGAGCCAAATGTCGGCATTGCGCCAGTCGCCAGTAATCCTGAACGCGGCCTGATCCTGATCGGTGACTTTCGTCTTGATGTTTGCCCAACCGGTCCGGCCGGAAGCTTCGAGCTCGAGATTGTAATAAACGGCGTCGAACTTGTCGACCGAGAAACCGAGTATGCCAACTGCAGAAGATTTATCCTGCATTTCTTTGAACATCCTCGTGACGACTTCTTTCCAATGTGCTGAGCAATTGCTCTTCGTCAGGATGTCATCGACCTCAGCAAGTTCTTCTTTGTCCTTAGCCTTCTCGTCCCTAGTGCCATCCGAGGGAATGTCGCCAGAATTGCCCTCGCCAACTTCGTGCCAAGTTACCAATGTACTCAGAAGCAGATACATATTATCTTCGCCGTTGTAGCGTTTCTTCTCCTGGGGCGTAAAGAAATGATCGAAAACCTCCGGATAATGCATCATCAGGAGATTTACAACATTTTTACAGCCGTCACAGTGCTCCTGGTCGGACTGACCACGGTTCTTGAAGAATCTGCCTTCTAAGTTAGCGTCGTATTCAGCCTGCTCGGCTTTGCCGTAGCAACCGGAAATATAGAATCCGGCCCGCTTTACATTGCATAAATTATTCAACTTTCTATACGAATATACAAAACCCCTACCTCTTCTTGTTGCACGGATATCCAAAAATATCACCACCTTCTTAAAGTTCTCCCACACAACCTTTTGGGCCATTATAGCATACCGAAAATTTTTATGCTAAAATTAAATTATGGATAGGGAAAAGAGTGTTTTTAATATCAAAGAACCCATCATCATTCTTGTGGGGACAATTTTAATCTGCGTTGGGGCCATTTTGGCGTTTCTGACATTTGGTAATCGCACCGAAACTAACAACAAAGAAATACCAACATTTAATATTTCTTTGAACGGATTTACTATTGAAGAATTCCAGCAAGGTGGTAAAAAAACCAAGCATCCGGGTAACACCGTTGCGGTAACTAGTGCTGGCGAAACCACCACTTACGAAAACGTCGAAATGCGCGGTCGCGGTAACCACACCTGGACTTTGCCAAAACCACCATTCCAGCTAAAATTCTCTGATTCGATCGACTTCTTTGGCCTCGGCGAATCCAAAACCTGGGTCCTACTCGCCAATTATGAAGACGCATCCAACCTCAGAAACGACATCGCCTTTAAACTAGCGGATATGCTAGACGAAAAATACGCCGTCCAAGGCGAATTCGTGAAGGTGATAGCAGATGATGGCTATCTCGGCGTTTATTACCTTACGCACAAGATGGAGACGAAAAAGAACTCAGTTGGCCTTAAAGATAAATATGGTGTTCTGATGGAAGTCGACAACATCCATCGCGTCAACGAGGACTGTATTGTCACTAGCCACAATACCTGCATGACCATCAAAGACACGGTTGCTGACGAAGATGAGGAAGCGGAAATCCGTGCTGCTGCCGTCCAGGCCTTTATGGATGATTACAATAGATACGAAACCGCCATCGACGCCAAAGATTACGCGGCCGCAGCTGAAATTGTCGATATGGAATCCTTCGCGCAGTACTTCTTGATTAGCGAATTCTCGGTCAACCCGGATGCCTACGCCTCAAGCTTCTACTTCTACAAGGATGGCCTAGACGACAAACTTCACGTTGGTCCAATCTGGGACTTCGACTTTGCCTTCGCTAATCCAAACTGGGTTTGGAACACCGGTGACAGCGTCTATTCGCCATACGTCACGACGGCCCTCAGAGATGCCCCAGATCCAGACCATAACAGTACTCGCGAAATCTATGCACTCCTAGATACGCCTGAGTTTATGGCTGAAATCAAGCGCGTGTTCAAGGATAAACTCTCCGGCAAGGGCGAAGAATTGGTGTCATATGTTGAAGATCGTGCTGCCCTAATTAAAGAGGACACTATAGCTAATGCTGACCGCTGGACATTAAATGATGCGATGGGGAATACCGACGACCTAATCGACTGGGTACGCCGTCGCTTCGATTACTTTGAGTTTACTTACGGACGAGACTAAATTTTTGGAATAAAAAATGGTCTATCCGCTACGCGGAAGACCACAGGGCGT
Organism: Candidatus Nanosyncoccus sp.; assembly: GCA_045649305.1. Lineage (GTDB taxonomy): Bacteria > Patescibacteriota > Saccharimonadia > Saccharimonadales > Saccharimonadaceae > Nanosyncoccus. Next base: position 46,375 of record JAZRPR010000003.1, read on the forward strand.
CACTTCAAAAAATCACAAGCAAGCTTGTGATTTTTGTTCAGTTCCTACTGTGGTGGAGCATAGGAGATTCGAACTCCTCACCTCTTCCATGCCATGGAAGCGCTCTACCAAATGAGCTAATGCCCCATCAGGACCTTTCTATTATAGCACGGAGTTGTGATATAATCAAATACGAAAGGAGCAAATATGCAAACAATACTCACCGGTATCCGGTCAAACAGCGTACTAACTTTAGGCAACTACCTTGGCGCCCTTCTTCCGATGGTCCGCCTTGCCAACGAGTACAGCAAAGACTGGCAAGTGAACATTTTTGTTCCAGATCTTCATTCGATTATTTCTGACGTTGACGGCAGTCTCAAAGAGAACTCCATCCGCACCCTCAAATATTATCTTGCGGCGGGGCTCGAAATCAACGAGAATGTCCACATTTATCGTCAATCGTATGTACCGGCTCATTCTGAGCTTTGCTGGATTTTGAACTGTGTCGCCACCATGGGCGAGACTTCGCGCATGATTCAGTTTAAAGAAAAATCTAAAGGTCAGGAATCCTGCAACGTCGGCATTTTCGACTATCCAATTTTGATGGCTGCGGACATCTTGCTTTATGATGCGACTTTCATTCCGCTCGGAGAGGACCAATTCCAGCACATTGAGCTTACTCGCAACCTTGCGATGCGCTTCAACAACCGTTTTGGTGAAATCTTTACCGTGCCGGCTAAAACCGCTGACCAGGTTAAATTTATGCACATGGATGAAGGCCTTCGTATTCGCGATCTCTTGAACCCGGAAAAGAAAATGAGCAAATCGACCGCTGCCGAAAACTCCAAGATTATGCTAGACGACGATCCGGAAAGAGCCGCCAAGAAAATCATGTCCGCCACTACCGACTCGCTCGGCAAGATTAAATACGACATGTTCAACCAACCAGGTATTTCGAATCTCTTGCAGATTGAGGCACTCGTTACCAATGTGCCTCTCCAGGACGTAATCTCTACCTGGGCTGGCGAAACCCACTACGGTGATCTTAAGCAAAAAGTCGCTTCATCTGTCTCCGCCATGCTTACCGATTTCCAGGCTAAAATGGCCGAAATCAAAGACGAAGACGTCTTGGCCCTGCTCGAAAAAGGCGAAAAGTATGCCAACGAAGTAGCAAACAAGAAGCTCTACGAAGTTCAAAAAGCCTTCAACTTGCGATAAACGCAAAATATGTTATAATATAGTTATGATTATCACTGGCAAAAAATTTAGCAAACCAGACATGTCGCGCGTCATTAACGGCGACACTATCCTGGCTGAGGAACCAGAGCAAGCGCCAAAGTTCCGCCTGGATTTATTGTTGGTGGAAAAATATCAGAGTTATAACCGCGCTACGTTACAAAAATTTATTGAGGCTGGCTACGTCAAGGTAGACGGCAAAGTTGTGACTAAATCTAACTCTAAGTTTGAAAAAGACGTCAAGTTGGAGTTGAATGTTCCGACCGAACTCAAAAATTCCGACCTCGTTCCGGCCAAGATTTATGAAGACAAGAACGTCGTCGTGCTAAATAAGCCAGCTGGCTTGCTCAGCATGGCTAAAGGCGAATATTGCCCAGAAAAAACTCTCGAAGATTACGGTCTCTTGGTGCACCGCCTAGACCGTGATACTTCGGGCGTGGTAATTTTAGCTAAAAATGCAGAAGTTCAGAGCTTTTTGCGCAAACAATTCCAGGATCGCAAGACCCACAAGACCTACTATGCCGTAGTTGCAGGACATCCGAAGCTCGCCGAAGCCAATATTGATTTGCCAATCGCTCGCGACCTCAAGCATAAGACCACCTTCCGTGTCGACGCTAATGGCCGCCCGTCCGAAACCTATTACAAAGTCATCGACCAAGGCGACAGAACTAGCCTGGTTGAATTGAAGCCAAAAACCGGTCGTACCCACCAACTGCGCGTACATATGAAATACCTTGGTACGCCAATTCTTGGTGACCGTGTTTATAGCGAAGATGGCGAAAAATATCCACGCCTATTCTTGCATGCCCACTCGCTAGAAATTACCTTGCCGGGCGGCAAACGCGAAACTTTTACGGCCGAGCTGCCGGAAGAATTTAAAAATGTTCTTCGATAATCTCACCGATATCGAAAAACTCGCCAGCAAGGTGAACTGTGCAATTTTTGTCATCCCGAACGGAGCTGAAATTGCCATTAAAAACGCTGAAATTATCGAAAAAGATAAAACTACAATATCGATTGAACAAATCCGCAATTTAATTGCCAAAACCAGGGCCAAGCAGACTACGCCGCGCTTCGTGGTAATTAAAGAGGCTGAGAAGATGACGGCCGAGGCCTGCAATGCCTTCTTAAAGAGCTTTGAGGAGCCAAACGAAAACTACCATTTTGTTTTGCAAACCGAGAATCTTTCGAGTATTCTCCCGACCATTCTCAGCCGCGCTGAAGTCTTCATTCTAAGGATCAATAACCCGCTAGACCAGGCGCCAGCCGCCTCGGAAGAGGCTAAGAACTTGGCCAAGAAGATGATTGTCGCCAAGGATAAAGACTACATTGCCATCATGAACGAAATCGCCAAGAAAAAAGACGGTGCCCGCGAGCTGGCGCTTGAGGTTCTGAGCGCCGCTATTGAAATGTCTTATAAGTCTTATTTCAAGACTGGCAACAAACTCTTTTTGAAGAAGATTCCAAACCTCATTACTGCGCACGAGAATATTGCCGCGAACGGCAACTTAAAACTGCATCTCGTTGCGGATATGCTATAATAAAAGCATGATTGCTGTTTTTGTCATCATAATTTTTACTGTGTTTCTTATCTTTTTCTTCCCAATTCAGATCAAGAGAAAGAAGGAAGAAGAAAAATCCCCGAAGTATACTGCGCAGATGAAAAAACTCTGGCAAATTGCGCAGACTTCGATGAAAGAGCGAAAGCCCTTACGTGCCGAAAAGGCCCTGCTCACGATCTTGAAATTCGACGAAAAACACGCCGCGGCCTACAACCGCCTCGGTATTTTGTATGCTAAGTCTAAAAAATACGATGAGGCTGTAGAGTGTTTTGAGATTGCCCAGTCCCTCGACAATAACCCGTCCTCCATTCACAACGCTGGCTTAATTTATCTTGAAACTGGCGAATATGAGAAAGCCGCTATGGCCTTTGAGCAGGCAATTGCGCTCGAGGGTGATGTACCGGCTCGTTTTATTGCTCTCGCTAAAGCCGAGGAAAAACTTGGCGATTATAAGAAATCCATTCAGGCGCTAGAGAGTGCTTACGAACTCGATTTTAAGGTCTCTACTTTGCGACAGATGCTAGCGATTTACGAAATCACCGGTGACGAAGAAATGAAAGCCGAAGTAACCGCCCGTATCGAGGCGCAAGTTGCCAAAGACAATGCCGCTAAGGCGCCAAAGAAGCGCTTAATGATGCGCCGCCCAAAGACGCCAAAAGCTCCAAAGCCAACCAAAGCCCCGAAACCAGTCAAAGCGCCAAAGCCACAGCGCACTACCAAAAAAGTCATCGTCAAGAAACCAATCTCTATTAAACCTCGCATCGGCAAGAAGCGTATTTAATGCTATAATATCCTTATGGATATATTGTTAGTAATTTTGGGAGCCGTGATTATTGTTTTGCTCCTAGTTTTGATTCTTAGAAAACCTAAACTTAGTCTCGGCAAAGAGTTCGACCAGATGAACGAACGCATTATTCGTGTCGAGGGTGAGATTAATAAATTAAACCCAGCTATCGATCGCAACTTCCGCGAAAACCGTAAGGAAATCGCCGAAAATCTCGAACGCTTACAGAGTGGCAACGAGAAAAAGCTCGAAGAAATGCGTGAAACCGTAGATGAAAAGCTCAAAGCTTCGGTTGAAAAGCGTTTTAATGAGAGTTTTAAATCGATTTCGACCCAGCTTACCCAGGTTTACCAAGGTCTCGGCGAGATGAAGAATATGGCCAATGAAGTTGGCGACCTTAAGAAGGTTATGGAAGGCGTCAAAACTCGCGGTATTTATGGCGAGGTGCAACTCGGCGCCATCATCGAGGACATGCTCAATAAATCACAATACGAAGAAAATATTATTACCAAGCCAGGCTCAAACGATCGCGTTGAGTTTGCGATTAAGATGCCAGGCAAAGAAGATAATGTCTTTTTGCCGATCGACTCCAAGTTCCCAGTGGAGAACTATTCCAGGCTGATTGCCGCCTATGACGCTGGCAACAAGGCGGACATTGCTACTTATCAAAAGGCTTTGGCAGGCGACGTTAAGGAACAAGCCAAAAAGATCTCAACCAAATATCTTGAGCCGCCAATGACCACGGACTTTGGTATCATGTTTGTCCCAACCGAATCACTTTATGCCGAGATTATCCGTATTCCTGGTCTCTCGGATGAAATTCGCAAAAAATTTAGCGTAGCAATCGCTTCGCCGTCTACCTTGCCAGTGATGCTAAATGGCCTAGTGATGGGCTTCCGCACGCTCGCTATTGAAAAACGTTCAGCCGATGTTTGGAATACGCTTGGTGCCGTCAAGACGCAGTTTGGCAAGTTTGGTGATCTGCTTGAGGGAGTACAAAAGAAACTTCAGGAATCCGCTAACAAGATTGAGTCAGCACGCACTACTTCGCGCCAAATTGAGAGAAAATTGAAAGACGTTGAAGAGCTGCCAGAGGCAGAATCAGTTAAATTAATTGGTGAAGTTTAGAACCCGCGAATCTTATCGAACGGGAATAATCTAAATAGAACTGGGCCCATAATGCGGCAGTATGGAATCGTGCCGAGGCCGCTGCGAGAATCTTTAGACCAGCTGCCTTCGCGGTTGTCGCCAGAGACGAACAATTCGCCTTCCGGAACGATCATATCGATGTTGCCCGAGGTGTGGGCTTTTGGCCCTACGTTGTCGTCTTCACGCCATTCTTCGTCGTAGACGTAGCCTTCTGGATGCTCTTCGTTGTAAATCGTCATCACGCCATCTTTCACCACGACGCGCTCGCCAGGGAAGGCTACGACACGTTTAATGATATATTGGTCGTCTACGTTGTCTGGGGCGTTGCAAGTGAGCTTGCCAGAGGCGTTGCCGTTGGCAAAGACAATAATTTGGCCACGTTCTGGCACGTATTCTTCACCCTTAAAATGTGCCCAAGAAACCGCCAAACGGTTAACGATTACACGGTCGCCGTTTACCATAGTATTTTCCATGCTTGGACCAACCACGTTGTAAGAACGATAAATGTAAGTATTCAAGAAAATGGTACCGAGCACCACGATTGCTACAAAACTAACCAAGCTAAGAATGTCTTTTAAAAGCGGATGCTTCTGAAAAAAAGTCGGTTCCATATTAATACATTATAGCACACCATGTTATAATGTACTTATGGCAGATTATATTCTGGTCCGTAAAACCCGCAACGCGGCTAGCTCAGCCGTGCATATTCTTTTGAATGTCTTATTCGGTATTGGCTCAGTGATGATTACCGCTCTCACCGGTAGTCCAATCCTGGGTTTGATCTTGGTTGCGCTTTCGAAATGGCGCGTTTTTGCGGTACGCCCACGCTATATCTGGACTAATTTCAAGGCTAACCTCACCGACTTCATCGTTGGTGTCAGCGTTGTGCTCTTGGTTTACTTCTTCGGTCTTGGCTCGAACGATATCCTAGTTGTTGACATTATCTTGGCCGCTTTCTACTGTGCTTGGCTGCTTTTCATCAAGCCGCAAACTGGCGAAATTGCCACCTTAGCTCAGGCTATGATTGCTGTATTTCTCGGCTCCTCTGCCGCCTCGATCGCTTCGGCCAGCGCCGATCCTATCGTGCTCGTAGCCGCTTCGTTTATTGTTGGCTATAGCGCTAGTCGCCACATTCTGGTGCAGCAGAACGAAGAGGAAACTACCTTCTCTACGCTAGTGATGGGCCTAATCTTTGCCGAAATCGCCTGGCTTTGCCACACTTGGATGATCATTTATTCGTATTCCTTCCTTGGCGTGCGCATCCCACAGCTCGCAATTATCCTCACGATCTTTACTTTTATCTTTAGCGCCGTACGTCAGGCTATTTTCCGTCGCGAAGAAGAATTCAAGTTCTCCGATGTTGCCGCCCCAATCCTCTTTGGTGTGGCTGTGATTGCCGTGATTTTGATTTGGTGCAGCAACCCAATCTTCAATATTAACTAACGCTTGAAGACCGTGATTAATCCCGCGGTTTTTTGATGCTCAAAACCCTGCGGCTTAGCGGCGTCAATAATTGCCGGCTGCTGAGAGATATCAGATTCTAGAAGCAGATAACCATGATGGTCTTTGGCGGACAGTTCACCAAGCAACCTTTTGATGAGGCTAAGGCCATTGTCGTCGGCATAGAGAGCAAGGCTAGGCTCTTTTTTGATTTCTGGGCTTAAGAAATCCCAATCCGGATTTACGTAGGGAAGATTAGCGATAATTAAATCGACGCCGCCAAGATCAATATTGTTTGTGAGATCAGAAATTACCAGCTCATCTAGGTCGACGCCTAGCCTGGCGGCATTCTGACTGACCACCTCAAGAGCCGCTTCACTGACATCGACGGCGCGCACCTTCGCTTCTGGCAGCTCAGACTTAACGGTAATTGCAATGCAGCCAGAACCGGTGCCAATGTCGAGCACTTCGCGCGGTTTTAACTCTTTGACGATGTCGATAATTCCCTCGGTTTCGGGGCGGGGAATTAAAACATTTGAGTTAACGATAAAGTCTCGGCCATAAAATTCTTTGTGGCCAGTAAGATAGGCAAGCGGTACATGCTCGGCGCGCTGCTTTAATAATTCATCAGCCTCGGCAAGCTGGGCCGGAGTTAACTCGTCATCATCGTGCGCCACCAAAAACACTCGGTCTTGGCCTAGCACATGGGCCAAAATTAATTCTGCATCAAGCGAGCCAATCGAAGCTTTACTTTTCTTCAGCCATGAGCGAACGTTCATGCTTGGTCAGCTCCGTCACTAAATCATCAATGTCGCCATCCATCGCCGCTGGCACGTTGGAACGGGAGTAATGGATGCGATGGTCGGTGATGCGGTCTTGCGGGAAGTTGTAAGTACGAATTTTTTCAGAGCGATCGCCGCTGCCAATCAGAGATTTACGAGCCTCAGAAGCATTCTTCTGCTCCTCGGCTTTTTTGCGCTCTAAGAGTCTCGAACGGAGAATATTCATTGCCTTCACGCGGTTTTGTTGCTGAGAACGCTCATCCTGCATTGCTACCACGAGGCCAGTCGGAAGGTGGGTGATACGCACAGCAGAGTCGGTCGTATTAACGCCCTGACCGCCATGGCCACCAGAACGGTAAATATCAATACGGAGATCTTCCGGCTTAATCTCAAGGTCAGTTTCCGAAGCTTCTGGGAGTACAGCGACGGTCGCAGTGGAAGTATGAATGCGGCCCTGAGATTCGGTAACTGGCACGCGTTGTACGCGGTGCACGCCACCTTCAAACTTGAGTTGGCCGTAGGCACGGTCGCCCGAAACTTTAAAAATCACTTCTTTCATGCCGCCGGCCTCGTTTTCGTTTTGCGAAATCAATTCAACCTTTAATCCATGACCCTCGGCATATTTCACATACATACGATAAAGCTCACCAGCAAATAATGAAGCCTCGTCGCCACCGGCACCGGCGCGGATTTCGAGGATAGCCGGTTTGTCATCGGCTGGATCGTGCGGTAGTAACATTTCTTCGAGTTTGGCTTCGAGCTCCGGAATCTTAGAAGTCAATTGCTCGACGTCGGCACGGGCCAATTCGCCAAGCTCCGGATCGCTCGCGAGTGCTTTAGCTTCTTCTAGATTTGCACGAGCATTCGTTAGTTCTTCGTTAGTATCCAAAATTGCACGAATTTCGGCGGCTCTACGACCCCTGTTGGCGAAGTCTGGGTCCGAAAAAGCATCCGGCCTAGCCAAAAAAGCTTCCAGTTCATCAAGTTCAGTATGTAATTTTGTCAAATCCATGAGTATATTATATAGCTACTTAAGGTTTTTCACAAACTTCACGCCACTATTGTCGAGATTCTCAAATAATTCTACTGTCTCATAGTTTTTCATCTCATCCTCCGAGACCGATTCTAGACGCTTGAACATCGCCTCCATCTCGTCTTCTGGAATTTTACGAGCGCGCGCACGATTGTTCTGGAGGCAGAGCTCTTTTTTGGCGCGTACGATAATCAAATGGAAGGTGTAATCCGGGAAGCGTTCGATAAACCAATCGCGATCGGCGCGAGATGGAGAATTAGTGTCGACCAAAATGTCGGCTCCGTCCTCCATGGCGGTGCGAATGGCGATTGCAAAAGCCTCCCAAACCCGTTCACGATGTTTGTGAATTAGGTCGGAACCAAAAAATACAGCATAAAAATCTTCAATCGAAAGATGGCGCAAATTACGCTCCCTTGCAAGCCTTGTCGCGAGCGTCGTCTTGCCGGCCCCACACGGTCCAGTCATCAAAAACAAGTTTGCCATACCTATATTATACTAAAAATGTGTTATAATAGTGCCATGGATCTTTAGCTCAGTTGGCTAGAGCGTACGATTCACATTCGTAAGGTCACTGGTTCGAGCCCAGTAAGATCCACCAAATTATAAATGAATCGGCATTTTGGCCGATTTTTTATGGGAAACTTTCTGTTGAGCATCCAAAAAACTATTTGTGCCGATGCTACAATGGACGATGAATAAGAAATATGATATAATCTTACCTAATGGAGAAGAAGCCACAGGTTATCAACGTCGGCGATGTATTAGTCGAGTTTAAAAGACCGGTTTCTGAACCCCCTTTTAAAAAGATCACCATTAAATACCCTTCTAGGCTGGATGCCGCTTGTACCGATCCTGGAAAATTATATAGTATAAAACCAAAAGATAATATTTTTCCAACAGGACAGATTAATTTTTGTGTTAATATATGCAAAAAAATTACCGTAGAGCCAAGAGAAGATGATGCTATTATTGTTACCGGCAATTATGGTCGAACAGTTTTGGTCAAGCATGCTGCTATGCTAATGCAGAAAGCCCTAAACATAACTACTGGTTTTTCCATTAATATAGACGCGAGCCTGGATCTAAGGCATTGCGGCCTAGGTTCGAGCGCGTCAGCTATACAGGGCGTAGGTGCTGCGATTAATGAATTATACAATAACCCGATAAAGCCAATGGACTTGATTAGATACCTTGCCGGCAATCATGCCGAAGAAATAGATGGGGATAACGAGCATCTTGTGTTCGTACAATCGGTTGGTGGTTCTGGAGTCTGCGGGCATTATGCTGGTGGACTAATCATTATGACTGGTAGAGCAGTACCCATAGTAAGGGTAGATTTGCCAAAAGATTTAAAAATCGTTTTCGGCATCCCAAATCAATATTTGCACCCTGACGCTAACACATTGATCACAGATGAAATTATGACATCAGAAAGTTTTAAGAAAGCCAGTATGGATTACTCAAAAGAAATTGCATATAGACTCTTGAACGACGCTATCCCAGAGTTAGTGGATGGAAATTTCAAACCGATGAAGGAATTTATTTTTGACTATCGCTGGGATATGGGTAGTATAAAAAACTGTTCTTATGCATATCCTGGCATCGTCGATTTAGCGGAAAAGATGAGGCCACTAAGAAACGATAACGATATAGACTTTATTTTTCTCTCTACGGCAGGTCCTGGATTTTGCATAATCACCAAAGATATAAACAAAGCCGAAAATATTTTCAGGAGACTAGATATGAAAACTTTTGTCACAGATATTCATAACGGTAAATATCAAATTATTGAAAAAGTTAAATAAAGAAAGGAGCAAGATGATTTATTTGACGTCAAATCCAGACAAAATGCGAGAAGCTAAGGAGTTCTTCGGGAAAAAATATGGTCTTGAGGTCGAAATACTAAATCCGGATTTCGAACCGGTGGAAATACAAGCCTCAACGTGCGCCGAAGTGGTCGCTTATACGGTTAAGGATGCCGCAAATCGATTAGGAAAAGCGGTTGTAAAATCTGATGCCGGATTTTACGCCGATGCGCTCGGTGGGCTACCTGGCCCATATAGCAAGTTCTTTGATAGGCAGATTGGCGTAGAAAAATTTCTACATATGCTCAAAGATGAAACTAACCGTAAGGCAAAGATTGAGCATTGTTGGGCCTATTGTGAACCAGGTAAGGAACCAAAAGTATTTATTGGCGGCAGCGAAGGCACGATTGCTATGGAAGAGTCTGGCAAAAGTAGTCGCTGGGTAGATAAATTCTTTATTCCCGATGGCGAGTCTAGGACAATTAGTGCCATTCGTGATGAAAATTATGAAGAGTCCAACAAATACTGGGGCAATGCAAAACAACAATTAGTCGATTATTTATTAAATAAGGAAAAGTAAGGATGAAATATTCAATAAAAGACTATCCAGACAAAGATGGGTTTTATGGCAAATATGGGGGCAGATTTCTTTCTCCAGAAATGGATGAGGAATTTAAAAGAATAAATGATTTTTATCAAAAAATAAGAAACGATGCTGAATTTATCAATGAACTAAAATATATAAGAAAACATTATCAGGGCCGCCCAACGCCAATTACGTATGCTAAGAATCTTAGTGATAAACTCGGCGGAGCTGCCATTTATTTAAAGCGCGAAGACCTTAACCACACTGGCGCCCATAAATTAAACCACGCTATGGCGTATGCTTTAGTAGCCAAAAAGATGGGCAAAACAAAAATTATCGCTGACACCGGCGCTGGTCAACATGGTGTCGCAATGGCCGCCGCCGCAGCATACTTTGGCATGGAATGTGATATTTATATGGGCAAAGTTGATGCGGAAAAAGAGGCACCAAACGTTGATCGTATGAAAATAATGGGCACGAATGTTATTGTGGTCGAAGATGGAGCTGGCAAATTAATAGATGCCGCAGCCGCGTCTTTTGCGGCGTACGAAAAGGACTACAAGCGATGTTTTTATCCAATTGGTTCTGCACTCGGGCCAGCTCCAATTCCCCAAATGGTTAGAGATTTTCAGTCTATTGTCGGAATAGAAGCCAAAGAACAGTTTAAGGAAATGACTAATAATAGTCTGCCCGACAAAGTAATAGCTGTAGTCGGCGGCGGTTCTAACGCTATGGGGCTATTCAGCGGTTTTCTTGAAGAGGAAGATGTCGAACTTGTTGCAGCCGAGGCATTAGGCAGAATGAAGAACGGGGAAGAAGAGCGGGTAGGGGAACATGCGGCAACGGCCACATATGGCGAGTACCGTACGATGAGTGGGTTTAAAAGTTTAGCTTTGGCCAACGAAGATGGAACTCCGCACCCTGCATACTCTGTTGCATCCGGCCTTGACTACCCGGGCCTTGGGCCAGAATTGGCATACCTTAAAGAATTGGGCAAAGTCCATTTTGAAACAATAAATGACGAGGAAGCGATTGGTGCATTCTACCAACTGTCAAAAACCGAAGGAATAATCCCTGCTTTAGAGTCTTCTCATGCGCTAGCGCTAGCTATGAAAATGGCCCCAAGCCATCCAGGAGAAGCATTCCTAGTAAATCTTTCCGGACGTGGCGACAAGGATATAGACTTCGTATTAAACGAATACCGTCAATAATCAAGAATATAGTTAATTGGTTGCAGCAAACGACAAGTTAATTATTTTGATGACTATGAGCATGTTTGTGAAAACTTGCAAAATATGCTATAATATAGGACATAGGATTGGCATTCTGGCAATTTAGCAACGAGATTACGTTAAGGGGAGGTGACGCTATCTATGTCCAGAGAACGAAAGAGGGTGCCCGAGGGGATTGTATTTTTCTCAGGGTATCATGGTGTCGGAAAGACATATACCGCAACTGCCATGCTCGAAAGTTTTAACGCCAGAATTATAGATTGTGGACCACTTATACGGACTCTCTTTAATGAAAGTGGCTTTAATTCTTTCGAAGGCTGGGCGCAGAATATGAAACTAAGACTCGGCTGTAAATGGGACGACGAGCTACTACTTACGGCCATCAAAGACCGTATTTCTTCAGAAGAGTTACTGTTCATAGTGGGCAACAGAGACATCGAAACTATTCTGTTTCTGTCAGAAAGATTGCCGCACAAGAATCCGTCGTTGATTCTTTATCTAGAGAAGCCAGTTCCAGTAATAAAAGGTGGGTATGAGCTACGTACAAAAGCGACCTTGACGGATAAAGAATTTGAAAAAATCTTGCATTCTGGACCGGACAAAAAACTTGGCTTAGTTAGGCAATATGTTGTCGAACATCCAGAGCACTGTAGGCTTATCTACGAGGAAACTTACGGCAACAATTCGATTGCAGAGGCTATAGCCTTTGTAAAGGAAAAATATCAGTGAATGCCATTCTCAACACGGGAGACTTCTCCCGTGTTTTTTTATCTACTAAAAATTGTATTTATTTCTTAAAAAATCTTTGTGCTTATGATATAATCAAAACATAAACAATAATACTCCTGGTGTGGAGTAAGTGGAGGAAAAAATGAATAAAAAGAAACGCGCGCTCGTCGCGGCGCTTGTCGTAAGCGGTATCGCCGTAGTTGGTTTGGCTGCCGTAGTTTACGCAAAATATATCTCGTCGATCACCAAGACCGGTACGGCTACGGTTGCAAAGTGGGCGTTCACGACAGATAACACGGATGGCGGTGTTGTTACCTGCGACCCTACGCAGACGTACACCGCGGCCACTCTCGATAATGGCAAGATCGCACCTGGCACATCTGGTGAATGTCAGATTTCGGTTTCTAATGCGACTTCCGAGGTTGGCATTAGATACGAAATTACACCGTCCGCTACAGGCAAACCAACACACCTAAAACTATGTGCGGATTCGAGTTGTAATACTGAGGTTGATAGCACTCATCCAGTAACGGGCACTTTGGCTCCGAAGGCAGCCGCTACGCCCGTTACGATCTACTGGGTCTGGCCTTACGAAGACAATCCGAGCACTGCGGCATACGACGCTATCGATACGACGGATGGCACAGCTGGCAGTACTATGACTATCACTTTTGATATAACCGGCATTCAACTTCAGCCAGTTGCTCAGTAGTTATTTTGTGGAGACTTTTAGCCTCCACATGGGTAATGAATTGTATTGATTTTCCATGTGGGGGCTAAAGAAAGATTAGTGGAGTAATGGAGAGACAAAAGCGAAGGAATAATAATAGAATTCTGCTCACGGCCGTAATCTTATTATTGATAACGGTCGGCGTTTTGTTGTGGCTCCTCTTAAAACCAAGCAAGATCCCAACGGGTCACGTCGACGTGTTCGACATTCGAATTGGCATTATTTGCCGAAATTGGAACGGCTCAAGCTGTTATGATGATGAGGACGACTTCATCCCACATGTTACGCCTGGCAGAAGAAAAGCGGACAACAGTGAAGAGAAGAAAATTAACGGCGATACCGACACCGACGTCGAGCGAGAGGGGATCGTTTACGTCGACGATAAAAACGGCCGCTATACCTATCAAAAGACTCTGAAAATCTTCGAAAATGCCACCTTTGAATACACGAACAAGATTGCGCCTGGCGTATCTAATTCTTATGATTTCAAGGTACACAATGAGACGGAAAATACGATTCGCTACAACATCGAATTCACAGAAGATTCGGAGTATGCCATCAACATGCGCTACCGCCTCAAGCGTGCCGGTAATTATATCGTCGGTAACGATTTCACATGGGTCAGCGCAAGCGAACTCGCTTCGGCATTCAAAGAACTTGCGATGGACGGCGTAGACAGCTACACCCTAGATTGGGAATGGCCATACGAAAGCGGCCGCGATGCGCTAGACACGGAGATCGGCGAAAAAATGGCGTCCGAATATAGCTTAGAAATTAAAATAAACTTCGAGGAGGTGTAGGATGAGGAAGCGCAGAATTCTTAAACCACTACACCGCCGCGCTATCCCAGTTGCTTTCGTATGTTGTTTAATGATTGTCGGGGTGAGTTCGGCCAAGATGTCGACCGATACTCCAATTTCTAGAACCGGCGAAGCGCATATCGCCGAATGGGATGTTGCCCTCTCTTCATCCGGCAGTGGCAGTATGACGCTAGACGCCGGCGGCCTTTCACAGTCTTACTCCCTCACGGTAACGAATAATTCAGAGGTATCAAGTACATATAGCATCAAAGTATCCAATATCCCAGCTGACGTCAAAATCGGCCTAGACATCTCGTCCGCTAGCGACATGGTAACACCAGTCAGCGGCGAGGTTATCTTCACAAATACTGGCGCGGCCCTAGATTATAGTTCACCAGGCAATACCAGGGTACATACATTAACCCTAGCAGCGGAGCCAACGGCAAACGTCACCCAGAGCAGTGTCAGCATGTCGATTGAAGTGGTATTCACGCAGGAGGACCCACGACTATGATCAGAAGGCGCCGCCTCATATCTGGAACTCTAGCAGCAGTACTAGGCTTTTTGTGTGTTGGCGCCGTTCAAGCTAAATATATCGAGAGTAAAACCTTGACGGTATCACTAGATATCGAAAAACACTACCAAGTCGCCTTTGATGCAAACGGCGGCACTGGCTCAATGGCAAACCAACAATTTACATCTGGCGTCTCCCAAGCACTAACAACAAACACATATACCTATATGGGGTATTACTTTAATGGCTGGAATACTAGTGCAGACGGTAACGGCACATCTTATGCGGACGAAGAATTGATTTCTACAGATCTCACAAATGTTGGTGGTAGCGTTGTTATGCTCTACGCTCAATGGACAGAAGATGCCATGCAAAATGTATTCAGGATTGACGGCACCTGTGTATTCCATGGCTACGACATTCAGCAGGGTACTGGCGATGGCTATATTACCGGCACCAATTGTGTAGCGGGCGGTACTGACTGGGCAGATGGCACGCACAAATATATCGATACCGGCTACAAACTCTACGACTCCACGAATTATGAAAAGGATTTTGAAGTTGGGTTCACCATTACAGCCTACGACTCAGACCACCAATATAAAGGAACGGATACTTCCTCTCAAGCAACCTTCTTTAATTCTAAATTAGAAAATGAAAGCAGACACTGGCCTGGCATAGTAGTTCGTAAGAGCGGAAATAAAATCGAAATCACAGAAACCATCACCGCAAATGGTACTAGCGACAAGAAAGCTGCCAGCTTCGCGAACACGACGCCAGTAAAGGTCGTAGTCACGAGAGTAGACGGCATAATCTACTATTCGGTCAATGGCGGAGCGTTTACCTTGTTGCAGGACATCAATGGCACTTCAGACTATTTCGACGTAAACGCTTGGTTTGGCGCCGCTGCCAAAGACGACGGGACACCAATGCGTTATATTGACGCCACTATGACGGATATCTACATTAAAGTCGGTGACACTGGCGCAAATAAACATACCGTCAGCTTTGACGCTAGAGGCGTCGTTTCGGATCCATCAGATGTTACGGTCATTAGCTCCAGCAAGCTTGGCGATAAACTGCCAAGTATGCCGAACCATGTAGATACGCAAGACGGTCGCTTGTACTTCATTGGCTGGTATAGCGGTGTCGATGGTACGGGCGAGAAATATGATGAAAACATCATAATTAACCGCGATATCACACTTTATGCCTATTGGAATGACGAGTTGATTCTATGTAGTATTAATAATGGCAATACACACGGCGACCTGCAGGATTGTATCGATGAAGCTAACACGGGAGACACAATCACTCTACTTGATAATACTAAGGGACATGACATATTAGTAGATAGCAACAAAGACATCACGCTTGATTTGAACGGCTTCACGCTTAGCAACGATGTCACAACCAGCAGACCAGTCATCGTGAACCGCGGCAAATTAACAGTGATAAACGGTACAGTTTCATCTGCCGCCAGCGCCGGTGTATTTAACAACGAAGACGTCGGCGAGCTCACAATCGGAAATGGCGCACGCATCATAGCGACGGGCACAAGGCAAGGTATTTACAATGACGGCGCCAAACTAGTGATTAGTGATGGTGCATACATCAGCGCAACGGCCAGCGCTCGTGCTACGGTGCAAAACCACGGTAACGGCCAATTGATAATCACGGGCGGCACTATTATCTCAACCCGTCAAGAAGCAGTCAAAGTTGAGGGTGGTACGGCGGTAATCGGCGTCGAAGACGGTGTAGCGGATAGAACTACCCCAATCCTCCAAGGTGCGACCTACGGCCTCAATACCAGTGTCAACGTCTCGATGTTTGATGGTACGTTAAGAGGCGGCACGGCCGCAGTCAACAACGCCAGCCACATCACCGCAACCGAATCTGGCGCCACATCGGTCGGTATCGACTCGGTAGTCACCGAAGTAATCGACGGCGTAACCTACGAGATAATTTATTATCAATAATTATTGACCAAGTATTTTTTGGTCGCCTCCATCTATGACGACAGCTGCTCTTTGGTTTAGCAGCAAAGCCTTAAGGCCGGCCTTTTCGATACGTTCTTGATAGAGCTTGGTCGCTTCGGCATGGTCCGGGATATCAGCGTGAGCGATAATATATTGGTCGATTAGTCCAAGCCCACTATATATAGGGTCTACCCCATAGATTTCCGGTACCGCTTCTGGCATAAGATGATCGTGGCCATAATATTTCAAAGTGTCGGCTGCCAACATGGCTCCGGCGCTGTTGCCTCCGTAGACATATTTGTCCTGTTTTAAATCATTTCGAACAATCTCATCAAAACCACTCAAATGGCAAGCCGCCGCCAAAAGAAACACATTCCCACCAATCGCAAAAATCAAATCCGGCTGGTAAGAATCGACAAATGCGGCTAGTTCATCTTGCTTGCCAAAATATGCCCTAAGATCCAGCTCTTTTGCCTCGATACCCGCTTGCATCATCACTGCTAATTTGCTAGACACATCGGACGCTCTTTTTTCGTCCGGATAATAATCGCGAGCATTTGTGATAATTAGCGCTTTACGCCCTGAGCCCATTAAGCTAAGTAATTCATTTTGATAGTCGCCAAAGTCGTGGCTAGTTAGAAATAGTCTCATACGACGATTGTAACACACAGAAAAAAGCCCCTGCAAACTGCAGGAGCTTTTAGGTTTAGAGTAAGTAACTTCATTATATTGAAGTTTTTTCCGCTCCTATGTTAAAATAAAGCCATAAGGAGTATTTTTTAAATGAACGAAACCTCAGAAAACAAATCCGAAACGCTCGAAGACAAAATTCAAGCCGTCAGCGCTCCGGTAACTGCGAGCGAAACCAAAGTTAAGTGTGGCACCGGATGGAAAATCGCTACCATTGTCCTCGCTATTTTTGCCATCATTGGCTGTGGCGGCCTCTGCTACCTATTCTTTGTAGATGGCTCGACCAGCCTACTTGGCCGCACGATCACTTCCGGCAAAACCACCAAAGAAGAACCAAAGGATGAGCCAAAAAAGGACGAGCCAAAGAAAGATGAGCCAAAATATGATGGCAAAATCTCTTTCTCGCAAGATCCTAACAATGATACTTGGTATTTCCTCTTCGAAGAACTGTTTATCCGTCTCGATGGCTGGGGCGGTAGAGTCACAGACTACGAATATACAGAAGGCTACGGCGGCCTCCGCAGGCTCCGTCTCTGGTATCATACTTGTCTAGAAGGCGATGACTGCGACGATACTCCAAGCTTCGCCACCAAAGAAGGCAACGAATACGGTCTTGCCGAAATTGAAATCTTCGATGGCCTCGAAAATGTCCCAGAAGATGCTACAAATCGCAAATATGTTGGCACTGTAAACGGGGACAAAGAAATTTATGTTCAAGTCTTCGACAAAGAATGGCATGAGCGACACGATATTACGGTTCCTGGCGATGACGCATACGAGCAAAGATGGCTCAATGACGACGCCAAACAACTAGGAGAGATCTTGGGCAATATCCAAAACTACACCGGCACCGACTACTAAAGTCTTAAAAACCGGCCCTTTTAAGGGGCCGGTTTTTTGTTAAAATCATACTTCCGTGCAAAAAAAGTTATGCTAAAATAAAAATATATGAAGGGAAGTGCGTCGGGAATTCTTTATTTCTACATCCATTTCGTCACCGAAGTGCTTTGCTTCTATTTTCTTTATTCCTACATCGGCGACAGTATTCTGGCCTGGACGATCCCGTTTGTCTATGACGCGTTTGCATTTGTACCGCAATCCCTAATTGGCCACCTTAGCGACAAGTTCGATAAAATTCCGTTCGGGATAATCGGCATGCTGACAATGATGGTTGGCCTAGCTATTTTTGCGCTTTTGCCGCAGCTCTCAATATTCCTACCGCTCATACTCATCTGCTTTGGTAATGCTTGTATGCACGTAGCAGGCGCCGAAGTCACCTTGCGCTCATCGAACGGCAAAATTGCCCCTAGCGCTATCTTTGTGGCTGGCGGTTCGTTCGGCGTCATTACTGGTAGATTGCTTGGTAACTTCGCCCCATTCTGGGTCATTCTAACTCTCGCAGCTACCGCCATTCCATTCATCCATATCGCCGAAGAATATCGCAAAAAGACCGCCAAAGACAAAAATCCTTGCAAGAATTTCAACTACGCCAATCCGGCCGTATCGGCTGGACTGCTAATCGTTGCTGCGGTGTTTATTGTCATCGTACGCGGCTACATGGGCTACGGCATCCCAACTTCCTGGAACAAGAGTACTTTCCAGACCATCCTGCTATTTTCGTTCATGGGCATCGGCAAAGGTCTCGGTGGTATTTTGTGCGACAAGATCGGCGTCCGCAAAACCGCCATCATCAGCGTGCTTGGCGCTCTGCCATTCTTACTTTTCGGCGACAACGTTATGA
>JAZRPR010000004.1:0-27913 GCA_045649305.1 Candidatus Nanosyncoccus sp.
AATACAATACTTATATAAGAGATTTCTTTAACGATAATAAAGATAAAACGCTTGACGATGCAATTAAGTGTTGGAAATATAAAAAGAGCTCAAAAGGCCATAATAAATATGAGAAAAAGGATCTAGAGGCATTATTGTAAAATTAGCAATAAAAATAAGCCCTAAGGGCTTCTTTTTATTGGTGAGGACGCTCGTACTGACGTACTCGCTAGCTCACCAATTTCTTTCAGAAATTGGTGAGTCGGGAGGGGCTCGAACCCTCGACACCGGGCTTAAAAGGCCCGTGCTCTAACCAGCTGAGCTACCGACCCAGGCGGTGATAATTATATCACAATTTTTAAAAAATGGTGGGCGATACAGGAGTCGAACCTGTGACCTCGTCTACGACAAAGACGCGCTCTAGCCAACTGAGCTAACCGCCCGCTTCAATTATTATATCACAAAAATGAAAAATTTCACGAAAAAAATGTTATAACATTAGTAAGGCTTATTCATATCTTGGAGGCAAGGGAGGTGATCAAAATGGATAAGACTATGGAAATCACCGTAAAACGAAGAAGCGGGACTTTTCCATTGGTGGTAGTCGTCGGAGAAGACGGGGAGTTTTACAAGGTAACAAAGACGCTCATTGGCGGCGTTAGGCACATCCTGGTAGCCGGCATTATCAAAGACGGCAAGATCGCCTTTGGTGTGCGTTACTACATGAATGGCTTATCGCGCGACGGCGGGCAAGAGCTGTATGCCGGCAGAATCGGCGGAAACTGCGAAGCCGTAATCAACATTACGGATTGCATATACGAATGGGATGTCGAAATTGGAGTCAAAGAAGACATCGAATATGTCCCGCGGGACGTCGAGATTATGTCTTATGATGACGCCGATCTTCAGGAGCGTTCGTACTTAACCAGCGTCATGCTGGCCGCTAAAAATAGCTTTCGCCACATCAACTAAACTCTCGGAGCCTGAGTAAAAAACTCGGGCTCATTTTTTATATTGTGTTATGATAAAAGGGAACTTATCTAGAGACGAAGGAGGGGAAGTAGATGGATGAGCTCGTAAGCATTGCTATCGAACATAATGATGGCAAGAAGTTCTCAACGGTAGTTGCCGTTGATCAACAGGGTGAATTCAACAAAATTGAGAAGACGTCGGATGGCTATTCGGTAATCGCCGGACTTTTGAAGCGGGACAAGCTTTCGGTTGGGATTATACGCCTTTCGCCAAGTCTGGCAATCGGCTCGTACGAACAATATTTTGGTTTCGCAAATCGCGCCTGCCTGTATATAAATAGACCTGGCGTAGAGATCCCAGTTTGGGCTCGAACCAAAAAAATTGCCGGATCGATGCCGGTGGACGACGAGACATTAAGCCAAGATGAGGCGCGCGCAATGACGAAGTCTCTGGCTCTCGTCGAATCTTTCTCGAAGGCGTTTTTCGCCTGTATTCACCACTAAGAGCCCGGATCCAAGCGATGTCCGGGCTCATTTCTTATGCTATAATTGTCTCGTAAAGGAGAAAAACATGAAAAGTATTTTGTGGGGGATCGTATTAGTAATCATCGGTGGTTTGCTCGGCTGCAAAGCTGCCGGCTTAATCGAATTCGACACCATATTCTTTGATGGTTGGTGGACCTTGTTTATCATCATTCCGTGTGCTATCTGCGCCATCACCGAAAAAGGCCATCGTATCGGCAACCTCATCGGTTTGCTCGTGGGCGTTTTGCTCCTTCTGGCTTGCCAAGACATTATCGACTTTAGCCTTCTCTGGAAATTGCTCGTCCCGGCCATCATCGTCATTATTGGCCTCTCGCTTATCTTTAAAAATGCTTTTAATAAACAACTTAATACCGAAATCAAAAACCTCAGCGGCAAGATTGATGATGCTGAAGTTTCTGCCATTTTCTCTGGCCAAAATGTCGACATGAAAGGCGAAAAATTCACCGGTAAAAAACTCAGCGCTGTTTTTGGCGGGCTCAAATTAGACCTTCGCGAGGCCATCATTAAAGAAGATGCCGTGATTGATGCTAGTGCCGTCTTTGGCGGAATTGACATCCTCGTTCCAGAAAACGTCAATGTGAAAGTTAAGTCAAGCGCCCTGTTTGGCGGTGTCAAGAGCAAACACGAAAAAGAAGTTAGCGAAAAGAACCCGACCATTTTTGTTAACGGTTCAGCCATGTTTGGCGGGATTGAAATCAAATGAATACCGCGCAAAAATCCATTAAGGGCCTCGCCTACGCGCTAGCTTATTTCCTAGCCTTCGTCATTATTTCTAGTATCGTGGCGACGGTCGCAGCGCTTTTTGGCGTGATTGGCCTGATCGGTGGCGGCTCCAAGGAATCGCCGGTCGACTGTAGCGGCTACGAAAAATGCCTCAGCATTAGCCTCAACTTTTCCGAGCTCGAAATCAAAAAAGGCGAAGAACTTGGTGCTACCGCTGAAGATTCTCGCGTCGAAATCGAAAAAGACGGCAACAAATTGGTGATTAAAGACATTAAAAAAGGAGGTTTCTTCAACCGCCCCAATCGCAAAATCGCCGTCACTGTGCCGGAAGACCTCGAATTTGAGGCTGTAGGTATTGGTGACCGTGGTGGCAAGATTGTCGTCGAAAAGCTCACCACGGGCGAGCTCGAGCTCGAGTTGGGCGCTGGCGAAACCATTTTCGAATATCTCACCGTAACCAACCATGCCAAAGTTGACGCTGGCGTGGGCCGCTTCGAAATTCAAGACGGTGCTATTAAAAATGCCGACATCCATCTTGGCGTCGGCGAAGCTAAGGTTCGCTCGGCGCTTACTGGCGATAGCAAAATCGACGCCGGCATTGGCTCCGTTAAACTCGACCTACTCCTCCCAGACTCCGCCTACGCGGTGAAAGTCGACAAGGGAATTGGCCGCATTACCTTCAATGGCGTCAGCGCTGCTGATGGCTCAATCTTTGGTAGTGGCGACAACTTTGTCGATGTTGATGGTGGCATTGGCCAAATCGAAATCGACACCGCCGAAGAAGCCCCGGCCGAAACTAAGACTGAAGAACCAACTGAAACCGAAACTAAGACCGAAACCGAAGTTGAAGTTGAGGCTCCGGCCAAGATTAAAGTCGACGAGGCGCTATGATTGTAATTACTGCTGGCCGCAGATATCTAGACATTGACGCTTTTGCCAGCATGATTGCCTACCGCGAACTACTGCGCGCGACGGCCAGCGAAGAAGTTTTGGCCGTTTCGACCGCCAAGATTAACGGCTCCGTGCCGCCGATGCTGCAAAATCATCAGCTCGACACGCCAGTCGATATGGCGTCAGCTAAATTTATTGTGCTCGATGTATCGAATCCAGACTTTTTCGACACTTTCGTTAACCCAGATCAGGTCGTTGAAATTTTAGACCACCATCCGGGCTACGAAGCTTTTTGGGCGGCGCGCCCAGCAATTAAAAGCCAAATTGAAATGGTTGGCGCGGTCTGTACGCAGGTTTTTGAAAAATTCGTCGCCGCCGGCAAGACCGAGCTTCTAGATACTGAACTTTGCAAACTGCTTATCGCCGGCATTCTCGACAATACGATTAATTTCAAATCAAAAATCACCACCGACCGCGACCGTGCAGCCTACAAAAAACTGCTCGAAATTGGCGGCATTAGCGATGATTGGTATAAGGAATATTTCCTAGCCTGCGAAAGGGAACAAGCAAAAGACTTGAAGGGCGCAATCCTGAGCGATATTAAAAGCGAATTCGTTAGCCCACTTTTGCCTGAAACGGTTGGCCAAATTATCCTCTTTGACCGCAGCGGGATCGAGGCGACGTTGGCGGAAATTTTTGCCGATTTTGATCAATGGATGATTAATGTGATTTCGATTGAAGATGGCCGCAGCTATCTTTATTGTAGCGATGCGGAGGTTAAAAATAACCTCGAAAAATTGTTTGGCATCAGGGGTGAAGCGGATAATTTGGTGGTTCTAGACAACGTCATTTTAAGAAAAGAAATCTTCAAAAAAGCACTTGAGTTTAAAGACTAACCCAAGAGGCCCGGTTTCATCCGGGTCCTCTTTTTTGTTGCAAAAATTAAAGCGCTAACTCTTTTCACATAAAAAGCATAAAAATCAAGAGTTTGTTTTATTCATGAGCATGATAAAATAAAAATGTAAAAAGTGGAGTTATAAATGAAACAAACAGAGTGTCGTCGAAGCCGACTGCGTTTTTCGAAGCGATTAGCTGCGGTATTTGCAGTAGTTTTTGCATTTTCATTTTTCTCGACCCTCGGCGCTTTTGCGGCGTCCAACATTTTCAAGATTGAAAATGCGGAGCTTACCGATTTGTCCGGCACTGCTACTGGTAGTATCACGAATTTTGACGACGACAGTATCGTCGGTAGCGTTACTTTCCATCAGGTAGACGAAGCCGCTAAGTACACGATTACGCTTAGGAACGCTGACTCTGTTGAGCATACCATCGAATCCATCACAGACGACAATACCAATCCATATATCACCTACGATTATGATGATCATGTTGGCGAATCGGTTGCCGCGGGTGGCGAGTTAGTGCTCGTCGTCACAGCTACATATGCGACCGAGGTCACCGATGTCGATGCTCGCGCGCAGGCCACCAATGTAACGTTTACTATTAAATATCTCGATGTTGACGAACCAGACGAAATCCCGGTTTACCCAGACACCGGTAGTGCGCCAGGCGTGAATGATGGGGCCAAAGGCAGCATCGTTTGGTTGCTGCTCTCTGCGATTGGCTTAATTATTTGTGCAGTCGTGGTCGCCAGGAATCACAGAAAATCCATCAAGCTCGCAGCGGTGATTATTGCCGTGGTCTCGGTTGCCGCTATTGCAGCCGTCGCCAAAGCCGCCACCGTGCAAACCAGTAGTTTCACAATCTCTACTAATTACGGTCTCTACGACAAAGTTGTCGTTACCTATACCGACGCCAACGGCACCGAGCATAAAGAAGTTATTAACTATGGCGACACAATTACTCTTCCTTCGCAGTCTAAGACTGGCTACGATTTTGGTGGCTGGGAAGACGCCAATGGCAATCCATTTGTCTCGGGAAGCACTCAGGTCGCCAGCGACGTCGTAATCAGCCCAGTGCTTACACCGATTGAATTTACGATTGACTATGCCCCGAACGACGGCTCCGGCAGCATGACTCCAACCACTTGTACTTATGACGAAACCTGTAATCTTACCACGAATACTTTTACTCGCGAAGGCTACACTTTTGCCGGCTGGCAATATAGCGAACAGAATTATAATGATGGCGCAGACGTCACAAACCTTGTCAGCACCGCTTCGAGTCTTACCTTTACGGCTCAGTGGACGCCAATCCAATTCACTGTTCATTACGAAGCTAACGGTGGCTCAAATACGATGAGTGACACCACCTGTACCTACGATGCTGGCTGCAACTTGGCCGCCAACCTCTTTGTTCGCGAGGGTTACACATTCGCCGGTTGGAAATATAACGATACCGACTACGCAAACGAAGCAGACATCAGAAATCTCGTTTCTACCGCCACCACGGCCACCTTTACCGCACAGTGGACGCCAATTCAATTCACAATCCATTACGAAAAAGGCCTTGGCTCTGGTGAGATGGCCGATACTATCTGTACTTATGATGAAACTTGCACGCTCCGCAAGAATACTTTCACTCGCACTGGTTATGCCTTTACTGGTTGGGTTTATGACGGCGACCAGAATTTTGCCGACGAAGCCGACGTTTCCAACTTTGTTTCAACCCCGGACACTTTGTACTTCTACGCTCAATGGACGCCAAATACTTTCACGATCCACTACGATGCCAATAACGGCACCGGCGAAATGGCGGACACCACTTGTACTTATGACGAAGGCTGCGGCTTGCGTGAAAACGCCTTTACTCGCGAAGGTTACAACTTCGTAAACTGGTCGTATGATGGAGGCTACTATAGCGATAAAGCTGGTGTTACCAACTTGCTCACCGAGGGCGAAGCTACCTTCGTGGCGCAATGGGACCCGATTGCTTATACAATCGTCTTTGACGCGAACGACGACGGCGACGCCACCGGCAGTACTGCTAGTATGTCGATGACTTATGACGTCGCACGAAGCCTCACCGCTAATGGGTTTGCCCGTGATTACCACACATTCGAAGGCTGGAACACCCAGGCCGATGGCGAAGGCACCGACTATGCCGATGAAGCCGAAGTAAACAATCTTACCACCACTGATGGTGCCACTATAACGCTTTATGCCAAGTGGGAACATGTTCCGATGGTGTGTAAAGCGGCGACTACTCTCCATACCGAGACGTGCGAGGCTGACGGGTCCTGTAGCACGGCAACGGTCACCAATTTCCAGAATGTTAGGGGCGGAAAAATAGAGATGGTCGACAATGGGGAGACACAAATAAAGCAGATTACTTATGGCATACTGCCAAATAGCACATCGCTAAAGGCTGGCGACGCCTATGACTGCGACGTGATGGGCAACGGTGACTATAGTGAGCGCTTCTATGTGCTGACTAACGACGGGACAAACGTTGATATGATTTACTATAGCGGATATGATAATGGACCGAACATCTCGACCTCTGTGCACTATGGTCCTGCGCTAGAAAAACTTCCGACCAATCAACAATGGACCAACCCGAACCTCGTGCCGTTTGAGGACGGAGGAATTACTAGCTTCCCGCTCGTGGAAGACTTAATATCGGCTTGCGGTATTAGCCCTAGCAATATTTCTGCCACTGGGGCTATGGACCAATGTATTTTTACGCTAGAAAGAACCACGTTTAGTAAGGCCAAAGTCTCTAATGTTGTTGGCCCGCGCAGTGGCACATGGGCGAAAGAGTATAACGATAAATACTATCGCATCCATTCCGGTAAGGATAATATTAATCTTGCGATGACCACCAGTAATCCGCCAACAAATAGCGACAATGCAACGCGTCCATCCATCCGTGTACCACTCGCCCTTATCGAACAAGTTCAAGGCGAAATGCTTACCGTTGACTTTGATACTCAAGGTGGCGACCCAATCGACTCAATTGAAGTAGAAAGCGGCAGCCAAATTGGCGAATTGCCAGAGGCTACCGGCGTGTTAGACTACAACTTTGATGGTTGGTCTCTCACTGCGGATGGCGAAAATAAGATTAATAATTATTATGTTGTTGATGCGCCGGTCACGTTATATGCGGTCTGGACGAAAGTTAATAAGGCGGCCCGCGTCAATGGCGCATACTACGATACTCTGCAAGACGCATTTGATGCCGTTCCGACCAGTGGAGTCAAAGCCGTCGTTACGGTCCTGAAGGATATTACCGAAGAAGTAGCCATCACTACTACGGCTGGCCAAAACATTGAACTAGATCTACAGGAATATACGGTTACGGGCAAAGGAGGAACCAATAAGCTGTTCGAAAATTATGCTACTTTAATGGTAAAAAACGGGACCATCATTGCTAAATCCAACCAAGCCGCGATCAATAATTATGATGATGCTACTTTGTACGTCACGGGTGGAACGATTAGTGCTGACGGCTCCGGTTCAACCGTAAAGCAAGCCATTTGGAACAATGGCGGCACTGTGTTTATTTCAGGAAATCCCGCCATTAGCACTACATCAGGCATTAGAGCCGCGGTGCACAACGCTGAATCGAACGGCGCCACTGGTAGCGTGATGGTAATCACCGGAGGAACTATAACCTCTAACGCCACCGGTTCTCAATCTGGCTCTGGCGGCATTGCCGTATTCAACGAGAAAGGTTCACTCACGATTGGCGAAAAAGACGGTTACGCCGATAAGACTCAGCCAGTCATTAACGGTTCAATGTATGGCGTAGCTTGCAAATCTGGCTACAAATACAACCTCTACGACGGCATCATCACTGGCGGCGCCTATTCTATTGGCGCATCGGAAACAGCAAGTGACACCAGTCGTAGCCGCATCAACGAAATAGAAACTGACTCCGAGATTGTCGAGGAGGATGGTGGGAAAACCATATATCTTCAAAACACCACGCCGAAATATCACATCACGTTTGACGCCAACGGTGGCACCGCCTCCGAATCTAGCCGCTCGATTAATCAGGGTGCAGCTATTGGCGAGCTTCCTACTGTCGACGCCAGGGCGCACTATACCTTCCTAGGATGGTTCACTGATCCGGAAAACGGGGCGCAAGTCTCGGCCCAAACCACCCCAACCGAAGACAACTTAATTTATTATGCTCACTGGCAAGCTAATTCGTCGGACGAAGTAGAAACCTTCTATACTCCAAGCGATGCAGCGAGGGACTATTTCAACAATATTGGAACCTGGAGCCAAAACATTGATTATGTACCATATAGCACATCCGGATATACTCCGTCGACATCCATGGTCGACTTCTGGACAAGCTTAAAAAACAATTACGAAGGCAACCACTGTCAAAATTCTGATATCGACGACGTTTCGGCAGATTTCGGATACAAATACACCAGCGGTACTGTTAAATGCGACCAGCCAAAGGCTTATGATACTGGCGTAAATGGCAAAGTCAATGTCCGTATTTCTGACGAAAATACTAAAAATAAAGACGGGGAATTGGTCACGTATACGAGGTCCGACGACGGCACAATCACGAATATGATTCCTGGTGTGACCTACTATTGGGAATCCGATGACGACAGCAATATCTACGGTTACGTTAAGGCCGAAGGCGAACGCCGCTTTATTACTACGAGTTCCATCCGTAACGTGCGCGACCTTGGTGGCCTTACTACTACGGACGGCAAATATGTCAAATATGGCGTATTAATGCGTGGCGAAAAACTTCGCACCAACTCCGCGAACGCTACCGACCTAGTCAGCCTTGGCATCACAAAAGAATACGACCTCCGTGGTGAGGGCGTTTCGGATGCTAGAATGTCAAACTATGTAGACATTCGTACCCGCAACTACTACTTCAATTACACAGAGAGAAGCGACGAACGTGATTATTATAGCGACACCAGGAACGCATTAGAATCTCTCATGCGCGATGTCGTTGCTGGTGAAAACATTTACTTCCACTGCACCTACGGCGCGGACCGCACTGGAACTATCGCTTGGCTCGTGGAGACATTACTAGATGTCAATTACGAAGAGCGCGTTCAGGATTACGAACTTACTACCTTGGCTGGCGAATCAGATCGTACCCGTATTTACGACCACAAGAGCAACGGCAGTTTTGCTCCGACCTACAAATTTGTCTACATGCTTAGCTTTGTCGAAACCAAGCAGGATGTCATCGACTGGTTTAAGGCCGGTCTCACAACCGACGAAGATAAAGCCGCTGCCGACACTTTGATTAATCAATTCATCGCGGCAATGCTCGAAAATTAGGCTCCGGGACGCTCACTTCGTTCGCTAGCCGTCGCCACCATAAAGATTTCCTTCGGAAATCTTTATGGCTCCGGGGACCTCGCTAAAGCTCGGTCTCCGTCGCCACGCAAGAAAACAAAAAATAACCCTCTGGGTTATTTTCTTGTTTTCTTGGTGGCTCCGGTCGGACTTGAACCAACGACACAAGGCTCTTCAGGCCTCTGCTCTACCAACTGAGCTACAGAGCCATGAAAACGTATCCCTATTATAACATACAATTTTTGGATATGGTATAATTTAGGTATGAAAAAAATTAATACTTCTCCAATTTCTGGTGCCCAAGAGCTCCTGCCGGAGCAGCAGGCTACCTTCAACAACCTTAAAAACAAAATCGGGGAAGTTTACCATGCGCATGGCTTTCTTAGTATCGAAACTCCAACCATCGACCGCACCGAGATACTATTTGCCAAGGCTGGTGGCGACACCGAGAAGCAGGTCTACAAAGTTGTGAAGACCGCTGAGGCCGCCGACGAGGCGGATCAGGCTCTTCGCTTCGACCATACTGTGCCGCTAGCGCGCTACGTCGTAGAGCACGAAAGCAATCTGACTTTTCCATTCAAGGTCACCCAAATCGGTCGCAACTTCCGTGGCGAACGCGCCCAAAAAGGCCGCTTCCGCGAATTTTACCAGTGTGATGTCGACGTGATTGGCCGCGGCAACTTGCCACTTGCTTATGATGCTGACGTCATCACTACCTTGCTGGATGCTTTCAAAAAATTCGAGCTTGGCACCCCTGTTCTGTCACGCGTTAATAACCGCAAAATTTTAAACGGTCTTTTAGTTGCACTTGGTCTTAATAGCAAGTCTGGTGAAGTTTTCGACATTATTGACCACGCCGAAAAAGTTCCACTTGATACCACCAAAGCCAATCTCGAAGCCGCTGGTCTCAACCAAAACGAAATCAGCAAGATTGTTGCCTTTGCCAACCTGCACGGCCCAAGGGATTTTGTCATCAAGAATCTTAAGAATCTTGGCATCGAAGACGAACTCTACAATGAGGGCGTCGACGAACTCGACGAAGTTCTCGGTCTCATCGAATCCCAAGGTTACCAGCCGGAAGCCGACATGAAGATTGTTCGTGGCCTCGATTATTATACCGGCACGGTCTTTGAATTCGTATTGCCAGAACACCGCGAAATCGGTTCAGTCTGTGGTGGCGGTCGCTATGAAAACCTCACTGGCAACTTCACCGAGCAATTAATGCCAGGTGTTGGTGGTTCGATTGGTCTCACCCGCCTCTTCTATGTCTTGAACGAAAGCGGTCTCATCAAAGACAAAATGATTAAGCCGCTCGACTACGTTATTGCGCCAATTTCCGAAAACGAGATCGACTTTGCCTTCGAAACCGCTGGCAAACTCCGCCAAAAAGGCTACAAGGTTGACGTTAACCTTACCGACAAAAAACTCGGCGATAAACTCACTTATGCTGCCAAAATTGCTAAATCCGGTATCGTTATCGGCGAAGACGAAGCTAAATCTGGTGAGCTCAAAGCCAAAGACTTCGAAACTGGCGAAACCACCGAACTCAAAATCTAATGCGAAACCCAAATCTTTCCCAACATTTCTTGCGCTCGCCTCGGCTAGCCTTGATGTTGATTGGTCACTCCAATCTTAAAAAACGCGACCTCGTGATCGAAATCGGCGCTGGCTCCGGCGTGATTACGAGCGCATTATCTCACCGCGTGAATAAAGTGATTGCTATAGAGCCAGACCAGGAAACCGCCAGGAAACTGCGCGAGAACTTAAAGAGACATAACATCGAGAATGTCGAGGTGGTGGAGCAGGACTTCCTCGATTTTGAGCTGCCGAAAGAGCCTTACAAAGTCTTTAGCAACCCGCCGTTTCACCTTAGCTCCAAGATTGTCCATAAGCTCATCGAAGCAAACAACCCGCCAGAGGCATTTTATCTGATTTTGCAGAAACAATTTGCTCTAAAATTGCTCAACACGGATCGTCACTACACGTCGCAGCTTGGTTTGCAGGTTATTTCCAAGTATCAGACCAAAATCCGTTACCCACTAAAATCCACCGACTTCACCCCGCCACCAGCGGTACCAACAGTACTATTTGAAGCCAAAAAGATTATTTAGATTCCAAGCCTTTGTCGAAGTAGTATTTGACGTAGTCCCAACCCCAAGACATATCAAAGCCGGTAAAGCTGAATTTGTTGAACTTGAATGACGGCATGCCGCCGTCGATAGTTTTGGCGACTTCGGCAGTATTGTTGATAACTTCTTCAATCGTGGCGTTGGTGCTGGTGCAGGTCTCAAAGCTTTCGCCTAGCCCGATCTCTTTACCAAGCTCGGTCCAGTAGCTTTTGTCGAGTCTGCTCATCAACATAAACCCAGATTTACCCTCATCTTTGAAGTAATCATTCCAGAGAGTTTTGATGGCGTGGCTATAGTATTCCCAGAATTTACCCTCGTTCTTGGCGCAGTAGGCGGCCACCGCTGAATGGCGGGACATTTCCGGCCGGGATTCGCCAAATTCATAGAGGAAATCCGTCACCTTAATCTCGACTAGAACATCGTTTTCTTCGATATATTTCTTGAATTCTTCTTCGTTTTCTAGAATTGCATTTTCGAAGGCGACACAGTAAGGACAGACCAAATCGGTATAGACTACAAAATAATTCTCGGCATCCATTGAACCAACTGTGGTGCGTTCGTCCCAAACCTTTTCAGAGTTTGGGGTTTTACGGGTTGCTGAATAAATTCCAAAGGCGAACACTCCGGCAAGTAAAATCAAACAGGCAATACGGGCAATTTTTCCAACTTTCACTTTTCCTCCTTTTTGCGGTATCTTTCATCAATTATCATAACATAAGTTTCCTCTCCGAGGCGTTTTAGTGACAAAATTGCTACCAAGATGGCGACAATCGTAATTACGGTCGAGATAGTGCCGGTGGCGGCCAACCCACCAGTAGAGAACAGCGCGCCAAGTAGCGGCGTCAGTAGTGTAGTGCCGCAGGTCGGGCAACCAGCCCCGAGCGCGATCAGTCCGGTGATAATACCGGCCTTCTCGATGTTGGCGGATTTTTTCTTGCTATTCCAGAGGAGAACGATTAGACCAATCAAGATCCCCTGCATTACCGAAATCAAAAAGATCGGTAGCCAATCGAAGAATGGCTGCCCAACGCCAAAGATACGGATAAACGAATCACCGATGATGCGCATCGCAATTGGGAAAGAGTCCATCAGGGCAAACTTAGAGAAGCCACCGGCTAGCAGGTTCATCATTGTGCCAAAAAACAAGAAAGCAATCAAAAAGGTAATTACGAAGCGCATTTTAGTAAATGCCAGCAAGATACCGCGCCCGGCCAAAAGAAAACCATCCAACCATTTAGCTACGTTAGGCTTTTTCATATTCCTCCACTTTTCTTAAATTTTAGCATAAAAAATGCCCAAAAATGTAAAAAATAGTAGAAAATATTTTGCCAAAAAGTAAAGGTAAAAAACCCGAACAACCCCTGTTACGACAGCATAAATTAAACCATAAAAATAATGAAAATCAATGTTGACAGGCATTCTGCATATGCTAAAATAGAATCAGAATTCGGGTAACGTTGAGAGATACCAGAATTCGGGTGGAGAGTGTAGAGTTATCGTTTGGCTAAACCACCTAGAAATTGAATCAGCGAGTTTAAAAACCACATGCACAATGTGGATTTTTTAGGGGTTTTGTGGTATAATCATAAGATATGAGGCTTTCCAAAAAGTTTGA
The DNA here is from genome assembly GCA_045649305.1 of Candidatus Nanosyncoccus sp. GTDB lineage: Bacteria > Patescibacteriota > Saccharimonadia > Saccharimonadales > Saccharimonadaceae > Nanosyncoccus. The sequence continues at coordinate 13,106 of JAZRPR010000004.1, forward strand.
TTATTCTCTAATAGCCTTGATGTTGGCCTTAACCGGTTTAGTTTTTCTTGAAACGGCTTATAATCCTCAGGTCAAAACTTTTGCTGAAAGCGAAGATTACGAGATTGTTGCCATTAAAGACTCAATTTATGTCACTATCCACGATGACGGCAAGCGTACGATCATTAAAACTACCCCTGGTAAGACCGTCCGTGAGATTCTTGAAAAAATGAACGTCATTATCAACTCCACCGACTCCGTCGAGCCGGGCATGGATGAGATCGTTGACGCCGACAATTACCACATCAATATTTACCGTTCTTATCCGGCTATGGTGATTGATGGCGGGTCCGAAAAATACATCATGACCTCTAGCCACGACCCGAAATCCATCGTGATGGATGCTGGTATTACCGTCTATGACGGCGATGAAATCGAACTTGTTACCGACGACCGCTTCCTCGAGGTGGGCGTAGCACCGATCTATCGCTTAATCCGCAACGGCGGCCGCAATGTCACTATCGAAGAAGAAATTCCGTTCGAAGAAACCAAGGTGAAGGATTTTGATCTCGCCCCAGGCGAAATGGCCGTGCGCCAGCCGGGTGAACTTGGCCGCAAAGAGAAGGTTTACAACGTGCTTTATGTCGACGGCGAAGAGGTTGAGCGTACGCTCGTCTCAGAGCGCGTCATCAAAGAGCCAGTGACCAAAATCACTGCTATCGGCGCTAGCAAAATCGAGCAGAGGCCACTCACCCCTTCGATGGGCCGCAATTACTACACCACTACCGGCTCCTCTGGGCAGACCGTAGAACGTCAAGAGACTTATTATGACCTCGATATGAGCGGCGTGATGAGCCTGGCGCGTGGTTGGGAGGGCTGTAGCCATTCCGGCCATTATTCCGTACGTGAAGACGGCGCCAAGGTGGACGACGACGGCTATGTGCTAGTTGCTGCTAACCTCGGTCGTTACCCACGTTGTTCGGTGGTTGAAACCTCGCTTGGCGCTGGTAAGATTTATGATACCGGTACGTTTGCGGCTGGTAATCCGGAGCAATTTGATCTCGCAACAGATTGGACAAACCGTAATGGTCGCTAAAAACAACAAATCACTCGGCCAACACTGGCTTAAAAACCGTTTTATCTTGGACGATATCGCCGACGCCGCCGTCTATGGCGACGTCAAACACTGTCTTGAAATTGGTCCAGGTCTCGGGACTTTGACCAGCTCACTGCTGCGCCGTTTCGACAAAGTAACAGCGGTAGAATTCGACGAACGCCTGGCGCATAATTTGCCAAACTCATTCCCAGGTAAAAACCTCGAGGTGATTAACGCCGACTTCTTGAAATTTGATCTTGATACTATCGACGGCCCTTACGCGGTAGCCGCCAACATTCCTTATTACATTACTAGCCCAATTATCGAAAAATTGCTCACGGCCAAGCATCGCCCAGCTCGCATCGTGATTTTGATCCAAAAAGAGGTCGCTGAGCGCATCGCCGCTGCAGATGGCCATCAATCCGTCTTATCTTTGTTTGTGCAAAATAATGCCGACGTTGAACTCGGCTATGTAGTGGGCAAGGAAGAATTCACCCCGCCACCAAAAGTTGATAGCGAATTTATTATTTTGACGCCAAAAGCGCCAGTTATCAGGGAAGAAATCTTCACTTTGATTAAACGTGGCTTCTCATCCCCGCGTAAGAAGCTCATCGCCAATCTCACCGGCGAAAAATCCCGCGAAGAGCTAAAAGAAATCTTCGAAAAACTGGGCCTAAACGAGAACGCGCGCCCGGCCGATCTTAGCCTAAAAGACTGGGAACGACTTTTTGATTTTATGTTATAATATACCCATGTTAGATATAAAGTTTATCCGAGAAAATCTAGATTTGGTCAAAAAATCGACCAAAGAAAAGGGGTACAAAACTAATATCGATGACGTTTTGAAGCTCGACGACGAGCGAAAAGCCATCCTTCTAAAGGTCGAGTCCCTGAGGCAACGCCGCAACGAGGTTGCTGCCAAAATGAAAGGCGGCAAACCAGACGCAGCCCTTATCGAAGAGGGTAAAAATCTCAAGAATGAACTCGCCAGCCTAGAATCCGAACTGTCTGCAGCTGAAGAAAAATTGAATGCCGAAATCAAGAAAATCCCAAACATTATCTTTGACGACGTGCCACTTGGTGGCGAAGAATGTAGCGTAGAGGTCAAAACCTGGGGCGAACATCGCACCGAGGCGGTCGACCATCTCGACTACGCGATTTCTCGTGATTGGGTAGACTTTGAGCGCGGCGCCAAGGTAGCCGGTGCTAAATTCTACTACCTAAAAGGCGGCCTCGCCCTACTCGAAAATGCTTTGTATCAATATGGTCTCTCTAAAGTTTTGGAGCACGGCTTTACCTTTATGACGGTGCCAGACATGGTCTCGTCTCGCGTGCTTGAGGGCTGTGGTTTTAACCCACGCACCTCTGATCAATCGGATGAATACTATATCGAGGGCGAAGATCTCGCTATGATTGCTACGGCCGAAATGCCACTTACTGGCTACCACATGGATGAAATCATCGACGAAGACAAATTACCTTTGCTCTACGCTGGTTACTCGGCCTGTTTCAGAAAAGAAGCCGGCACCTACGGCAAATACACCCGTGGTCTCTTCCGCGTGCATCAGTTTAATAAACTCGAGATGTATGTTTTCTGTTTGCCAGAGCAATCCAAAGAAATTCACGAAAAGATTCTTGCTCTCGAAGAAGAGATTTGGCAAAGCTTAGGCGTGCCATACCACGTCATTAACATTGCTGCTGGCGACCTCGGTGCTCCAGCCGCCAAGAAATACGACATGGAATACTGGTCACCAGTTAACCAAAAATACCAGGAAATCACCAGCTGTTCTAACTGTACCGATTTCCAAGCTCGCTCCGTCAACTGCCGCGTTCGCCGCAAAGATGGTAGCATCGAATTCGTTCATACCTTGAACGGCACCGCGATTTCACTCGCGCGCGCCCTCGTCGCAATCCTTGAAAACTACGCCGAAAAAGACGGCAAACTTAAAGTGCCAGAGGTGCTCAGACCATACTTAAATAATCAGGAGGAAATCTAAGATGATTGAGAAAATCGATATCAACGGTAGCGGTTACAAAATTGAAGAACCATTCAAAAGATATGTTTTAAAGCGTATCGGCAAACTTGATCGCTATTTGCCACGCAGCTCCAAAAAAGATGTCGTCGCTAAGGTAATGGTCACCAGCTTCGACCGTGCTCATGGCGAAAAATTTGAAATCTCTGTCGCGATGGACATTCCTGGTGGCAAGGTAATTGCCGCTAAAGACGAATGTACCAATGTTTTCGCTGGTGTTGATTTGGTCGAGGCTAAGCTCACTGGCCAGATCCGTCGTTTCAAACTCGACAAAACCCCACATCTCAAGAAAAGGTCACTCAAAAATCTCTTTATCAAGAGAAAATAATGTGCTAGAATTAATACAATACTAAAATTCCGTTGGAGGTCTAATTTGGCTATGGCTGTAAAAAACAAGAAACCTGTAAAAGAAAAGAAGCCGACTGACAAACTTGCTGACAAGACTGCGATGACTAAGTTCTTGCAAGGCATTTTCGGTGACGCTCAGAAAAAAATCTTGAAGCGCATGTGGAAGCGCGCCCAAGAGATTAACGCTCTTGAACCAAAATATGAAAAAATGTCCGACAAAGAGCTTGCCGGCCAGACCGATGTCTTGAAGAAAAAGCTCGACAAGATGCTCAAAAAATCGGTTGCTGAAGCCGCCAAGAGCAAAGTTTCTAAGAAAAAAGCCAAAAAGACTGCCAAAAAAGTCGAAAACGACGCCAAAGCGCTCGACGCAATCTTGCCAGAGGCTTTTGCTATCGTGCGAGAGGCTTCCAAGCGCAAACTCGGTATGCGCCCATATGATGTTCAGCTCATCGGTGGTATCGCCCTCCACGAAGGCAACGTCGCCGAGATGAAAACCGGTGAAGGTAAAACCCTCGTCGCTTTGCTCCCAGCCTACCTCAATGCTCTTACCGGTCGTGGTGTTCACGTCGTGACGGTTAACGACTATCTCGCTCAGCGTGATGCCGGTTGGAACGGCCCAGTCTACGATTTCCTCGGTCTCTCCGTTGGTGTCATCATCAACAACGCCTCCTTTGTCTACGATAAAGAATACGAAAACGAAGAACACGACGACGAACGTTTCCGCCATCTTCGCCCAGCCACCCGTAAAGAGGCTTACAACGCCGACGTTACTTACGGTACCAACAATGAATTTGGCTTCGACTACCTCCGCGACAACATGACCTCCGAGACTCAGTATCTCCGTCAGCGCGAGCTCAACTTCGCCATCGTCGATGAGGTCGACTCCATCTTAATCGATGAGGCTCGTACGCCGCTCATCATTTCTGCCCCAGCTGGCGACAACCCAGATTCTTACTATCAATTTGCTAAAATCGCCGATCGTCTCACCGAAGACGACTACATCTTCGACGAAAAACGCCGCTCCGTTTCTTTGACGGACAAAGGTATCGAAAAAGTCCAAGAAATCCTTGGCGTCGATACGCTTTATTCCACCAAAAACACCCGTTTGGTTTACCACATGGAGCAGGCTCTTCGCGCCCAAGTCGTCTTTAAGCGTGACAAGGATTACGTCGTAACAAACTCCGGCGAAGTTATTATCGTCGATGAGCACACCGGCCGCTTGATGCAAGGTCGCCGTTACAACGAAGGTCTCCATCAGGCCATCGAAGCCAAAGAGGGTGTCGCCGTCAAACAAGAATCTATGACTCTTGCTACGATTTCATTCCAGAACTTCTTCCGCCTTTACCGCAAGCTATCTGGTATGACCGGTACCGCCTTTACCGAGGCCGAGGAATTCCAACAGATTTATGCGCTCGACGTGGTGCAAATTCCACCAAACCGCCCAATTATCCGTGTTGATAAAGACGATTTGATTTTCAAGACTAAGGCCGGCAAACTTCGCGCTATTGCCGAAGAAATCAAGAAATATCACGCCAAGGGCCAACCAGTGCTCGTGGGTTCCGATTCCATCGCTAACAACGAGGAAATCGCTCGCTATCTCGATGAACAAAAGGTTCCATACGAAATCTTGAACGCCAAGAACAACGAACGCGAAGCCGCTATTATCGCCAAAGCTGGTGAGAAAGGCGCCGTCACGCTTGCTACTAACATGGCTGGTCGTGGTACCGATATTAAGCTTGGCAAAGGCGTTAAAGAGCTCGGCGGTCTCGTCGTGATTGGCTCTGCTCGCCATGACTCACGCCGTGTCGACAACCAGCTCCGTGGTCGTGGTGGCCGTCAAGGTGACCCAGGTACTACTCAGTTCTTTGTCTCTTGCGAAGACGACCTTATGCGCATCTTCCAGGGCGATCGCATTAAGATGTTGATGACCCGCCTCGGTGTAGACGAAAACACTCCAATTCAAACTCGCGCCATTTCTCGCACGCTTGAATCTGCTCAGAAGAAAATCGAAGGCCTCAACTTCGATTCCCGTAAGAACGTCGTTCAGTACGATAACGTAATCAACCGTCATCGCCGCGTCGTCTATATGATTCGCCGCAAGATTCTCGAAGGCGAGGATATCTTCGGTGAAATTAAGCGCCTCATGAAAGACGAAGCCAAGACTTTGACCGAACTTTCGTCTCGCGTCAACAAGAACTTCGACGAAGAGTTCAAAGCCGTCTTCGACTTTGATGAAGATTTGATCCACGAAATTGGCCTCATGCGCAAAGAGAAGGATCGTGAAAAACTCGCTCTTGCCGCCATCGAAGAAGCTTACCACAACAAAGAAGTGGAATTCGGCGACGAAATCATGCGCAAAGTTGAGCGTGAAGTTTACCTCAAGGTGCTCGATACTTTATGGATGCAACACCTCGAAAATATGCAACACCTCCGCGAAGGCATCCACTGGCGCTCAGTTGGTCAGCGTGATCCACTCGTGGAATATCGTTCCGAATCACAAAAACTCTTCGACGGCTTGCAGCGCAACCTCCGCGAAGAAGTGCTCAAGATCTTGCTCTCAATTACTCCAGCCGAAGCTCGCGCTACGGACGTGATTGATGGTGAAGAATACGACACCGAACTCACCAAGATGGCCGAGTCCGCCACCGAAAAAGGCGTGAACGAAGTCAGCAAGGGGGATAAGAATCTCGATTCCGAATTTAAGAAATCTACTGGCGGCAAAACTGTGGCTAATGCGCCAAAGAAATCTCGTAAAAACGAAGCCAAAAAGAAGAAAAAACAGGCTCGCCAAAACAAGAAAAAAGGCCGCAAATAGGCTCACATGAAGCATTCGGTTGAAGAAATCACTCTGAAAAACGGGGCCAAGGGACTTCTGATCGATATCCCGGGTGCTAGTGTCATGGCAACGCGTATTCAGTTCCGCGCCGGCATGCGCTATGCCAAAAGCCCAGAGGTTTATGAAATCCCACACATCGTAGAGCATCTCGCCTTTGGTGCCAATGCCAAATATAAAGACGAGCAGGCTTTTGAGGCTGAGTTTACCAAAAACGGCGCTTATCACAACGCCTGGACTTCCGATATTTCAGTTTGCTACGAAACCGAATGTGCCGACTTTGAGTGGGATCGCATTATGGATTTACAGCGCCTATCGATTTGCGAACCACGTTTCAACGAAGAAGAACTCCGTGCCGAAAAGGGCAATGTTCGCTCTGAGTTGACTGGCTACATGAATAATTACTATCGCTTGCTCTGGCCACGCTTGCAGCGTGAAGTTGGTGAAGATATTTTGGACTTGCCGGAGCGCATCAAGACGATTTCAAACATCGAACTTAAAGACATTCGCGAACACTATCGCCGCACCCACACTGCCGAAAATATGTCGTTTATTATTGCCGGTAAGGTGCATGGCCGTAGGCACGAAATTATTAAAATGCTCGAAGATTGGAATCTTAAATCCGGTTATCAATTTACGATTCCGATGGATGAGCTACATTCAGCCGAGGCGGTTTCGATTCGCCGTAAGGACGCTACTAATATTACCTTCGGCTTCTCGCTAGTTACTTTGCGTCACCTCGATCCAAAAGAAGTGTTTGCGATGAACTGTCTCAACCACATCTTAAACGGCACCACCAATTCGAAGATTTTTGGCGCCGCTAGGAAACGCGGTTTGATTTATGGCATGGGTTCGTCCGTGTCGTCCAATGCACATAATTCCTACTGGGACTTTGATGGCGAAGTGAACGTCGAAAACGCCGAAGAACTATTCAAGCTAATCCAATCCGAGCTCGTGAAAACTTTGAACGGTGGCATTTCGGATAAAGATTTTGAGGCCGCCAAGTCGTATGCCATGGGTCGCTTCCAAATGGGCGCCCAAACCGTTGGCCAAATTGCCGATTATTATGCCGAGAACTATTTCCTAAACGGCGGCGTCGAGAAATACGACGACATGCCGAACTTGATTTCCACTATCGACAAAGACAAAATGATCGAACTCGCTCGCGAATTTGCCGGCTCCGGCATCAAGGCGATGGTTACCGTTTCGAGCGTCGAAAAAGCCGTGATTTCTGGGCTTGAAGCCTACCTCAATTTTTAGAATAAATCGATTAAAGCACCGATAATAATGCCGGCCACATAGAGAATCGCTACGATTAAGCGATTTTCACGCTGGTTGGAATTATTTTTAAACAAGAGCAGTAGACCAACGCCGCTACCGGCGAGTAGGCCGGCCATCATGCTGCCGAGGCTAATTAGACCGCCGAGGTAAAGTTCGGTAATAATTACACTACCGGCGCAGTTTGGAATTAGACCGACTAACGCGGTAAATAGGTATGGCACGACCGGAATGCTAAGGGTAAAATTGGCAATATTTTCTTCGCCAACGTAGAAAATCAAAAGGCTAATAACGACATTAGCAGCTAGCAGGAAAAGACCAGTCTTAAGCGTATGTTCTAGGCTTGAAAGAAAAATGCCGTGTTTTTCGCAGTGACAATGTTCTTTTTCGCAAAGTTGACTAATCTGAGCCTTGATTGGCTCGGCTTGTTTTTTATTTTGATAGCGCTTCCAAATCAAATCGAGTAGTAAACCAATCGCGATGCCGATAGCAACTTTAAACAGAATAATGCGTAGCGCAAACCAAATATCGACGCCTTCTCCGAGCATGATTGGTAGCATTTCGTCGCTCGTGGCGAGAAAAACCGCGACTACCGTGCCGATCGTTACGAGACGGCTAGCAAAAAGATTAGCCACCATGGCGGAAAAACCGCATTGCGGCAGACCACCAAGTAGGCCGCCAAACACTGGGCCGAGTTGGCGATGCTTTACTAAGGCATTTTTTTGCCCAAATTTATGCTCAATGAGCTCCAAAATCAAAAAAGCCACCAAGAGATATGGCAGGACTTTGAGGGTGTCTAATCCGGCGTCAATTAGGCAGTCTAGCATGAGTTATATGGTATAATAAAAACATGAAAATTGCAATTTTAGGCTACGGCGTAGAGGGCAAAAGCGTCGAGCGTTATTTCTCTAAACACGGCGATGCCGAGATTCAAATCTTCGACCACATCACCAAAGACAGCGTCAAAGAACTCGATTTAGACGGCTTCGACATGGTTTTTCGTACCCCAAGCCTGCACCCGCTTTTCAAAGACAATTGGACTAGTATCACGCGCTATTTTTTGGAACACTGCCCAGCGCCAATTGTAGGCGTGACCGGCACCAAGGGCAAAGGCACGACCTGCTCGTTTGTGGCCGCCATCCTTACCGCGCTTGGCAAAAAGACTCACTTTGTGGGCAACGTTGGTATTCCAGCACTCGACGTCTTGGACGATGTCAAGCCGGACGATGTTGTGGTCTACGAAATGAGCAGCTACCAACTTTGGGATTGTGAACGTTCGCCACATATTGCCGTGGTACTGCGCATTGAGCCAGATCACTTGGATGTGCACGATGGTTTTGATGACTACGTGGGCGCCAAGTCGAACATCGTGCGTCACCAAACTGCCGACGATTACTGTGTTTATTACAAAAACAACGAGACTTCTGTGAGGGTTAGCGAACTATCGAAAGGCAAACGCTTCTCTTATCCATACGAAGTTTCTGAGCGTCTCGACGAAATTCTCAGCCATATTCAAATCCCGGGCGCACACAACCGCGAAAACGCCGAAGCCGCCATCTTGGTCTCGGCCTGCTACTTCCATATGGATGTTAATGAATTTATCGATAAATATGGCGACAAGATTGCCGAAGGCATCGAAACCTTCCTTGGCTTACCACACCACATCGAATTTGTGCGCGAACTAACCGGTATTAAATACTATGATGATAGTTTTGCTGCAACTTACCCAGCACTCGAAGTTGCCGTTAAGGCTTTTCCGGAAGATAAATTGGTGTTGATTGCCGGCGGCAAAGACCGTGGTCTTGATCTTTCCGGTGCGCGAAAAGTGATTGCCGATGCGCCAAATCTTCTTAAAACTGTTTTGATTGGTGAAACCAAACATATTCTGGCTGAGGGAATCGATGAATCGCGCTACGAATTTGCTGAAACTTTGGACGAGGCTCTGGAGAAAGCTAACAACTTCGCGAAAGAGCTCGGTGCTAACATTGTGATTTTGAGCCCGGGCGCGCCAAGCTTTGATATGTTCAAAAATTTCAAAGAACGTGGTGAAATTTTCCAAAAATTAGTAAAGGAGCTTTAGATGGATTTTAAATTCGTTGGCTACGATTTCGACGACCAGTCCGGCGTCGCAACCTTTAAATATCAAAACCAATTTGGCCAAGATTTTGCTGAAACCATTGAATTTGAAAAGCCGGCCGAGCTTAATACGGCTGACAGAGAACTGCTAGAAAACGCGCTCAAGCTTAGCTTTTTCCTAATTGGCACCTCTTATTACAAAGCCCATCCAACCAAAACCGCAGTTTATGACGGTTTTGAGCTAGACGAGTTCCAGGCGAAGTTTTTCAGCCAGGTTTATCAGGAAGGCTTGTCGCAGTATGCTTACGAAAACAGTCTTACCCGCGACGATTTGCTGCATTTTACGGCTAATGTCGCTGACCAGCCAACCGCTCAACCATACGACAAAAAGGGCATTATTATGACGCAGAGCGGCGGCAAGGACTCACTCCTTGTGACCGAACTCTTGAACGAAAAAGGTCTCGATTTCACACCGCTCTATGTGGCACCATCCGACACTCATCCGGCCGTGCTGGATAGTTTCAAAAATCCGCTTATTACCATGAAGCGCCACATCGATCGTGAAGCCCTGAATACTGCCGGCGGTCTCAATGGTCACGTGCCGATTACTTATATTATCGAAAGTCTCGTTTTGGTGCAGGCAATTTTGCTTGGTAAAAACGTAGTATTGATGGGCATCGGCCAAGAGGGTAACGAAGCTCATGCTATGATCGGCGACCTTAAGGTGAACCACCAATGGTCCAAAACCTGGGAAGCCGAACAAATGCTGGCCGAGTATGTGAAACGCTATATTTCGCCAGACATCAAAATTGGTTCGCCGGTGCGCGCTTATAGCGAAGTAAAAATTTCCGAACTTTTCGCTGAAAAGTGTTGGGAAAAATACGGTCATCAATTTAGCTCCTGCAACGTCGCTAACTATACTCAGGGTCACGACAACTCCGGTCTTAAATGGTGTGGCAAGTGCGCCAAGTGCGCTAACTCGTTCTTAGTGTTTGCGCCGTTTTTGCCAGCCGAAGAATTAAAATCAATTTTTGATGGCAAAGATTTGTTTGCCGACCCAGAGCTGGTAGATGATTTTAAGGGGTTGCTCGGCGTCGAGGGCGTGATTAAGCCATTTGAATGTGTGGGCGAAATCGGGGAACTGCGCGCCGCCTATCACATGAAGCAACCAGGCTACGCCGATTTGCCATTTGACGTGCCTGTCTCGGATTTTGACTACAACAAAACTTATCCGCACCAAGATCTGATCTAACAAAAATAGCTCCAAGAAACTGGAGCTATTTTTTGAACGGTTGTGTCGCCTTAAATTAGACAGAATTATCTAACTTAGGCGGCTTGTGTGAGATACCACGACAAGTCCATCGAGTTGAACTCGAGGCGGGCCTGCTTGTGGCCAATCAAAACGTCGAAAATATGGATGGCAGCTTGGCCCGCAAAGCGAATTTGCGTGCGCAAGAGTTCTGTAACTTCGGTTTCGATGTCGCCTGGTCGCTTAAAAGAAAGCGGCTGGCAAGGTGTCATTTCGTAACCGAATAGGGCCATCACTTCGACCCGTTCTGTTTTGTTATTGTTATTAAAGTTTTTCATATAGACTCCTAAAATTAAATTTAAAGAGTCATCTATGCGAGCCCGATTTATTGGCTCCTGGCTACGGCCATAAATGACGATAACCGCAGCTTTTAACTTTTCTCTTTGCCAGTGACCGAAGTATAACAAGAGTTACCTATATTATAACATGCTATAATAAATATCATGAGTTCAATCATAGAAGTAAAGAATTTTAAGATGTCGTTCAATAATCGAACGGTCATCCGCGACCTCAGTTTTGAGGTGAAAAAAGGCGAAATCTTTGGCTTGCTGGGCTCAAATGGCTCTGGTAAAACCACTACGATTCGCGCCCTGCTAAATTTATATGAGCCAACCGGAGGAGAACTCCTCGTTAATGGCAAACGTTTCGATGCTAACTCGGGTGTTACCGTGGGCTACCTGCCAGAAGAACGCGGTCTTTACAAAAAAGAAACCGTCATCGATACGATGGTGTATTTTGGCGAGCTCAAAGGACTTAAAGACCCGCGTGGCTGGGCAGCTGATTATCTCGAACGCGTTGGTCTGCTAAGCAAACTGAATGATAAAACCGAAAAACTTTCTACTGGCCAGCAGCAAAAAGTCCAACTCGGCATTTGTATGATGGGTGATCCAGAACTCTTGATTCTGGATGAGCCGACCAAGGGCTTCGATCCAGTCAACCGCAAACTGTTGATGAATATTATCGATGAGCTGCACCAAAAGGGCACAACCATCATTATGATTACTCATTACATGGACGAAGTCGAACGCCTCTGTGATCGCGCCTTGCTGCTTAAGGACGGCAAAGCCTACGCCTATGGCACTATCAAAGAAATCAAAAAGCAGTTTGGCGGCAAGTCGTTAGACGAAATTTTTGTGGAAGTCTATGGAGGTCGAGATGAATAAGGTTCATACTGTTTTTAAATTTGAGATGATTCGTCAGCTCAAAAAACCGACATTTTGGATTTCACTTTTGCTTTTGCCGCTTGGTATTTGTGCAGTTATCGTACTCTCGGCCATGAACGGTTCCAGCGTGGATAGCGTCATTGAAAACGCCAACTTTGGCGAAAAGAAAGTCGGTCTCACCGATGCTGCGGGGATACTCGCAGATGTCAATTTGGCCGAAACTACCGGCACCGAATTTGCGCAAATTACAGACGAATCCGCCGGTCGCGAACAAGTGAAAAATGGTGAGCTAGACGTTTATTATTACATCACCGAAGATTTTGCGACTTCGCACAAAGTGAAGGTTTATGACCGCGCCGCCGATTCGGGGCTCCTCAACCTCAACTCGGTACCGTTTTCTACCGTGCTGAAAGCCGGTGTTTACAAAAAGCTCTCGGCTGAAGAGATTGTGCTCGTCGAAAACGCCGTTGAATATGAAACGATCGATCTTGATGCCGACGGCGCGCCGGTGAGTGTGCTCGGCCAAGCCATTGTGCCGATTGCAATTTTGGCGATTTTCTACCTGCTGATTTGTGTGTTTGGTAACCGCCTCACGATGGCACTAGTGGAAGAAAAAGAGAATCGCATCTCCGAAATGATCCTAACGTCGGTCTCCGCTAAGACCTTGGTGATTGGCAAGATTTTGAGCTTGGTGGCACTCGGTTTTGTGCAGATCTTCGTGTTTGTCATCCCGGTAATTGCCGCGGTAATTATCTACCGCGACAGCCCAATGGTGGCGCCAATTCTTTCGGTCATCGATCTCGACCCAATCCGTATCCTCGGCAACGTCGGGTTACTCCTGATGTCTTACTTCATGTTTGCTGGTGCTTGCACGCTGGTGGGCTCGCTCATGCCAACCGCACGTGATGCCTCGCAATATATTGGCGTAGTAATGATGGGCGTGGTATTGCCACTCTTCTTCATGAATAATTTCATGACGGGTGACACTAATGCGGCGGTTTATATCTTGTCATACTTCCCGCTGTCGTCACCGATTGCTCTGATGATGCGTAATGCCTTCGGCAACCTGCCGACCTGGGAGCTCGTGCTTGGTATTATCGAACTCGGCATAGCCTCGGCCTTCGTGCTCCGTATGACAGTGAAGAGTTTCCAGAAAAACGCCATCAACTTCTCGGTAGTCAAGCCGAAACTTGGTATTAGAAAAAGTTGGAAGAGATAATTTCTTGGGCAAGAAAAAGGATCGCTGAAAATCAGCGACCCTTTTTGTCTTAACTGGGATCAACTGTGAACCGGCGGTCTGCCAGCCAGCTCTTGAGCCAGGTCTCAGCAGCTCTAAACGACTCGACAATCTCCGGAGAGATTTCCTGGTCATAGGCTGCCATACTGAGCATCAACTCGTAGAACTCAATCGTTTGCCGGACATACCGTTCCTTGTATTTGTTCGGAACGACTCGGTTTACGAGTAAATACTCGATTGATTTACGACGTTCTACCGGTTGGTCACTCAGCTGAAAATTGTTTTCGGTGCATTCACCGAAATATTTCGAGCCGTTACCAGCCAATGTCTCGCGGACTGCGGCCCATTTAGCGTAAATCTTCTTGGCCTTAATATCCACGGTGGTTACGCCAGTGTTCGGGTCATACTGCGCGAGCAGATTGAACGGTAAATCGCTCGGCAGCTCAGCAAACTCTTCGCGGAGACGAGAATCACTCCGCTCGATCGAGACCTTAAGGATAAAATTGCCCTTCCTAACTCTTTCTTCTACCATAATGTACACCTCCCTATCAAATTTTTATTTTTATCCCGAAATTATATCACAAAATGCCAAAAAAGTAAATCTTTACCCCTGTTATCCTGGACTTTTTTGCGACTTTGTGTTATAATAAAAAGACACAGAGTGGGAGCAAATTTAAAGATTGGTTACTGGCTACCACTTTTTTTAATTCTTTTAAGGGAGGGATAAATATGAAAAAAAGAGTAAACGTAATCTTCATCGGCCTGGATTTAGACGACTGCATCGTGGCGGCCAACGGAATTTATCACGCAATTGGTGATGATCACTGGGGCCTGTGCGATTATTTAATCTCGGGATACATATCTCGAAGTAAAGGAGAATTTGCAATCGCCGGTGAAAGCAGCGGTAATGTCGTAGCGTTTCGCTCGGTGCAGTGCGATGCCGCGGCGCTTAAAAGGGCGTATGAGGCAATTCGTAGCAGAGAAGCAAGCATAAACTACGACAAGGTGCTGAACGCTCTTGGTCTTTCCAGGAACGATCTTCGAAAAAGAACAATATTCGTCGATCTTACGGCTGACCCAGAGATCAACGCTTTGATCGAAGTGGTGCTCGGGCTCTACAAGGAGCTCTCCGCTCCATTCGCAGTGTTGCACGGCGCGAACAATGGGTTCGTTGGTCTCGTCCTGGCATGCATGAAAGGGCAGCCCAGTGCGAAAATCGCGCTGGATTACAGGATCGAGCAGGCTGAGCTCGAAAGCGAGAAGGAATTTCGCCCCATTGCCGAGAACTTCTTCAGCTGCAACGAAGAAGATCCCTGGCTGGAGCCAGTTGGGCACCTGTTGCTCACGGCTTCGGCCCTGCTTTGCGTGTAATCAGGACTAGCCACCTCTTTATCGGGGTGGCTTTTTCCTACTTTTTATGTTATAATTTGGGGCAAGGTGGGAGCAAATTAATAGG
>JAZRPR010000005.1:0-31725 GCA_045649305.1 Candidatus Nanosyncoccus sp.
TAGATAAGAGTGAACCAAAATATTTGAACACGTCGGATACGTTGCTATTCAATAAGAGTCGATTTATTTTTGGTTTGCATCAGGCAAAGGAAGCGATTCGCCGCGAAGGCTATGTGGTGATTGTGGAAGGGAACATGGATGTGATTTCGTCACATCAGGCTGGCGTGAAAACGGCAGTGGCGACTTCTGGCACGGCGATGACTGAGCAACATTTGAAAATCTTGTCGAACTTAACTGCGGATATTCGCTTGGCTTATGATGGCGATGAGGCGGGCGTGAAGGCGGCGGAGCGGGCAATTGAAATGGCTGGAGATCTCGGTCTCGACCTTTCGATTATTTCAGATTATCATGGCGCCAAAGATCCGGACGAATTGATTCAGAAGGATCCGGCGCTCTGGCAGAAAGCAGTAGAGAAGAAGGTGCCAGCGGTGGATTGGTTGCTGAAAAAATATGAAGAGAGCTTGGACCTTGATAGCGGCGCGGGCCGTCGTAAATACTCGGATGTGGCTTTGAAATTGCTCGGGCGCATCAAAGATGAGGTAGAACGTGCCGGGTATGAGAAGTTGGTGGCTGAGAAGCTAGGTGTGGCGGTGGAAGATTTGCGTAAGAAAGGTGATCGTTTGGCGGAGAAATTAGAGAAGAGTGGGCGCAAGTACTACAAACCGACCAAGACTGAAGTAAAGAGCGAGAAGATTCGAGGGCTAGAAGATAGTTTGCTGGCGCTTAAAGTTTTTGGTGGGGTGACCGTAAAGATTCCTTTGGCGGTGCCAGATGATGAGGCGCGCCTGAGCGAACTAGAGTTGGTGTTTGCACACGATCATGAGAAGGTAGCGGAGTCGGAAATGACGGTAGCAGCGCTCGAAAAAGAAGCCAAAGAATTACTAAAACGCTATGACGAAGAAGTGAAGTCGGCACGCCGAGCAGAGTTGGCCGTAAAGTTGGCGGAATTAGACGAAGAAAGCGACGAATATCAAGAGGTGCTGAAGGAGCTTCGCACCTTGCAAAAAAAGGAATATTAGTTATACTAATTAGTAATGGACGTCGATAAAGATGATATTTTGGACGCAAAGGATTTACCTTTGGATTTTGATGAGCCAGAATCAGACGATTTAGTCGATGAGGAAGAGCTCTCAGATGAAGATTTGGCAATTACTGCCGAGAATGTAGATTCGTTTGCGGATGATTCAGTTAGATTATACTTGAGAGAAATTGGTAAGATTCCTCTACTTTCGGCTGAGGAAGAGCAAGAGCTCGCTCAGAGAATTGTGAAGGGCGATAAAAAGGCCAAGGATAAGATGGTCGAGTCAAACATGCGTCTCGTGGTTTCGATTGCGAAGCGTTATGGTGGCCGCGGTCTTGATTTTCTTGATTTGATTCAAGAGGGAAACACTGGCTTGCTCCGCGCCGTTGAGAAGTTCGACCCAGAAAAGGGCTTTAAGTTTTCGACTTATGCAACCTGGTGGATTCGCCAGGCGATTACCCGTGCAATTGCTGACCAGGCTCGTACGATTCGTATTCCAGTACACATGGTGGAGACGATTAACAAGGTGCTTCGCACTACCCGTAAGCTGACGACTGAACTCAACCGTGAGCCGACCAACGAAGAAATCGCTAAAGAACTCGATATGGAACCAGAGAAGGTTGATTATGTGATGCGCATCAAACAAGACATCGCATCGCTTGATGCTTCAGTTGGCCATGAAGGCGATGATGAAGATTCAGTGCTCGGTGACTTTGTCGAGGACGAGGAGCGTGATTCGCCAGAAGATTCTGCCGCAAACCAGATTTTGAAAGAACAACTTGCTGAGATTTTGTCGACTTTGTCGGAACGTGAACAGAAGATTATCCGTTTGCGCTTTGGCATTGGCGGCGGTCGTCCACATACTCTCGAAGAGGTGGGGAACGAATTTGCCGTGACTCGCGAGCGTATTCGCCAGATTGAAGCCAAGGCTTTGTCGAAGCTACGCAAAAATAAGGATACGAAAAAATTACACGAGTATTTAAAATAGGAGGCCAAATGAAACATTTGAAATTGAAGGTTTTAGCAATCGCGGGGCTGATGTTTGGTTTGGGCCTTAGTTTTGGGTTAAGCGAACCGGTGGCAGCAAAGACCACACAGATACCTTATACTGTGTGGCTTACTGGCGTGAATATGTCGATTACAAAATATTTGAAGGTGGAAGGCGAAGTCGCAAAGGTGTATTGTTACAAATTTGGTGACAAAAACATTGTAGCGGTAGACACTGACGTGAAGATGCAACAGTCTGCTAGCGACTTCCCTTGTGGTAGTGATGGCGTCAAAATAGCTGAGGATACGCTTAGGAATGCTGGATGGAAGTTTGCTTCTATTAGCGCCTATCTTGATCATTCGAGCTGGAACACCGACATGACAGTCTTTGGTAAGAGTGGCGCGAAAGCCGTAGTGGGTTGCGGCAGTGCCGCCATGGGTCTTTTTGACAATGGCCATCCGGTGGTTTTCACTCAGGTTGAGGCAGCTAACGGATCGACTGTTAGATGGGCGGACGATTTGGGAAAAGAGACTTGCAACAGCGATGTCAAAAATTATATGGCCCAAAAGCTAAGGGATGCTGGGTTTAATGTCGGGAATTGGGACTATACTAAGGACGACTGGCCTGCCATAATAGATGATCCGACTAAACCAAAATTGCCAGATGACCCGGGACCTTCGCTAGATCCTAATCCGACCAAGCCTGATCCGGGGACGACAGACCCGGGGACGGCAGACCCGGGGACGACAGACCCGGGGACGACAGACCCGGTGACACCGATGACTTATGGCGAGGTGGATGACCAAGCCTCGATTCTTGTTGGCTGTTCGCGAGCAGAAAAAAAGCAACTTTCAAATGGCGAGTGGGTCGATGATGAAACCAAAAAAGGTGAAGGTATTAAATGTATCATTAACCTCGTGATTGATATTATGACCGTTGGTGTTGGCATCCTCAGCGTTGTCGGTATTACGGTGGTGGGCGTGCAATATTTGTCTGCTGGTGGTAGCGAAGAGAAGACCAGGAAAGCGAAACGCCGCATGCTTGAGATTGTGATTGGCGTGGCGCTTTACGTGGTGGCTTACGCGGCTTTGAAGTGGCTATTGCCAAACTTTAAGTAAGATGAAGCGCTTACTCGTAGTCTATAACCTGAAATCATCGCGCTTTAAGGATGTAGAGCGCGAGGTTTTGGTGAATTTACGCAACCTGAGTGGCTACATGATTGGCAAGTACGAGATCCAACGCATTGGTTTGGATAAAAACGTTGAACAGTTTGCGAAGCTGGTCGAGGATGGTGATTTGGTGCTATCGGTAGGCGGCGATGCGACGGCGGCAATTGCGGCAAACGGCGTGCTGAAATCTGGCAAGGATGCGACGGTGGCAGTACTGCCGTACGGTAATTTTAACGATCTTGCAAGGACGCTTGGCACAAAGAAGCTGAATGATGTTTTTGGCGGTAAGACGCGCAAAATGTGGCCACTAGAGATTTTGGTAGACGGTAAACATTTCCGTTTTTCTACCTGTTACACAACGGTTGGCATGACGGCTGAGGCGGTTGAGCTATTTGACGACTCAAAGGTGCGTAAGGGCTTGCAAAAGGGGCATAAGAGCTCCTGGCGTTCGTATTTTTCCTTGGCAGGATGGTATTTTAAGCATCGTCACAAGAAAGTATTTTTGCCAGAGTTTAAGCTGAACGGCAAGCTGATTGATAAGAAAACCTCAGATTATTTTGCCGTGAACGGGCGTCGGGTGTGCCGCATAATGAAAGGGAATGATTGTTTCCTTGAGGCGAAAAAGTTCCGCCGTACGACTGGTAAATTGATTAATTTTTGGAATTTGATGAAGTTTATGGCTCGTAGCATCCTGAGGCGGGTGCCAGGGCGCGAAACCAATGGTGACGTGCTGGAGTTTGTGCAGCCGTCGACGGTTGAGGTGCAGGCTGAGGGCGAATACCAGGTGTTTACGAACGTTTCGAAAATTGAGGTGAAAAAGGCGGATAGACCACTAAAAGTGGTGATGAAAAAATAAGCCAGATAGAGCTTATTTTTTGTGATGGCGTGCTATACTATTGATATGGAAAATGTGAAAATTTTGGCCGTAGTTGGTATGAGCGGCAGTGGCAAGTCGGTGGTAGTTGACCATCTGACCGAGAAGGGATATCCGAAAGTTTACTTTGGGGGCATGATTTATAAAGAGATGGAAAAGCGCGGAATTGAGCGCACCGAAGACGGTGAGAGCGAAAAGAAGTTCCGCGAGATGATTCGTGAAACGGAAGGGAAGGATTGGGTTGTACGCCAGGTGATTGCCGAGGTGAAGGACCTGATTGCTGCCGGGCAGAAGCGTATTGTGCTGGATGGCGTGTATTCCTGGACCGAATATAAGACTTTGAAGCATGAATTTCCAGGCGTTTTGACGTTCCTCGCCGTAGTGGTTGATAAGAAGTTGCGCTATAAACGCGTGGCGGTGCGTCCAGGTCGTTCGTTTGATACGGCAGCGATTCAAGAGCGCGATCGTTCGGAGATTGAGAATCTCGAGAAGGGCGGTCCGATTGTGGCGGCTGATTATTATGCTTTGAACAATGGCACGACCGAAGAACTGACGGCTCGTGTGGACGAAGTCCTAAAAGAGATTGAATTCTAGTTTATCCCTTGAATTAACCCGTTAGATGTGATATAATCCTCATCATGATAACAAAAGAGAATAAAGACAAGGCTATTGCCAGCGTCGCTCGTAACAAGAACGATGTCGGTTCTCCTGAAGTTCAAGTTGCTATTCTTACCGCTCGCATCAAAGAGGTGACTGAGCACGTCAAGAATAATAAACATGACTTTATGGCTAAAAGAGGTTTAATGCAAATGGTGGGTAAACGTAAGAAATTGCTCAAATACCTCGAGACGACCGACTTCGAGCTTTACAAGAAGACTGTCGCAAAACTTGGCTTAAGGAAATAATGAAAAAGACCCCGAAAGGGGCCTTTTTTAAGGGAGAATTTTTTTAATAGTGCAAAGCTCTTTGAGCTTTTGCACGGTTTGTTCGATCGTGTTTACGTTTGCAGAAAGACGATTCAACGAATCGTTGATCTGCTCGGACTTTCCTTCAAACGCTTCTTGAAGAAGTAATATTGTTGATTCGGTTTCTCGTCTGGTTTTCTGCTCGTATCTTTCAAGAATAGAGAGTGCTACCTCTACTCCGGAATTTTGAGAGATTTCTTTGAGCTCATGAATTGTCTGCTCGAAACCGTCGCTATCTTTGGCTAGCTGGTTCAACAACTCATTTAAAGCTTCTTTGTCGACATCGTCGATGTTATCACCGGCTTTGACTTTTTCGTAGTGGAAGATGCCCTCGTATGTTGCCCAAGAATTTTGGGTCAGAGTACGTATTTGTATCTCTATTGGCACCTGCTGGGTCTTTTTGCCCAACCACAACGACATCTCGCAATTCAAATGGAATCCTTTGTAGCCATTGGGCTTGGGTCCCGATGCGAGCTTTTCGGCGTCTGGAATTTCCAGTTCTGGAATGCCGATGTAGTCTTTATAGCTAACTACGGTTAGTCCCTCAATACTTAGTATTTGGGGGATGAGGACGTTGAAATCCTCTTGAAAGTAGCAGATACATCTTATCCCGGCAATGTCTTTCACATGCTTGTAGATGCCGTCTGGCCAGCTCTTTGAGCTGATCTTTTTTGAACGACATTTGTTTAAGATAGAATTTGCCGTCTTTGTTCTTTCTTCGATAACAAAACGATGGCGCAAGCCATCATCGAAGTTATCATTGAAAGTCTCCTGGATGTATTCCAGTTGCGCCAGTGTTTTCTTCTTTGCTGCGCGATATTTGCCCGTACACGTCGTGTAAAATTCTTCCATTGTCATTTAGCATCACCTCCCTTTCATGCATGACAATTATCTATTATTATATCACACTTTGGCGATTTTTTCAAGGTTTAACAGGGGCGGAGCGAATGAGACAAAGGAGAAAAACAGGGAATTTCGATAGAGTATGGTATAATAGAGACAGAATATTAACATTGGGAAGACGGCAGATACGAGATAGGGGCTCATATCTGATGTTTTCCCAGAAAGGAATTTTTTCATGGATATTATTAATCCAAACGGAAAACAGACCCTTCAGGTGTCAACAGACTGGCTTGGTCGCAAGTTGGCTCTCGAAGTTAACAGAGTTGGTTTCCGTACTACGTCATCTGTGCTCGTTACTTATGGCGAAACCGTGATTTTGGCCTCTGTTGTGGTTGGCCAAAAACCAGTGGTGCAAGATTTCTTCCCACTCTCTATTGATTACGAAGAAAAGTTCTATGCTGCTGGCAAAATCAGCGGTAGCAAGTTTATCAAGCGTGAAGGTAAGCCGGCTGATGAGGCTATCCTCGTTGGTCGTTTGATTGATCGCCCAATCCGTCCACTCTTCCCGAAGGGTTATCGCCAAGAAGTGCAGGTGGTTACCACGGTGCTTTCGATGGATCCTGCTTTCCGTCCAGACTGTGTAGCTATGCTTGCGGCTTCGGCTGCTCTTATGAACGCTGGTGTGCCATTTGATGGCCCAATTGCTGGCCTTCGTATTGGTCGCCTTGGCGGGGAATTCAAAGCCTTCCTCACCCCTGAGGAACGTGAGGCTTCTCCACTTGATCTCGTAGTTGCCTGTAAAGATGGCAAAATCATGATGGTTGAAGCTGGTGCTAAAGAGGTCCCAGAAGCTACCGTGATTGAAGCTATGCACTGGGCAGTTGAAAATGTTAAACCAGCTCTTGATTTGCAACGTGAGCTTGCTGAGAAGGTAGCTGCCGCTGCTCAGGAATACGAATTAATCTTGCCAAAAGAGGAAATTCAAGAGAAAGTTGACGCTTTCTGGGCTAAAGAAGACCTTGGGCACAAGGCTCGTGGTAACGTGCTTGAGCGCAGCCAAATCCTCAAAGAATACGAAGATAAGATGCACGCTGAGTTTGCCCTCGAGCTTGGTACTGGTGAAACTGATGAAGAGAAAATTGCCGATTACGAAGCTAACCTTAAGGCTGATTACTCTGGTGCCTTTGAGCTTGCTAGAAACCACGAAGTGCGTCGTGCCATCATCGAAGAGGGAACTCGTCCAGATGGTCGCAAACTGACAGAGGTACGTCCTTTGAGCTCACAAGTTGGTATTTTGCCACGTACTCACGGTTCATCTCTGTTTACCCGTGGCCTTACCCAGGCTATGAACATCGTGACCTTGGCTCCGCTCTCTTATTCGCAAGATGTTGATACGATGGAAGTTACGAACGGCAAACGCCGCTACATGCACCACTACAACGCCCCATCTTACACTGTAGGCGAATGTGGTCGTCTTGGTTCGCCAGGACGTCGTGAAGTCGGCCACGGTTACTTGGCTGAGCGCGCACTGCTTCCGGTGCTCCCAACAGAGGAAGATTTCCCATATGCAATCCGCAGCGTGACCGAGATTATGTCTCAGAACGGTTCGACCTCGATGGCCGCTACCTGTTCTTCATGTCTCGCTCTTATGGACGCCGGTGTGCCTCTAATCCGCCCAGTCTCTGGTGTGGCTATGGGCCTCATGGTTGATGTGCCAAAAGGACAGGAAATCACCCCTGAAGATATCGATAAGGCCTATGTTTTGACCGATTTAATGGACGCTGAGGACTTTGCTGGTGATATGGACTTTAAGGTGACTGGTACTACCGAAGGTATTACTGCTCTCCAGATGGATATGAAAGTCCATGGTCTCCCTGTTGAGATTATGGAGAAGGCTTTGAAGCAATCCCACGATGGTCGTATGTTTATTTTGGAACACATGCTATCTGTTCTTCCTGGCCCACGTGCTGAGATTTCGAAGTACGCTCCACAGATTGAAAAACTGATGATTAGCCCAGATAAGATTGGTGCTGTGATCGGTAAGGGTGGCGAGATGATCAACAAGATTACCTCTGAAACCGGCGCCGAGGTGGACATCGAAGATTCTGGTCTCGTGACGGTTTCTGGTAATGACCCAGAGAAGATCAAGAAAGCTCTTGATTGGATTCGTGGCCTAACTGAGGAGCCAGAAGTAGGGAAGATTTACGAGGGTACCGTGGTGACGATTAAAGACTTTGGCGCCTTTGTGAACATCCTTCCAGGGGTGGATGGTATGCTTCACATTTCGCAAATCTCTGATAAACGTCTCGAGAAGGTCACTGACGTCCTTCACGAAGGCGATAAGATTCGCGTTCGTCTTGTAGCAATCGACGAAAAAGGTCGCTTGTCGCTCTCGATGCGTAATCTCGACTAATTGAGTTAAAAATAGAGCCTGGGGAGCTCTATTTTTTATGGTAGAATAAAGATATGAGAAGGTTGGTAATTATCGATGGCAAATCAGTTTTTTATCGCGGATACTACGCGATGGGGAATTTGGCACTGTCTGATGGTACGCCAACAGGGGGAATCTATGGTTTTGCCGCGATTGCGATGGAGATCGTAAAGAGGTTGAACCCGAGCCAGGTGGTGGTAGCCTGGGATTCGAGAACTTCTTCGGCTAAGCGCAAGGCGATTTATGCCGATTACAAGGCTGGCAGGGTAAAGCCAGGCGATGATTTTTATGCGCAAATCCCGCTTTTGAAGGAGTTGATTGTTGATCTTGGCTGGGGATTTATAGAGGTAGATGAGTACGAAGCGGACGATATTATTGGTACGCTCTCGAAGCAGGCAGATGAGACGCTAGGGGCGGACGGCAAGTGTGAATACGAGACCTTTATCGTGTCTTCGGATCTCGATATGCTGCAGATTGTAGATGATAACACAAGGATGTATCGCATCTTGAAGGGCTTTTCGGACATTGAAGAAATTGATGTTAAAGAGGTGGAAGCCAAGTACGGCATCTTGCAGTCCCAGTTCCTAGAGTTAAAGGCTTTGAAGGGCGATAATTCGGATAATATTCCAGGGGTGCCGGGTATTGGTGAGAAGACGGCGGTCAAGCTTTTGAACGAATATGGGAGCCTGGATGGGATTTACGCTCATGTTGATGAAATTAAGGGCTCTACAAGAGATAAGCTGATTGCGGGGAAGGAATCTGCCTATATGTCTCTTGAGCTTGCCAAGATTATGTTTGATGCGCCAGTGTCGCTTGAAGAGGTGCCAGAGTTTGAGCTTAACAGGGAACGAGTAGTAGAGAGGCTTAAGAAATTGCAGTTTAATTCTTTGATTCGTAAGTTTGGTCTGCTTGACGTGGCGGCGAGCCCAGCACCAGAGGTGGAGCCGGTTGCCCTAGAGGAGCTACCGAAGGACACCGTGGTGGCGTGGGATGTTAAAGCTTTGATGCATCAGGATGCAGCCGTGGCGACCAAAATCTTGATGGGGGCTGAGTTTTGGGACTTGGCTCAGGGTGCGTTTTTGCTTGATCCTTTGGCGCGCGAAGTTGAGCAAAAAGACGAGAGATTGGCTTACTCCGTGCAAAAGCAGAGCTTTTTACAGAGGCCAGAGCTGTATAAAATATTTGTTCAATTTGATCAGCCGCTCATTCCGGTACTCTACAAGATGGAAAAGAAGGGCATGTTGATTGACCGCGATTACTTTGCGAAGTTGAAGGCTGAGTACACCGAGGAAGTGGCAAGAAAAGAACGCGAAATTCAGTTAATGGCAGGGGTGGACTTTAACGTGAATTCACCGGTGCAGCTATCTGAGGTGCTATTTGATAAGTTGGGTCTTCCGACCAAGGGAATTAAAAAGACTTCAAGGGGTTATTCTACAGGGGCGAAGGAACTTGATAAGCTACGAGGCGAGAACCCAATTATTGAGAAACTCATGGAATATCGTGAGGCGGCGAAGTTACTCTCGACCTATATTACTCCGATGCCGGAGCTAGCAGATAAGGATGGCCGTATTCACACGACCTTTACTCAGAACGTAACGGCGACCGGGCGTTTGTCATCTTTGAACCCGAATTTGCAGAATATCCCAGTAAGGACAGAGGAAGGCAAGCGCATTAGGGAGGGATTCGTGGCGGAGGCAGGTAAGGTTTTGGTGTCGGCAGATTATTCGCAGTTTGAACTGAGGTTGGCGGCTGTGCTTTCTGATGACAAGGCTTTGATTGACGACTTTAACGCTGGAATCGATATTCACACCAAGACGGCTTCGGAGGCATTTGGAGTACCGTTTGATCAGGTAACAAAGGCGCAGCGCCGAGCAGCTAAGGTGATTAACTTCGGTGTGCTCTATGGTATGAGCGTGAAGGGGCTCTCTGATGCGGCTGGTATGAGCATTGCAGATGCGAAGGCCTTTATTGAGAAGTATTTTGAATTGAGAGCGCCGATTAAGAAGAAACTTGAGGAGATTTTGAAACAGGCGCGAGAAAAGGGCTATGTAGAGACGTTCTTTGGGCGTCGTCGTCCGACCCCAGATGTGAAATCGTCGAATTTCTTGGTGAGAGCAGCGGCAGAGCGTGCGGCGCAGAACATGCCAATCCAGGGAACGGAAGCAGATTTGATGAAACGTGCGATGGTGGAAGTAGATAAGAAGTTGCCGAAGGGCGCCGAGCTGATTATGCAGGTACACGATTCTTTGATTGTGGAATGCGACGAGGCTTTGCAGGATGAAGTACGAAAGGTTTTGAAGGAAACAATGGAAGGCGTTGCGCCAGAGCTGAAGATTAAGTTAGCGGTTGATGTAACGGTGGGCCACAACTGGGGAGAGTTGTAGCTTGGAGAATAATCAGATTGAGATTTATCAGATTCACGAGGGTGAGGTAGTTTTTAACGTCACCGGTGATACCTTGTGGGCGACCGAGGAGCAGATTTCGCAGCTTTTTGGCGTGGACCGCTCGGTAATTAACAGGCATATTCGCAATATTTACAGGGAAGGCGAGCTGGACGAGTCGGCAACTTGTGCAAAAAATGCACAAGTTCGCATGGAGGGTAATCGCCAGGTTAAACGTGAGGTGAGAAGCTACAATCTTGATGCGATTATTTCGGTGGGGTATAGAGTAAATTCGCGTAAGGCGACGAATTTTCGCATTTGGGCGACTAAGGTTTTGAAACATTACGTCGTGAATGGCGCGGCGATTAACGAGAAGCGTCTAGAGGAATTAGACGAAAAGAAGCTGCGCGAGATTGAGAACGCGCTTGGCATTGTGAAGCGCCTGGTGGCCGAGAGTGAGCTTTCGGCGGCGGAAGCTAACGGGGTGCTAGAGGTGATTTCGAAGTATACGCCAAGTTTTAAAGCGCTAAAAGAGTATGACGAAGGCCACATTTCGCTAAGGAAAGCCCCAAGGGCGATTAAAACTTTGCAGCTTGAGGACTGTGCAAAAATTGTGGAAAGCCTCAAGAAAAAGGTGCGTGGCGACGAGAATTTCGGCAAGGAAAAGGCGGGGGCGCTTGGCAAGATTTTGGCTTCGCTTGAGGAGTTAGATACGGCGGCCGAGAAGGCGGCAGAGCTGTTTTACGATGTGGTGAAAAAGCGTCCGTTTATAGATGGCAACAAACGGATTGGCGCGCTGCTTTTTGTGGTGTTTTTGACGATTAATAATTACCATCTAACAGGGAATGGCGAAACAAAAATTTCGGATCGAGCTCTGACCGCTCTAGCGCTTTTGGTGGTAGAGAGTAAGCCGGCCGAAAAGGATTTGATTGTGGCTTTAATCTGTAAGCTTTTGGAGAATTAAATGCCGGAATTACCAGAGGTTGAGACAATTAAGAGGGGGCTATCGAAATTTATTTTGCATAAGAAATTGACGGCGGTGACAGTGCTTTGCGAGAAGTCGTTTATTGGCCAGCCGGTTACCGGTGAGGTGGTGGGGCTGCGCCGTTTCGGAAAGGCTTTGGTGATTGATTTTGCGGGCGGAAAGTCCATGATGATTCACCTACGGATGACGGGGCAGCTGATTTTTCAGGGGGAAGAGCGTTTTGCGGCCGGACATCCGAGCGAGAATTTTGTGGCGGATTTACCAAACAAGCAGACGCGGGTGGTTTTTGAATTCGGAAACGGCAAGCTCTTCTTTAATGACCAGCGAAAGTTTGGCTTTTGCAAAGTAATGGAGACTTCCGAAGTGGAGCAAGAGGAGTTTGTAAGAAAACTTGCTCGGGAACCGTGGCAGATGAGCGTAGATGAGCTAGCAGAGCAGTTTAAGAGGCACAAGAATGCGCTGGTTAAGGCGGTGTTGCTAGACCAGACGATCATCTGTGGGCTAGGAAATATCTACGCCGACGAATCACTGTTTTATGCTAAGGTGCATCCGGCCAAGAGGGCAGGAGAATTAACGAGAAAACAGACTGAGAAAATTCTAGAGGGGGCGAGGCTGGTAATGCAGCGCTCGATTGATTCAGGTGGTTCGACGATGGCGACCTATGTGAGGGCGGATGGCACGCGTGGTGACTATCTTGAAAAGTTTGCTCAGGTTTTTCGAAAAGAGGGAACGCCTTGCCCGAATTGCGGTACAATGATTAAAAAGATACGTGTGGCGAGGCGGGGAACCCACATTTGTCCGGAGTGTCAAAAATGATTGAGATTTTTTATGGTGACGACAGATTGAAGATTGAGCAAGCGATAAAGGCGCGCTTTGCTGATGGCTACGAAGTGATTGAGGGTGCTAGTATTGAGCTATCAGATCTACCGAGTATTTTGCTGGGCGGGTCGCTTTTTGCCGAGAAACGCAAGATTTTGATTAAGGATTTGGGCGAGAACAAGGAAGCATTTGCCAAGCTACCAGATTATCTGAATACGCCGCATGAGGTGATTTTGTTTGAAACGAAGCTCGATAAGCGCTCGGCTGCTTATAAGGCGCTGAAAGACCAGGTGAAAATTCAGGAGTTTAAGTTGCCGGAAAGCGTTGATATGAATCTAGTGTTTGATATCTTCAAAACGGCGAAGCGTGATGGCAAAAAGGCGGTGGAGATGCTCGAGAAAATTGAAACGACTCAGGATCCGTATATGTTGGTGGGCTTGATGGCTTCGCAGGCGACGCGCGACTTTGAATATCATCCAGGCGCAAAAGAAAAGAGAGTCCTGAAGGAACTCTCTAAACTTGATATGAAGATGAAGTCTACTTCTTTTCAGCCGTTTTCTTTGCTGAAGTCTTTTTTGCTGCAGGTTTCTTCGCTGTAGCGGCTTTTTTGGCGGCTGGTTTGGCAGCGGTCTTAGCGGCAGCTGGTTTAGCAGCTTTCTTGGCTGCAGCTGGTTTGACGCCGGCGTTCTTGGCGAACTTAGCGAGAGCAGCTTTGCGGCGAGCAGCAGTGTTTTTCTTCATGAGATCTTTTTTGACGGCTTTGTCGTATTCGCTCTGAGCCTTAGAAAGATTCTCGGCGGTTGGCTTAGCTTTGAAAGCCTTAAGAGCGGCCTTGATAGACTTCTTGATTTCAACATTGTGCGCGGTGCGCTTTGTTGCTTGGCGGGCAGCCTTTTTTGCGGATTTGATAATCGGCATTTAGAATTCCTATTTAGATTAAAAATTAATAACTTTCGAAGTATTATATCTTATTTTCGGAGAAAAGTAAAGACATGATATTTTTATCTCTCTAAAACCTCTTTACAAATCATTAAACTTATGCTAAGATAAGCCGGTAAGAGGTTCAAAAACAAAAATGCCAAACGAAGAAAAAGAACAAAATATACCTGAAGCAGTAGAAGAGAATGCTCTTGATGCTGTAATGTCAAAAATTTACGAGGCGAACAACATTTTGATCGCGCTTTCGGCTGATCCTTCGGTGGATGAGCTGGCGGCGGCGATTGGCCTCTCGATTTTCTTCGATAAAATGGGTAAGCGCGCAACTGCGATTTACTCTGGCGCAACGCCGAATGCTTTGGAATTTTTGAACCCAGAAAAGCAATTCACTAATTCGACAGATGCTTTGCAGGACTTCGTGGTGGCAATTGATAAGGATAAAGCGGATCACTTGCGTTACAAGGTAGATGGAAACTACGTGAAGGTTTACATTACGCCTTATGGCTCAAAGATTAGCGAAGAAGACCTCGAATTTTCTTATGGTGATTACAACGTTGATTTGATTGTGGCTCTTGATGTGGCCAATGGTATTGATCTTGATGAGGCTCTGCGTGAACACGGTAGGATTATGCACGACGCAGCAATCGTGAACATTACCGTGCATGAAGCCGGTAAGTTTGGTGAGATTGAATGGAGCGATCCATCGATGAGCTCGATCTCAGAGATGGCGGCGACTTTGTCTTATGCCTTTGGCGGTGATTTCCCGGTGGGCAAGGATGAAGCGACGGCTTATCTTACTGGTATCGTGGCCGCTACGGCGCGTTTCTCGAATGAGCAAACCACGCCAGCAACAATGTTGGTAGCTTCAAAGTTGATGAAGTCTGGTGCCAACCAGCAGTTGATTGCAAAGAATGTGATGGATGGCAATGAAGTGTTCAAGAACTTGGTAGCCCAAGAGGAAACCATGGAAGAATTGCCACCAAAGAGTAACCCAGAAGCAGAAATGCCAGAGGCGCCAGCAGCCGACGACGGTTTACTTGATTTGAAAGACATCGAAGATTCGTTTAAAGAAATTCCAGCGGTTGAAGAACCGATCGCGAATGCACCGGCTGAAGCTCCGGCCGAAGTTCCTGCATTGGAGGATCCATCCGGTTTGTTGCCAGATGAGCCAGCGCCTGCGCCAGCCGCACCGGTTGAACCGGAACCAATGAGCATTGCGCCAAAGCAAGAGAGAGTGATTGATCCACCAGCCGAATTGACTGAGGAGACGCTAAATCAGGAAAAAGGTAAATACGGTGAAATGATGACCGAGGAGCTTGGTGATAATAACCCAGCTGCCGTGGTTGCACCGATTGTCTCGACCGAAGCAGAAGCTCCAGCGACTGTAGAAATGGACTATAACCCAGTAAACGAGATTTTACCTCCACCACCAGCACCGGTAATTCCGGGTATGCCAATGGATGAGCCAGCGCCTGCGCCAGCAGCGCCAGCCGAACCAGTGGCTCCAGTGGCACCGGCTGCCCCAGTGGTCCCAGAAACTCCGGTGATGCCAGCGGTTCCAGAGGCTCCAACAGAACCAGAAGTAGCGCCAGTCACACCGATTGAGCCAGCTCAACCGGTTCCAGAACCAGCACCAAGCTCGTTAGGCCCACAGCCGGCGATGCAAGACCAGGTCTATAGCGCACCAGCCAACGACCCAAGCGCCTTCCGTATTCCAGGAATGTAAGGAATCAACCCCTAGCAAGATTAGGGGTTGAATTTTTGTTTAAATTAGATATAATTGTGAGCGTGGACACGTAGCTCAGTTGGTTAGAGCGCCGCCCTGTCACGGCGGAGGTCGCGAGTTCGAGTCTCGTCGTGTCCGCCATTTTTGTTTCACAAAAACTTGAAAAAGAGAGACTCGGATCTCGCTACGCTCGATTTCGAGTCTCGTCACATAAAAAAACATCAAAAAGAGAGACTCGGATCTCGCTACGCTCGATTTCGAGTCTCGTCATAGTCACTGAGCTTAGGCCCCCAAATTTGGGGTTGTTTTTTTACTCTAGAGGTGCTATAATTTATCCCAATATGGCAATCAAAGTTACTAGAAAAGACCAAGGCGAAGCGAACGAGAACATTATTCGTCGTTTCAATCGCAAAGTTCTTCAGAGTGGTGTAATGCCTCTTAAGAAGGATCAGATGCGTTTTCATAAGCCAATTTCGAAGCGTGAACGCCGTCTTAAGGCAATCATCCGTGAACAACGCAAGGCCGAAAAAGCTGAGCGTATCAAACTCGGTCTCAAATAACAAAAACCTCCTTCGGGAGGTTTTTTGGTATATAATAAGAGAGGAATTAAAGGAGAAAATCATGATAATACTATTCGGCTTAGCTGGCTCAGGAAAGGGAACGCAGGGAAAAGCGCTCTCGGAGATTTTTGGTTGGCGCTGGATTTCGGTAGGACAGGTAATTCGTGATACTGGTGAATACACGGAGATTATCAACCGTGGCGAATTGATCAACGATGATGACGTGAACCGCTTGATGGGCGCACAGATTGCCAAAGCCGAGGCCGAAGGGTATGATGTGATTTTGGACGGCTATCCACGTGATGAATATCAAGCAAAATGGGTAGTAGCAAACATCGTTGATAAGATTGACGGCGCAATTATGTTGGATGTGCCAAAGGAAGAATTGTATGAACGCTTGACCTTGCGCGGGCGTGATGACGACATGAGCCGTGAGAGCATCGAGCAGCGTTTTGCGATCTATGAACAAAATTTTTATGCAATTTCTAATCTGTTAAAAGCCGAAGGCGTGGAATTTAGGACAGTGAATGGCGTGGGCACAGTCGAAGAAGTGACCAATCGTTTGGTGGATGTGGTGAAGGAAATTGTGCCGGGTGCACGCGTGCAAACGGCTGATGTAAATGGCGGAGAAATCGAGCGTAGCTATGGCGAATGATAAGCTGACGGCAATGCGTGAAGGCGGCCAGATTCTTGGTCGTTTGCTCGCGGATCTTAAGGAATACGTAAAGCCGGGGATGACTGGCAAAGAGATTGACGCTTGGGTGCGCAAGGAAATTGTGGCGCGTGGCGCCGGTGTGGCTTACGACATGCTCGAAGAAGAATTCCCAGGGGCAATCTGCATTTCGATCAATGATCAGTTGGTGCATGGTGCGCCAAAAGACGAGCCGCTTGAAGAGGGTGATAAGGTTTCGTTTGATTTAGTGATTTACTACAAGGGATACTTTACTGACTCGGCCTTTACGATGTTGGTTGGTAAGGGCAGCCCAGCCGTGAAGAAGATGATTTCGGTGACGGAGTCGGCACTTTGGGAAGGTATTGAACAGGTAAAACCGGGTGCGCATATTGGCGATATTGGCCATGCGGTAGAGAAGGTTTTGCGCGCCGGCCATCTTGGTGTAATCGAGAACTATATTGGCCACGGCATTGGTAAAGAAATGCATATGGCGCCAGAGGTGCCAAACTACGGCCGCAAGGGAACTGGATATGTGCTGAAGGTTGGCGATACGATTTGTATTGAGCCAATGTCATGCCTGGGCAAGCCGGCCAATTACGTAGACAAGGATGATGGGTGGTCTGTAAAGATGAAGGATGGCTCAATTGGCTGCCACTGTGAACATACGATTTTGGTGACCGAAGATGGTTACGAAGTTTTGACTTTACCGAAATAAGCGTGTATAATAAAGCTTATGGATGAAACTAGTCGATATGCAGTAGGACTAGATGTTGGAACAGAGAATGTTCGAGCAGTCGTGCTTTCTGTATCAAAAAGTGGCGAACTAGCCGTAGTTGGTTACAACGAAGGTAAATCAGTGGGTATGCGCAAGGGTGTAGTGGCCAATTTGGCTGGCCCAGCTGGCGCGATTGATAAGATGCTCGGCGAAGTCGAGCACATGTGTGGCCGCAATATCGACTCAGCTTATATTTCGACGAACGGTTCACAGATTTTGTCGACCAACACTGAGGGCATGATTGCCGTCGGTGTGGTTGATCATGAAATTGATGATGAAGATTTGGCGCGCGTAGAGGACGTAGCGGTGGTAGGTAGAATCCCAGCTAACCGTGAGGTGCTCGATGTGGTGCCGCTAGAATATGCGATTGATGGCCAAGGTGGTATTAAGGACCCAATTGGCATGTCTGGCACACGTCTTGAGATGAGAGCGTGCGTGATTTCGGCATTGGCTCCAAACGTAGAGAATTTGCGCAAGGCAGCCGAGAATGCTGATGTAGCCCCAGAGCGTATCGTACCAAGCGTGGTAGCGGCAGCCAAGGCAGTTTTGACTGAGCGCCAGCGCGAGAACGGTGTGGCCGTGATTGATCTTGGTGGCGCGACTACCTCGATTGCGATTTACGAAGAAGGTGATTTGCAGTATGTGGGTGTGGTGCCAGCCGGTTCGAACAACATTACGAATGATCTTGCCATTGTGCTTGCAATTGAGCCGGAACTTGCTGAAGAGATTAAGACTCGTTTTGTGACGGGTAATCTGAAGGCCGAAAAGGGCAATGTGATTCGCATTATGCGCGGCAAAGAAGAGCGCGTGTTTGATCGTAAGGAAGTTGAGACGGTGGTAAAAGCCCGCCTCGAGGATATTTTTGGTGAAGTACGCAAGAAGCTCAAGGCCGCTAAGTATGATCAGAGGCTTCCAGAGGGCGTAGTGCTCGTGGGTGGCGGTGCTAAGATGCGCGATATTGAAGTGTTTGTAAAAGAAGTGCTTGAAGCATCAGCGAAGGTCGGCGTGCCAGCTGGCCTCGGTGGCGTGGCAAGCGATGTTGCAAAGCCGGAATATGCTGCAGCGGTTGGCCTTGCGATGATGGCGGCAGATGAGAATGGTAATTTTGTCGCACCAAAGAAGGCTAAACCAGGGAAGAAGGCGGCTAAAGTCAAGAAATCTGGTCCATCTTTTATCAAGAAAATCTTTTCGAAGTTTTAATCTGTTTAATTGATAGGCTTTTGGGGTTGTTTTGCGGTTTTTTGTGTTATACTGGTATAAAGATATTTAAAGCGAGGAAAAAATATGCCTGAAATTAAACCAACTGAGGTGGAAAGCACAGCAAGTATTAAGGTCGTCGGTGTCGGTGGCGCTGGTGGTTCGGCTATTGATCGCATGAAAGAGGTTGGGCTTTCGGGCGTTGAATTTGTGGCTGTTAATACCGATGCTCAAGCTTTGCATCACTCTGCAGCAGATACAAAAGTTCATATTGGTAAAGGCTTAGGTGCTGGTGGCGATCCAGAAAAGGGTCGTGAGGCCGCCGACGAGAGCCGTGAAGAGATCGATAAAGCCCTTGATGGTGCCGACATGGTCTTCATCACGCTCGGCGCTGGTGGTGGTACTGGTTCTGGCGCTGGTCCAATCGTGGCCGAAGAAGCTCGCAAGAAAGATATCCTAACGGTTGGTGTTGCAACCAAACCATTTACTTTTGAAGGCGCTAAGCGTCGCGACAACGCTGAGCTCGCTATCGATAAGCTCGCTCACCAGGTAGATGCCCTTATTACCATCCCTAACGATAGATTGCTCCAAACGATTGATCCTCGCACCCCACTGCTTGAAACCTTCAAGATTGCTGATGATGTGCTTCGCCAAGGTGTGCAAGGCATTTCCGAGCTTATTACCGAACACTCTTTGATTAACCTAGACTTCGCTGATGTGAAGGCTATTATGAAGAACGCTGGCTCTGCCCTCATGGGTATTGGCCGTGCTTCCGGCGAAAACCGTGCGGTGCTCGCTGCTCAACAAGCAGTTGAATCACCTCTAATTGAGGTCCGTATCGAGGGTGCACGCGGCGTGCTCTTCTCGGTGGCTGGTGGCTATGATATGTCGATGTCTGAGATCCAGGAAGCCGCTGAAGTGATTACCGGTTCGGTTTCACCAGATGCTAATATCATCTTTGGTGCTGCTATTCGCCCAGAGCTTGGTGATGAAATCGTGGTGACCGTCGTGGCTACTGGTTTTGATTCCGATTATCGTCAAGAACCAGTCGAGACTGTGAGTGAAAAACCAGCCGTTTCGATGGAAAACGAGAAGCCAGAAGCGGAAGAAAAAGATTTCGCTCTCGATAACAAGAGCAACATGTGGGATTCGATTAAGGAAGAACCAAAGGCCGAGCCAGAGGCAGAGCCAACTCCAGATGATGACGAGATGGATGTGCCACCTTCACTTAGAGAAAAATTCTTTGGAAAGAAGAAGAAAAACTAGATAGGAGACTTTGACTATGGAACCAAAGTTTAGAATTGGTGATAGTAAAGTCTTAGAGAGTCGTGAAACTGTCGATGGAAAGATGATCAGAAGGCGCCGCGAGACGCCAGACGGTCATCGTTTCACCACGTATGAGCGTATTGAAATGCCGGCTTTGACGGTATTAAAACGCAATGGCAATAAAGAGATTTTTGACCGTGATAAGCTGATGCATGCGGTAAAACGAAGTGTTGGTAAGTTCTTTAATTCGGAACTTGAGGTTGAGAATGTGATTAACCGCGTGATTGATCTTTTGTATGGACTAGGCACGGACGAAGTGCGCTCGCAACAGATTGGCGAAGCAGTGCTTGATGTGCTTGCCGAGGTAAATGAAGTGGCTTACGTGCGTTTTGCGAGTGTGTTTAGGGAATTTAAGACGCTAGACGATTTCGAAGAGATTTTGAAAGAGCAGAAGAGAAAAAGGGATAAATAATGGCTGCTCGGGTGGTATGCGTATTTCGGGATAATCAGGACTATTCAAGGTCGGTTTTTGAGTGGCTAGAGAATTTCTATCGCCAGACCGGGCACGAGATTGAGGTACTCGATCCGGACGAGAACGATGGTTTTTGCAGAACGTATGATGTGGTGGAATATCCGACGCTGCTAGCGCTTTCTAATGACGGCGGTGTACTGGCAAGCTGGAGGGGAAAGATGATGCCGCTAGTGAATGAAGTGTTGTATTATTTGGTCTAAAATTAATCAGATTGCCATGGGAGTTTGAACGGGTCGATGTTGGTCTGATCCCAATCCACAAACCCATAATGATCAGTGACGCCGCTGACGTCCCAGCCGCGGTTTTCTTCGTCTACATAATTGAGGTTGCCGATGTCCCAGGTGCTGGCGCTTTTAGCTGAGCCCCAAAACATGTCTCTCATGGCGGTTACATTGCTAGTATTCCACTTGCTAAGGTCACCAACATTCCAAACAGTGGCGTTTTGTGCGGTCTGGTTAAACATCCAGCTCATGTCGGTCACATTGCCAGTGTCCCACTTACTAAGGTCGCCAACGTTCCAAACGGTGGCGTTTTGTCCAGCTTGGCCAAACAGCATACTCATGTCTGTAGCATTGCTAGTGTTCCAGTTATCGAGATTCCCGATGTTAAAAGTAGTGGCAGAATTGCCACCGCGGTTGAACATGGCGCTAAAATTCGTTACATTACTAGTGTTCCAGCCGCCTATGTCTCCAATACTCCAAGTGGTTGCAGAAAATCCAGTTCTGTAGAACATGGCGGAAAAGCTTGTGGCGCTGCTAGTGTCCCACCCCGCAATATTCAGATTGAATGTCGTGCTGGATTCTCCGGCACGAGCAAACACATAGGACATATCGGTTACATTGCTAGTGTCCCAACCGCTAAGGTCAAAACTAAAATCTACTATGTCGTGCCCAGCAAAGGCAAACGCCTGGTACATAGTTTGGACCATGCTGGTGTTTAGGTTTTGATGGTTGGTTATGGCGCCAAGATTATGTAGATCTCTGAACCACCTGGCCATACTGGTTGGCCTGGCGTTAA
Organism: Candidatus Nanosyncoccus sp.; assembly: GCA_045649305.1. Taxonomy (GTDB): domain Bacteria; phylum Patescibacteriota; class Saccharimonadia; order Saccharimonadales; family Saccharimonadaceae; genus Nanosyncoccus. The sequence continues at coordinate 21,159 of JAZRPR010000005.1, forward strand.
CAAAAGAATCGTCAAAGTTTGCGGTGAGGATTGAGTCTTTTTGGTCGATCCACGGCCAGGAGTCGGTTTCAGCTATGCCTTCCATAGAAACGCTATAGACGTTAGTAATGGTAGTTTCACCAATATTGTCTGCGTAGGTTTCGCCAGCCGTATAATTTTTTCGGTCATATAGGAAGTTGAAGTTGCCGTTGTCTCCTAAGACGGCCTTGGCCGTTAAGGGCTGTGTGGCTGGTATTGCGGTGTAGATAATATTGGTTTCATAATTTCCGGTCTCCAGTTCACCACCAAGCTTGAACCCATAGTATACTTCAGCCGTATCTCCCGCAGCTGGTTCGATATAGTCGCGAATAATTTGGTTGCTGAGTGGCGTAGCGGCAAACTTGGCATCGGTGCTTGGGTTTGTAGTATCGTAAGAATCATTAAAGTGACTCATACCAGGAACCGCCCAGCCCCAAGTATAATCTTCGAGAGGTTTTGGTGATTCGTATGTGCCACTGGTGCCAGAAATCTTACTAGAACTTGATGTATCGCCATTCAGATAGATATCTTGATGTTCTGCAGTATCAGTTGAAAGATAAAGAGTATAACCATTCTGTGAACTAGTACTGATTTCTACAGTGTCCTTAACGATTTTATAATAACCATCGTCAGAAGACTTTAATGAGACGTCAATTTCAGGGGAGAAAACAATCACAATGCCTTCATCGGTAGTCTCTCCTTCAGCATGAGAATTAGTCTCAACTTGTGGAAGCATAATAAGAAATGCAAAAAGTATAACTACTGCGCCAGAAAGTACAAAAACAAGCTCACTCACAAAAGACTTCTTTAAGCAAAAATTATGTTTTCCCATCTTTGCTATATTATAGCATGAGCAGTTTTATTTATATATCAAATGTGTTATGATGTAGAAAAGGCGCTACAAGCAGCTATCACCTGCGAGCTGATGGAAGAACGGGAAACCTAGTAGAACCATCCGTGAGTCCGCGTAAGAGATTAATTGAGAGCCAAGCGAGTCTTGGAAATTGGATGGTACCGCTCTAAAGGAGTTCCAATGGTAAAACATTGGATTTTTTAATATAAAGGAGCAACCATGAAATATAAAGCAGGTGAACGCCGCCGCGCTATCGAATACGAAAAAGCGCTTGTAGAGTGGTGGAAAGAGAATAAGACATTTGAAAAGTCGGTCGAGAATCGTCCCGTCGACAAATCTTTTGTGTTCTATGATGGGCCTCCGTTTATTACGGGCTTGCCGCACCATGGTACGCTCCTTAGCTCCGTCGTGAAGGACGCTGTGCCACGTTATTGGACCATGAATGGCTATCACTGTGAGCGTCGTTGGGGCTGGGACTGTCATGGTCTCCCGGCAGAGAACTTCGTCGAGAAACAGCTTGGTATTACTGATCGCCGTGAGATTGGCACGAAGTGGTCGCTCGAAGACTATATCACTAAGGCTCGTGAATCTATGGTTGCGAATTCCGAGGAGTGGCGCGGTACGATTGACCGCGTGGGCCGCTGGGTGGATTTTGATAATTGTTACCGCACTATGAATAAAGATTTTATGGAATCGGTGTGGTGGGCGTTTAAGCAGCTCTACGAAGCTGGCAAGATTTATGAAGGCCGCAAGGTTCTCATGTACGATACGAAGTTTGCTACTCCTGTCTCCAAAGCTGAAGTTACGATGGATAACGACGCCTACCAGGTGGTCACCGATCCATCTGCTTATGTGAAGTTTAAAACCAAAGATTTTTATCTGTTAGCCTGGACTACGACACCTTGGACTTTGATGGCAAACCGCGCATTGGCGGTGTCCAAAGACCTGGATTATGGCGTATATAATATAGACGGTGAAAAAATGGTTGTAGCCGTGAAGCGTGCTGAGCAAATTTTTGGTTCAGCGGAGCCAGAAAATGTAGTCAAAGGTGCAGAGTTGGCCGGCCTAACGTATGAGACTTTGGATGGCACGACCTGCAAGGTCTTTACCGCGGATTTCGTTGGTGAAGAAGACGGCACCGGTATCGTCCATATCGCCCCGGCTTATGGTGAAGACGACTACGAACTCTTTAAGGCCCATGAGGACGAGATTAATTTCGTAGATGTCCTAGATGAGAATGGCTACTATTTGCCAGAATATGCAGATAAGCTTCATGAGCTTGGCGTGCGCGACACCGATGAACAGGGTATCCAGGTTTGGGCTGGCAACAAGTTCATTGCTAAATGCCTAGAGGAAAAGGGCATCATTTATAAGATTGAATATATCCAGCACGAATATCCATTTAACCCGCGTTCCAAAGAGCGCATTATGTATCGTGCCTTCCCGTCATGGTTCTTTGACATTGAAGGCCAGAAGGAAATGATGCTCGAGGAAAACGAGAATATTAACTGGTTCCCAGAGTATTTGAAACACGGCCGCTTTGCTAAGAATATCGAGGCGGCTCCGGATTGGAACCTTTCTCGTGATCGTTTCTGGGCTACTGCGATGCCAGTTTGGAAGGGTGATAAGGGAACTGTAAAAGTGATTGGCTCGTATGATGAGCTTTATGAACTCTCGGGCAAACGCCTTGAGGATTATCACCGTCCATGGGTGGATGAGATCGAGTTTGACATCGATGGCGAGCATTTCAAACGTATTGAGAAGGTGTTGGACTGTTGGTTTGAATCTGGCTCGATGCCGTTTGCGCAGATGCATTATCCATTTGAGAACAAAGAGAAGTTCGAGAGCAATTACCCGGCAGACTTCATCGTGGAGTACGTTGGCCAGGTGCGTGCGTGGTTCTATTATGTACACGCTGTGAATACTGCGCTAGCTTCGATTGGTGCCTTTGGCGAAAAGGCTAAGAACGGGCCAAAGAATGCTTATAAAAATGTGATTACTACTGGTACTTTGGCTGGTGATGATGGCCGCAAGATGAGTAAATCTCTTGGCAACTATACCGATCCGAATATCTTGATGGATCAGTATTCGGCTGATTCTTTGCGCTTCCTTTTGCTTAGCTCTCCGGTGCTCTCTGGTGAAGACTTTGCGCTTCTAGACAAGGACGTCTCTGATGTGAACCGTAAGCTTTCGATGATCTGGAACGTTTATGATTTCTTTACCACTTATGCAGAGGTGGAGGGATGGGATTCGGACAATGGTTGGAGGCCGGCCGGCAAGCTGATTTCGGACCTCAAAAACCCACTAGACCGCTGGATTTTGGCTCGTCTTTATGAGGTGAAAGCCGAGATTATTGATGGTATGGCCGAATACAATATTCCAAAGGCTCTCGAGGGCGTTTTGCCGTTCGTAGACGATCTTTCTAACTGGTTCGTGCGTCGTTCACGCCGCCGCTTTAGCAGCAAGAATGAGGATGAAGAAGACAAGAAAGAGGCATTCTGGACGCTTCATATGGTGCTCGTGCGTGTGGCAATGATTCTCGCGCCATTTACGCCATTCCTGGCCGAAGAACTCTACCAGAAGATGACCGGCAAGGAAGAATCTGTGCATCTCCTAGATTTCCCAAAGACTACCGAGATTGACGATAAGGATATCCTTGGGGATATGAAGCGTTGTCGCGAGATTATTACCGATGCGCTCGCTCTACGCATGCAGAAGTCTGAGACTGAAGACCAGATTAAGATTCGTCAGCCGCTTTCGAAGTTGGTTTATGCTGGAGAGAAACTATCGGAGTTCTATGAGCAGATTATTGCTGACGAGGTGAATGTTAAGGTTGTTGAGAATGGCGAAGAGCTGTTCCTGGATAAGACTTTGACGGATGAGCTGAAGAGGGAAGGATATGCTCGTGAGCTCGTACGCGCCATCCAGGCGGCCCGTAAGAAGGCTGGTCTGGCTCCTGGCGACAAGATTCGTCTCTCGCTATCCGTGGAAGCTCCAGAAGAGCACGTAGACTTTATCAAGGCTGAAGTTTTGGCTGATGAGATTGTTCTAAATGGTAACTTTGCTTATGATGAGATTGCCAAGATTAATGGGGATAATGTAACGATCTCATTAGAAAAAGCGTAAAATAAAGCAAAGCTAGTTACATCTTTTTCGAGACGCCTACAAAACCCGAAAAGTAAAGACCTAAAGGGCGTTGACTTTTTGGATTTTTCCGGGAGATTGTTTTGAAAAAGAGTAATAAGCTTTATTTTTACCTCTGTTGATTTGACAAAGTTGGAAAAAATAAGCATAAGTAGTATTGACTTTTTTGGCAAAGTGTGCTAATATAAAAAGCAGTTAGACAATAAAATAAAAAATCTAACAAATAACAAAAATAAACAATAAGGAAAATAAAAAATATGACAGGATTCCAGTTTCATCCAGGCGAAGGCGGCGTCAGTGACGTAGCCAACGTAGGGACAAAAACAGAAGCTAAGATAGCAGCCTTTAGGCAAGAACACTACGGTGCGATTGGTAGTAAGGTTGCTAATCTGCTTGGAATCAAGCCTTAACAAAAGAAAGGAAAAATTTACGCCAATGTAACGACAAAAAACAAAACAAATAGACAATTAAACAGGGAAAAGTTTATCGACTAGACATAAATTACCTAAAAAACCGAACATTCAGTTCGGTTTTTTAGTGAGTTGTGGCTGGCGCTTTTTTGGGGGGCGTTTTTTGTGTTGATTTCACGGAAAAATCGTGAGCATTTTGTTGACCTACGAAAAAGTTTATGCTAATCTTAAATGAGAAAAGGGCATATAACAAAGAAAAAGAAAGGTCTCCACATGGACAATTCTAATTATCAAGACGGCGGTCAGTTGATGACTGACGAGGAATTAAAGCAACAAATCGACAGCATGTCGAATGATGAAGTCTTGGACGTCATCATGAAGAGCTTGTTGATCGAAAAAGGTTACAACGACCTTGATGAGGAGACTGAGCAACAGATGATCGCCGAGCTCAAAGAGCGTGCGATCGACATGGTGAACTATTCGATTATTGATGCTTTGCCGGTAGAAAAGGCTGAAGAAGTTGCCGCAAAAATTGAGCAAGGCGAAGATGCCGAAGCTGCGATGAGCAAGGCAGTTGAAGAATCTGGCATTGATGCTGAAGCGATCACTCAGGATGCTTTGGCAAAATTCCGTGAACTATATCTAGGCGAAGACGCCGTTAAGGAGTAAACGATGACCGGTGAGGCTGCTGCAAAAGGAGGAGTGCCAAGGAGCTGGGACAAAGCAATTACCTTTGACCCTGGCAATGCACCGTTTCTTGGAGGAAACGGCGGAGTCCAGAAGGGCTTAGACGAGCCGAGCGGTAATTTTGACGGGCCGTTTATGTTTGGAAATAAGCCTGTGCAGAATAGTGCCGACGCTGCCGCATTTGCGAATGCTGGCGTTGGCCAGCAAGAGTACTTCAATTCTAGGTCGATTGCGTCTAAAAAACCAGTTGTGCTCGAGAAGGAAGTGCAAGACGTTGAGCTGTCTGGCATGAGCGCAGTTAAAAAGGAATTGGACAATCTTTTACTTAATAGACAAGAGGAAAAGCAGCCAGTGCCGATTGCTGATGTTTTGCTTGCCGACAATGGCCAGCCGGTTTTTGTTTCGAATACCGGCAATGCAAACAGAAGGCCAATTTGGGAAGAGAATACTCCTAGGGATGCCCACGAAGGTTCGAGTCTCGTAACTGATAAGGTGAGTGCCGGGGTGGAAATGCAGCCACCAATCATGAAGGCGCCTCAGACGCCTGAAGGTGGCGGGAACTTTGCGCCGGAGCCACCGAAACGTGGTGGTTTTTTGGGGGCGATTTCTTCTGGCCTTCGCAGTGCCGCTAAATTTATGAAACAGCCAATCGTTTTTAATATTAATGGTAGCAAAGATCAACCAGTATATAATGTGAGGCCAGCTAAGGCTTCGGCGACGACAGTGGGAAACCAAAACACAAGCCAAGTCTCGAGTATTTCTTTGCCAATGGGCAAAAAAGGCTCCGAGACAAGGTCATATGCCGCAGCCGCTGAAGCCGGTTTGTTTAAGATCCCATCTATGGAAGAGTTGAGGACCGATGCAGCTGCGAGGGCTGCTGAAAGGGCCACAGCCGAAAAGAAGGCGTCAGAGCCAGCAGCAGAACCGATTCAGATAGTTGATGAAACCCCAGTCGCTGAAACAGTGTCGGTAGCCGAAGAGGCCCCGGTAGCGAAAGAAGCTCCAGTGGTTAAAGAAACCCCGGTGATTAAGGAAGCTCCAAAGGTTAATGCCCGCGATGGTGGCCACGTAGAGATTGCCCCACCAAAGGCTCCAACGCCTCCAGAGCCAGTCGAGCAAAAAGCAGAAGCTCCAGCAGCTAAAGAGGCTCCAGCGATTAAGGAAGCTCCAAAGGTTAACGCTCGTGATGGTGGCCACGTCGAAATCGTTCCACCAAAGGTTAATGCCCGTGATGGTGGGCACGTAGAGATTGTGCCGCCAAAGGTTAACGCTCGTGATGGTGGCCACGTCGAAATCGTTCCACCAAAGGTAAACGCCCGTGATGGCGGCTATGTTGAGATTAAAACTTCAGAAGTTAGTGGTGGCGAGTTCCCAGCCTGGTTTAGCAGCCCGAAGGTTGGCAAGGAAGTAGGCGCCAATCCACGCAGGAACAATGTTAGCTCCGGAGAGGCCGAGACGAAGAGCGCTAGTGCCGATTCTGGCGCGGCCGAAACGAAGAGCGCCAATGCCGGTTCTGACGGATTCGAGGCAGCAAATGCTAGCGGAGACGTTAGAAGCAGAATCGAAACGAAAGTTGAGACGAATATCCGCGAGAAGATAAAAGCTCGTGGCGGTAAAGTGCTTGGTGCCACCAAAGATATTTATTTGATGGCCACCGATGGCATCAGTAAGGAAGAAGCTAAGAAAGAAGCAGCTGCGGCAGCTTATAGGCAATTGCGCGAATACGATATTGCAACGCAAGCAGCTAAAGATAAAAGAAGAAGCGAATCAAATGAAAGGCTGAAAGCCGCTGGTAAGAAACCAAAAGGCATGATCGGCTCGATTGCAGATAGCCTTAAGCCATGGAATATAGCGAAGAACTTTGTTGAGCGCAGTAGGACCGTGGTTGAGCGTGCAGTGCTCGCAAGGCAATCTTATGTAACCGCGCTTGAAGCGATCGAACAGACCGGTAAGAGGTCTTCGGGTCACGTGGCTGCTGAACTGGCGGCTGCCGATCGTACCAGAAAGGCCAGCGAACGCATGATGAAGCCAGTGTCTGAACGTTTGAAGGACGGCTTTGCATCTGTTAAAAAGTTTGGCGGCATGGACGTAAGAGATGTTGCGTCGAGCGCGAAAGACGCGGTGTCAAATCTTCAAAAGAATCGTTTCAAAAATAGGAAGAATGCCATTGTCGGCCAAATCAAAAACAGTGACACGGGCGGCAAGCTTGATGAGAGAATCTTTGATGCGCTTTCTGACGATTACGCTATCAACACCTATGGCCTAGCTGATCCAGATAGGGCAATGGTTGATCGTGCAATTCAGGCTCGCAAGGCTGGTGGCTTCAACCAAGATAAAGGAGTTGAAGTTAAGGAACAAGCAAAAGACAACGAGCTGTCTAGGGCGATGAAGGCCTTTGCTGTGAAGGTTGCTGGCTTTGACGATACCGTAGATATGAATACGGACAGGTCGGAAGAGTCGATGGCTGCCTTTAAGGCAGAGATGGCCAAACGTGATGCTGCCAGAAAAGAAATTACGGAAGTTGTTAATAAACATCTCGGCGGTACTATGAACAACGCCGGTGATGTCGTGAGACTAATTGAGCGCAACTTGAAGGGTGCGCTCCGCGAAGAACTAAAAGATCCGCAGCAACACAAAGAGGCGGTGAAGGCGATTGAAGACTATATCGATGAACACTTCCACTTTGATAAATTCAACGTAAAAGATACTGGCCTTGCGATGAGCGAAAAAGGCTATGCGAACTTTGTCGATAAGATGGCAATCGGTAACGTTGGTATCGCTATTGCGATTGGTCTTGGCGGTGCTTATGCGTCGGGTATTATCAGAAGCACGGCAGTACAACAAATTACTAACTCGCAAGTTGTGACGGCTGCAGCAAAAGTGACTATCGCAGCTGGTCTTGGTGCTACGAGGGGCATCATGAAGACTAAACGTGAGCAGATGCGAGACAACATTGACGCTGCACTTGGTTTAGAGGTCAAGAAAACCAAGGGTCGTACGAATTTTGATTCCATCATGCTTGATGTTTCAAAAACGATCAAAGATTTTGAACAGGGCATGGACGACTTGGTTGGCGAACACGGCATCAACAAAACCGTACAAAAGAGCATGATCAAACAAATCGGTGAGATTTTGGCCAGGAACGAACTCCAAGAAAAGAAGAAGGGCAAAGTCAACCTCTTTAGATATTCCAGCAAAGACAAAGTTGAACGTGGTAAGGCCGATATGTACAAGGCTATGAACGCCGTGATGGAAAAACTCAGGGCTGGTGGTATGAGTGCCGACGAGATCGAGGCGGCAATTAAGGCCAGCCAAGCCGAGAGCCTGAAAGGCCTGGAACAAAGCTATGGCCAAATCAAGAAAGAGCAACTTTCGGAACGCTATAAGAAAGGCGCTAGAGACGGTGCAATCGCTGGTAGCGCTGCAGTGCTTGCTGTGTTTGCAATGGATTTGATTCGTGGCAACGGTAGATTGATCAATGAAATTAGAGATTTAAGGGGCGGTTCTAAGCAGTTAAAGATGGAGGGGTGGCATCTCAACGTAGTCGATACCGGCAAAACCGATGCGGCTGCAGTTGGTGCTGGCGTGGTAGCCGAAAGGGCTGCAGCGCGTCAACGTGGGAACCAAAGTAGTGAAGTCGCGGAAAAAGAGGGAGTATATAATAGGGAAGTCGAAGTTAAGAAAGAGGCTCCGCGAAACTTCGAGCAATTAACGGAAAAAGAGGATCTGCAGAAGCCGGTGCTGTTTGAAACCGCTGAGAATGGTGGACAGGCTATTGGCATCGACCGTAACAATAATGGCACCATTGAGGCCAGTGAATATATTTGCGGCACCAGCAAAGCGAATGGCTTAAACCTTGCACGCGAGAATGATCTTAACAACATGCGCATTGAGCTTGAAGATCGTGGCTTTAGAATGGAGACGGCGGACGTAACGACTCAGTATGCAAAGGGCTCTACTCTAGAGACTTATATGAACACTAAAGTTAGCGTAAGAAAAGACGTTAAGATTGACGAGTGGCAGCAGACTTATGAAATGAGTAACAATATTACCCGTGTGCCTGGTGATGGCGAAGGTTTGTTTAGGGGTCGTGTGAAGGTATTGAATGGTAAGGAAATTCCGGATGGTACGAAGGTGCTTTATGATCCAGATGGCGATGGGCCGCTTGGTTCAGTGGAACTTTCGACTGATAAAGAAGGCTATTTCTACGTGCCAGAGGAATTGGCGGCTGCGGTTGATGGCGATAACGCTAAGCTGGCAGGTATCTGTCGCGTGGTTAACGAGGTTGACGGCAAGCTTATTTGTGGCACAACCAATAAGAGCGGTTTGATTTTGAATGCCAATACGGAAGTTTCGATGAGCGCGCAAAGAATGGACCGCGTAATTACTATCTATGGCAAAGATAGTGTCGGTAAAGAAGTTGCTAATAGCCAATTCGCCGTAGACCTAGAAACTGGCGAGCCAACAAGTAATTACTCGGAAATTCTTAATGGCCGTAAGGGTGACAATATGGCGTATTTCATGCAAGAAGATGAAAACGCTGGTGTGGTTCATATCCAGGGGACTGGAGAGGTTAAGCAACGCGTGAGAAGCGAAGTGCCATATGATGAGAGGTATGATTCAAACTTGAACGATCCTTTTAAGGGCAAGAATCAGTATGTAACTACGCCGAACACGCTTGATGCAGATGGCGACGGCGTGATTAGTGCGATGGAAGCAGAAGCTTATTATATGCAAACGATGAACAAAATTGGTACTGACCCGCAGTTTATGATGGAGCAAGCTGATCAATTTGGCGTGCTTAAGCCTGAGAATATGCAGAGAATTGGCTTTACGGCCGACGACTATGCTCGTCTTGGCATCGCCGATGGCCAGATTGATACGAGAGAAGAGATTAACCTCGTGATTAAGCAATTAAAGGAAAGTGGCAATGCGGACCTTTTGAAGAAATTCACGGATGGCACGAACTTGATTAGAGGCGAAAAACTAGATGGCTGCATGATGGAAGAGATTACTATCTATGATCGTGTGGCAACTTATAGTAAGAATGGTGAATTGCAGACTATCTCCGCAAGCACCGGCAGAAAGGCCGTAGTTTACTATAGGCTTGATGAGAACGGTAATAAGGTTTATGTCGAATACGAAGGTGTCTTGCTTGGCAAGGATTACAAGGGTCCAGCAACGGACATCTTGGCTTGTGGCCAGACCGGTAAGAAGAAACAACCGCCAAAGATCACGACGACTACGACGATTAGAACAACGTCGCCACCAACTACGACGGAAATGCCGTCAACCACGCCGGAAATGCCGCCGGAGCCGAAGAAGCCTATGCCGACTGAACAACCGGGTGAGGGAGATGGTAAATTGCCACCAACTACGACTTTGCCACCTGGGTCTCCAACCTCGGCACCTGGTCCAACTACCGAGAGACCAAAGATGCCAAGTAGATAATAGG
>JAZRPR010000006.1:0-43428 GCA_045649305.1 Candidatus Nanosyncoccus sp.
ATAGGACTAATTAAAGGCGATGATAAATAATAAAAGGAGGTAAATGAAAAAATTTAAAATAGCAGGACTGCTTGCGGTGGGACTCGCGACCATTTGGTCGCCGTTAGCGATGGCGTGGGGGCCAGAGCGCGAAACATACACCATGGAAGTGCCAGCCATGCATGCAACATTTAACTCGATTGTCGACAACCCAGCGGTTGGTGATGAACGTGACTTTGTGAGGATTGCCGAAAACAACGGTACCTATTCAAACAAAGTGAAGCTCGAGGATGGCAAGGTATATATGATTTATATCTTCTTTCATAACAATGCAGCTTCAAATACGAATGAGTCGGGCGCTGGTATTTCGAAAAATACTAGAGTGATGTCTACCTTCCCAGATAAAATTTCCGCAGGAGAAACTAAGGACGTTGCGGCAATTATTGCTTCGGACACTGCTACTCCGGCTGAGGTTTGGGATGAGGCTCAAGTAACGGCTGACGAAGATTTGACGATTGAATATATAGCTAATACTGCAATCGTGCACAACAGCTGGGCGTTGGATGGCACTAAGCTTTCAGATGACTTATTCTATGAGGGCGGTGTGCCGATTGGTGTAGACAAGGCTGATGGTAACGTGCTTGGTTGTACAGAATATTCTGGTTATGTGATTTATCGTATTAGGGCCTACAAAGAGGGGACGCCTCCTCCACCACCACCGGAAGAATTGCCTAAGACTGGTCCAGCCGAGATTGTGATGGCTACTGCTATTGTGCTGGGCATTTGTGTTGGCACATTCTATCTGTACCGCACTAAACGCACCCTTAAGAAAGTTACTGCTGGCGTAATGAATGAGTCTGCCGATTTGGACAATGGCGAATCAACCAAAACCAATGAAGACAAACACGACGGCGTAAACGATGGTGAGCGCAAATAAACTAACCGTAATCATCGCCTTCAGAAATGAGGGCGATGAAGTTGAAAAAACGGTCCAATCGATTCTTGAAACCACCAAAAGGGGCTCGGTGCCAATTATTTTGATGGACGATGCCAGCGATGATGGCGTGGATTACAAGGCGATAGCGGAGAAGTATGGTTGTCGATATCGCAGAATGCCGAATCCGCTTGGTCCGGCAATTGCGCGTACAATTGGCGCGCGTTGGTGCACTACGGAGCAATTTGTGTTTATGGATGGGCACATGAGGCTTTATGATCGAAATTGGAATGAGCGAGTAATTAAGACGCTCGATGAGAACCCGCGAGCGATTCTGTGTGCGGGAACGTTAAATATAGCCGTGAAGACGGGTGACCGTTGGCAATCCGGAGCGTGTTTCAAGAATGAGGCACCAAGCGGGATTTTTGAAGCACTTTGGGCTAAGGACATGTCGGAGTTCAGGGGCGACATAATGGAGATACCGTGCGTTTTGGGCGCGTTTTATGCGTTCAAAAAGAGTTTTTGGCAGGAAATCAAGGGCTTGTCTGGTTTGTGCGGCTATGGCTATGAAGAGCCATTTATGTCCCTTAAGACTTGGTACCTTGGCGGTAAATGCTTGATGCTGCGGGACTTTTATGTGGGACATCTTTATCGAGAAACGCCGCCGACGCCAATTAATAGTGAGCGATATTATGCTAATCAGATGATGCTGCTAGACGTTTTTACACTAGACTCAGAAGAACGTAATAAGAGGGTGGAGGCATATCGTGCGCAATTTGGTGCGGATATGTTGGAGAAAATGGATGCAGCGTACGCTGGACAAGCAAACAACGTGGGTATTCTTAAAAAATATATTGCTGAGCACAAAGACGAGGCAAATATCGCAAGACTTTGGGAGTTAAACGCGGAAAGGCACCCGTAACCCCTTGGCAATTTTTAAAAAGTATGATAAAATACAGGGAACTAATTAAGGATTAATATGAAGAAAGCAGTTATCCTCGTTGGCGGGAAGCAATATCTCGTCGAAGAGAAAGAGACCCTACGGGTGGACCTCCTCCCGGAAGGCACTAAAGAGCTCGAAACTGACGCTTTGCTTCTTATCGATGGCGATACGACTACGGTCGGAACACCAACTGTTAAGGGCGTGAAGGTTTCAGCAAAAGTGGTGGAACCAAAAGTCGCTGGCGACAAAGTTCGTGTGATTCGCTATCACTCAAAGAAACGTGTTCACACTGAAACTGGTCACCGCCAGAAGTACAGTGAGATTCAAATCACAAAAATCGCTTAAAAATAAGCCCTTTCACGGGGCTTATTTTTTATGCTATAATACGGATATATATGGCGAAGGTGATTTGTGTTACTAACCAAAAAGGAGGTGTCGGCAAGACTACGACTGCCGTAAACCTTTGCTATTATCTTGCTAAAGATAAATTTAGAACTCTTTTGATTGATTTTGACCCGCAGGGTAATGCTACCTCTGGGCTCGGCATTGATAAGGCTGATACGGAGGCGCTTGGTACGACGATGACCGAGGTGGTGCTCGGTGCGGCCGAGATGGAAGCGGCGGTTCGCCCAACCAAGTATAAAAATTTTGATCTCGCGCCGGCCACCCCAGAACTAGCCAATGCCGAGGTGGAAATTACAGGGATGCAGCGCAAGTTTGTCAGGCTACGTGATGCAGTGCGCAAGGTAGCAGACAATTATGATTTTATTGTGATTGATTTGCCGCCGTCTTTGTCGCTGCTCACTGTGAACGGTATGATTGCAGCAGACTATCTGCTTTTGCCAGTGCAGACCGAATTTTACGCTCTAGAAGGCGTAGCGCAGCTGCTTGAGAGCATGAAGCTAGTGATGAAGCAGGCCAATCCAAAACTGCAGCTACTAGGCGTGCTTGCGACCATGTACGATAAGCGCACTTCGCTCTCGACTCAGGTTTATGAAGAGATCAAGAAATACTTCAAGGATTTGACGTTTAAGACGACCATCCCGCGCAACGTGCGCGTGGCGGAGGCGCCAAGTCATGGCGTGCCAGTGGGGGATTATGATAAGTTTTCAAAAGGGGCTAGGGCATATCGCGATTTTACTAAAGAAGTGGAGGCCAGAATTAAATGAAAAGTGGTTTAGGGCGTGGGTTTGACAGCTTAATCCCGACGGAGCTTTTTGACGATGAGTTCGACCCAACTGCCGAAGAAGATAAGAAGGGCAGCGAGCTAAAAGAGATTGCAATTGACGAGATTGTTCGTGACGAGGAGCAGCCACGCAAAGAGTTTAATAAAGAGGCAATCGAGGCTTTGGCGGCTTCGATTAAAGAGCATGGCGTGTTGCAACCAATCGTGGTCACTAAAGATGAGAATAAATACAAGATTGTGGCTGGCGAACGTCGTTGGCGCGCTTCGAAATTGGCTGGGCTAACAAAAATCCCAGCAATCGTGCGTTCGGTTGATTTGCAAAACCGTTTGGAGCTGGCGATTATTGAGAATGCTCAGCGCGAAGATTTGAATGCGATTGAACTAGCGACGGCTTATGCCAAGTTGAAATCGCAGTTTAATCTTACTGCCAAAGACATTGCGGCACGTGTAGGCAAGAGTGAATCCTCGGTGTTTAACACGATGAGGTTGCTTAATTTCCCAGACGAAGTGAAACAAACGATTGTTAAAGAGAAATTGTCTGAAGGCGTGATGCGTCCACTAGTGACGGCGGAGCCAGAGACGGTGAAGAAGATTCTACCAAAGATTATTGAAGAAGGTTGGACGGCACGCAAAGTGGAGCGTTACATGGCCGACAACAAGAAGAAGTCTTCGGCTAGCTTGATTAAGAAAGATAATTATCGCAAAGACGAAGATGCTTTGTCTGCTAAATATGGCGTAGGTGTCAAGATTTCTGGTCGCAGCCTGACTTTTAAGTGCAAGAACGAAAAAGAACTCCAAGAGTTAATCTCTAAGCTTTGATGATATAATAGAGGTATGGATAAGAAAAAAGATTCAGACCGAATCTTGGCTGCTGTTGAATTGGCCAAAAAAGCTCACGAGGGGCAACTTCGTAAGACGGGTGAGCCTTATATTGTGCACCCTTTGGCCGTGAAGAAGATTCTTGAGGAATGGGGGATGGATGAGGATACGATTATCGCTGGTATTTTGCACGATACGGTGGAAGATACCGATGTGACGCTTGACGATATTCGCAAAGAGTTTGGCGAATCGGTAGCATTCCTAGTGGATGGCGTAACGAAACTCTCGACGGCGCGTGCTGGTATGCGCGACATTGATACGTATCTACCAGAGACACGTAACAATTTCTTGAGGCTAATGATTGCGCTGGGCGATGATATTCGTGTGCTGATTATTAAGTTGGCAGACCGCCTGCATAATCTGCGTACGTTGTCCGCTTTGACGCCGGATAAACAGAAGAAAATCGCTAAGGAAACCCTTGAAGTGTTTGCGCCGCTAGCAGACCGTCTCAACATGGGTCTTCTTCGTGTGGAGCTAGCAGACTTGGCGTTTAAGTATGTAGACCCGAAACGCTACGATTACCTGAAAGATTTGCTTGATAAATACAACCGCTCGGCCAGTAAGAGCCTGAAAAAGATTGAGGCCGAGATTACTGAAGCGCTCAAAAAAGAGAAGATTGACTTTGAGCTTTCTGGGCGCGTGAAGTCGATTTATTCGCTTCACAAAAAGATGGCCAAGCACAATCAAAACATCAATGAGATTTATGATCTGATCGCGCTGCGCATTATCGTGGAAGATGTGACGACGTGTTATCTGGTGCTGGGCCTAATTCATTCGCTCTATACGCCGATGGCGGGCCGTATTAAGGACTATATTGCCATGCCAAAGCACAATGGTTATCAGTCTATCCACACGACGGTGATTACGTCCGACAAGCGCGTGGTGGAGTTCCAGATTCGTACCAGGGAGATGCATGAATACGCTGAGCGTGGTCTTGCGGCGAGCTTCTATTACAATGAGCAGAAGGTGACCGAGAACTATAAGAAGGGCAAGATTGAACATTTGCCAATGAACTTGCTCTGGATTACGGAGCTTCAGATGACGGCGGCGAAACTACGCGAAGGGAAGAAGGTGGATCTTGATAAGTTGAAGTTGAATTTGTTTGCTGATAAGATTTTCGTTTATACCCCGAAGGGTGACATCGTGGATCTTCCTAAGGGGTCACTCCCACTAGATTTTGCCTATCGTTTGCACTCGGAGATTGGCGATCACGTGGTGGGCGTAAAGATTAATGGCAAGATTTCGAACCTCAATAAGCAACTTGAGAATTTTGATATTGTAGAGATTTTGACGTCCAAAAACCAGACGCCAAAGAGTTCGTGGCTGAGCAAAATTTTTACATCTCATGCTCGTGCCAAGCTGATGCGCCGCCTTAACCAAGAGGGCGAGACGGTATTACCAGAGAAACGTAAGAAAAAATAATTAATAATCCGAAGTGCGCTCGTCTTCGAGCGTGCGTTCGGTGTCGGTGGTGAGATACTTAATGAAAGTGCCTTGGGCGACGGCGTCGCCAGCCTTGAACGTGACGGTTTTGTTGCCTTCGTTCTGGATTTTAACGAAGATATGGCCTTCGTTGTCTTGGTTGTTGTAATAATCCGAATCAATGACGCCAATCTGATTGACGAGGCGAATATTATACTTAAAACCGGTACCACTGCGAACGGTGACCAGTAGGACTTCGTCTGGGGCACAGAAGCATTTAACGCCAGTAGGGAGTTTGACGATCTCGCCAGGTTTGATGGTGAGGTCTTGAAGCAAAGCAAAGTCGTAGCCAGCGGCGTGTTTGGTCTTTCTGGTCGGCAAATCAAAGCTATCGTAAAGCGCGCGGTCGTCCGTAACGTCTTTTTTGAATTGTTTGAAGCTGATTTTTTCGAAATCTCTCATAAGTTTATATTAACATACGCATTGCGCTCATGATATAATAAAAAGGTGTATGAGTTTTGGAGGTAAGGCTAAGAGATTGGGAAGGTTTTTAATGGCGCTAGTCGTTAGCGTGGTTTTTGGTTTGATGAACTTTTCTACGGCACACGCAGCAATGGTGCCAGTGGTTGATGCAGCATCGTTTAAGGCGGCTTTGAATGCTGGTAATGATATGCAATTGATGGGCGATGTAAGTATGAATGAAAAGGTAGTGATTAACCTGTCGGTGGGGCTGGATCTAAACGGTCATACGTTGACTTTCGAAAATATCCCGCCGATTCCAGATAAATTGCAGAGTGCAATTATTACGTATGCGGATCTTAACGTGTACGATTCTTCGGCTGGAAAAAACGGCAAAATCGTTGGCTATACGGATTTTACGATCGCGATTGGCACGACAGCCGAACCGATGGGCAGCTTAGTTTTGGATGCGGGAACGATTGATTGTAAAGGGGCTTATTGTATTGATAATAATGGTGAGCTTGAAATTAATGGTGGCAAAATTAGCGGGCAAGATTATGCGGTGTATAGCAGAGATCGTAGCGAAATCATAATGCGCGGAGGGGAAGTGGTTGCATCGGTTGATCCGGCGGTAAGGTTGGGTCAGAACGCTGTCATGACGATGGATGGTGGCTTGATTGAGATAGGTGGCGACGGAAACGCGGTAACGGTGAGCGGGCCGGGAGCGCAGTTCGAGATGAATGGTGGTGAAATCCGCGCCATGCAAGAGAATGCAGCCGGCGTAGCGGCCTTTAAGGATGGCGAAGTCGTAATTAACGATGGCACAATTAGCGCAAATAGTTTTGCGCTAGCTGGTAACGGCAGCGATTCAGGTAATAATAATGGTGTTAATGCAAAATTTACTATTAATGGCGGCACTTTGTCTTCTGAGATATCACCAGCGATTTATGCCCCGCAGGTAAATGGCATAACGACAATTAACGGTGGCACGATAAGTGGTTTGTCTGCGATTGAGATTCGTGCTGGCGCTTTGGTGGTTAATGGCGGTACATTGAACGGCTTTGGCGATTACGAAGTAGTCGAAAATAAATCTGGTTCTACGACAAAGGGCGCAGCAGTGGCAGTTGCACAGCATAATACCAAGCGTCCGATTAGCGTGACGATTTCGGGTGGCCAGTTCAACGCTGATGTGCCGGTTAGCAACGCTAACCCACTAAATAATCCGGAAGAGGATTTCGATAAAGTTGTTCTAGATATTGAAGGCGGAGAATTTAACGCTACCGGCGAAAAGGACCCAGTAATAGACGAGGCTGGCAAGAAATTTATCAGAGGTGGAATTTTTACGAGTACGGCGGCGCAATATGTGGCTGATGGCTATGGAGAGGTCCTGCTAGATGATAATAGGATTGGCATATTTACGGTTTATGCGATTACGGTGGACGCAGAAGAAGGAATTATTACGATTGATCCCAGCGCTCCGTATAAGAAGAAGGTGACGTTCGTGACTACCAATAAGGAAGGCTTTAGGGCGGTAGTAGAAGTGACCGATGCCAACGGTAATGCGGTGACGGTTGATGGCGATATGTTCGAGATGCCAGAGAGCGATGTGGTCGTGAGAGTGCATTATGAAGAAATTCCGCCAGAAGAGGACGGCCCAGCCGTGCCAGATACTGGTAGCTTTATGGCCTGGATTGGTGCTGGCCTAAAGAATTTTGGCATCTTGGCAGTTGCGCTATTAGGGCTCTTTATCTTGTTTGGCAAAGGTATTTATCATCGCATCGAGAAGCGTGGTCGTAAGAATAAGGACTAATTGCGATGGATTCAACGTAGACTGAATATATTCAAAAGTTTAAGGAATATTTAAATAAAAGGAGTGCTTTATGAAGAAAAGAGTTTACGATATCGCGCTTGGCGTTGTTTTTATAATACAAGCAATATTGGTTGGCGTATGCGTGAGTTTGTCTGAGACCAATAAGGACGCATCGTCATTTGCGATTGGCATAGCGGTGTTCGTGTTTGTGCCGGTTTTTGTAGTGCTTTTGTTTGCGAGAATGAGTGCGGCCGAAAAAGAAAAGAATGCCGCCGCTCGCGGTGCAAGCAATGTAGCTGTAACGCCAAAGGCTCCAGCTGGCAAAATTGCAAAGACCTATGTGATTAGGTTCCCATTTTATGGGGTCAGGACGGATGGCGATGACAATTGGACGTATTTCGATGGGAAAGAAGTGTACAAGTGGCTTAGCAACGACGAAATCGAGGGGATAAATAATGATTGGAATCTTGATGACGCGGTCAAATATGTTGACGACAAGAAATTGAAAGACAAGCTATACGAGTTGCGCCTTTCCGTTTGCAACGATGGCATGTGCAAAGTGGTTGCGAACACCTACGATAAGCTGACGGTAGGAGAGGAAAAAAACTTGATCAACTTTGTAAAAGGGCAAGCATCCGATGGCTGGGGAGAAGGCAATTTTGGCGAGTTTCAGGGTAGTGACGGCAAGCCGTTTGAGTTAGACTTTTGGGACAATGAGAAATCGTATATTGAATTTGCCGAATTGGATGATTCCGGGCAGGAACAGGTGCACTATATCAAAGAGACGAATAAGTATGTTTTAGAAATAACAAAGGATACAGATGCGACTAGTAGTGGCATAGATGATGAGACGAGGCGATATGCTGCGGGAATTGTTGAGAAATATTTTAGGGAAGAGGATAAAATACTGGATCATTTGTTGGATATGGGCCTGAGAGAAGTTTATGGGGACATTTTGGGTTATTCCGATCAACACATCAAAGAAAACTTGGGTAAGCCACAGATAAGTGTTTGCAAAAACGAAACGCATGAAGATTGGAAGTTTAAATATGAGGGGCAACTCTCCTACTATAAGCACACGCTCGACGACCACTATATTAGTGTTAATTTTACGGATGATCTAGAGTTTGACGAAGATGTGATGGTTGACGGATAGTCTTGTTTGGCTCCGTGCGACATTTTTTGTATAAAAAATGGAGCCGTTTGCCCCTTGGGACGCTCCGTGCGACATTTTCGTAAGAAAATGGAGCCGATGGCAGGGCTTGAACCTGTGACCTGCTCGTTACGAATGAGCTGCTCTACCAACTGAGCTACATCGGCACCTTTTGCCATTATAGCACATTTCGCACGGCTGTTGTATAATGGAATAAAGGAGTTATTTCTGATGAAAAAGGAAAAGGTGGAAATTATTAAACGTCCGGTGGAGAGATTCAAAACCGGTAGTACTGACCCGAAAAAAGCCGCATGGTCGGCAATGATTGAGTCGGTGATTACGATTGCTTTTGGCGTGCTTTTGATGATCTGGCCAAACACGATCGTGCGAGTACTAGCATATCTCTTTGGTGGTTTCTTGCTAGTGAAGGGCGGGTTCAAAATCATTTCTTATTTAATGGACAGGAAACAGGAAAGCTGGCTGAGCAGCGATCTCTTGGGCGGTATTATTACTTTTCTTGCTGGCATCGTCATCTTTGCCGTGGGGGAGGAAATCGTGCACATCTTCCGCGTACTGGTAGGTGTTTGGATTATCTACGAAGCATTGATTCGCCTTTGCAACGCTGTGCGCGTGCACTCGGTTGGTACGCCGACTTGGAGTGCGATGCTAGTGATGTCTCTAGTGATGCTGTCGTTTGGTCTATTTATCACCTTCTTTGACGGGGCGATGATGTTTGTGATTGGGCTTATTATGGTGGTTTGTGGCGCGATCGGCCTCTGTACCGACGTGGTCTTTATGCAGAACTTAAATGCGTTAATTGAGAAGTTGAAAAGCAAAAAATGAAAAACTTTAGGACTTCTATAATTGAGATTTATCGCGAGAATCGTTCACTATTAGTGTTCATGATTTTGTCGTTTATGCTGGCGGCGGGGCTTTTGGTGTTTTCGCTCACCAAGCTCGACTCGACTAGCGCCGTGGTAAAGGTTGGTTATGGCGACATCGGTGGTTATCGCGACGGGGCCTGGTCTGGCTGGGTGGTTTTTCCAGTGTTGGCCGTCCTCTTTGGCGTGCTACATAACTTGCTCGCAGTGCGCATCTATGAGAAGCGCGGTGCGGCGATGGCTAAATTCTTTGTAATTACCACGATGATGCTGACTTTGGGTGCGCTTTTGGTGTTGATTAGGTTATCAAGCGAGGGTTAATGAGAAAAAATCTGGAGATTCCGCAGGGCAAGCGTACTAAGCTGTATCGCTTTTTGGAAATTCTGCCAGGAGCGACTTCGATTTTGGCGATTGCACTGCTTTTTGTGCTGTCGTTTATTGATCCGGTACTGGGCGCAATCTATCTGTTCTTTGTGATCTCGACGACTTTGGTGAAGGCGGTGAGCGTGGCTTATCGCACGATTCAGGGCTATAACGTGATGCGCAGTGCCGAGAAAGTGAATTGGCGCCAGCGAGTGGCGGATTTGGAGAGCCCGCACGATGCGTTTGAAAGGCTGCGCGACCAGGATAGTAAAGAATATAATTTTGAGCAGCATGTTGAGAATTTAAGGTTGATTGCGGCGATGGGGGACGGAGGTTTCCCGAAGCCGTCTAAAATTTATCATGCGGTGATTATGACTGCTTATAACGAGGGAATTGAGACTTTGAAGCCGTCGATTGAGGCAGTGAAGAAGAATTCGTTTCCGAATGAGCGAATCATTTTTGTCTTGGCTTACGAAGAGCGGGGCGGGGAAGCGATGGAAGAAAATGCCAAGAGTCTAGCAGCGGATTACAAGGATGTGTTTCATAAATTTATCTTGTCTAAACACCCGGCGGATTTGCCAAATGAGGTGATTGGCAAGGGGCCAAACCTGACCTATGCTGGCGAGGTGTTGGCTGAGTACGTTGAGAAGTCACGCATTCCGATTGAAAACGTGATTGTGACCTCGCTCGATAGCGACAACCAGATGGCGCCAGGGTATTTGGATTCGGTGGCATATGAATTTATCGTGCATCCGAACCGCCAGAGAATGAGTTACCAGCCGATTTCGCTATTTATGAATAACATTTGGGATGCGCCGGCGCCAACGCGCGTGATTGCGGTATCCAACTCGTTCTTTAACGTGATTACGACGATGCGTCCGCACGTGATTCGTAACTTTGCTTCACATTCGCAGCCTTTGCAGGCGCTTAAAGCGATGAATTTCTGGAGTAAGCGCACAATTGTGGAAGATGGCCACCAGTATTGGCGCAGCTTGTTCTTCTTTGATGGGGATTATACAGTGTTGCCGATTCGCGTGCCGATCTATCAGGATGCGGTGTTAGACGAGACGTTCTTTAAGACGATTAAAGCACAGTTTGTGCAAGTGAGGCGCTGGTATTATGGGGCGAGTGATGTGGCATATGTAGGGGTGAGGCTGTTCTCGCGTCGCCGTAATATGCCGTTTTTGCCGCTGTTTGCGAAGTTTTGGCGCTTGCTTGATGGCCACGTGACACTGGCGATTATGGCGCCGATTGTGGCCTTTGGTGGTTGGGTGCCGGTGATTATGAACCTGTCTTCTCGCGCAATGGTGGCGCATAGCTTGCCAGCAGTGGTGAGCGTGGTGCAGACGATTGCCTCGGTAGGCCTTTTGGTGACGGTGTTGGTATCCTTAAGGATGCTGCCGAAGAAGCCGGAAAAGTACAAAAAAGGGAAGGGGCTCTTTATGGTGCTGCAATGGATTCTAATGCCGGTGACGTCGATTCTGTATCAGAGTATTGCGGCTTTCTATGCGCAGATTAGATTAATGAGCGGATTCTATATGGAAAAGTTTGATGTAACTAAAAAGGTGGTAAAAAAATGAAATTGAACAAGAAATTTATTCATATCGCAACAGGGGTATTTTTGGCAACTGAAGTGCTAGTGGGGCTGCTTTATACGTTTGTGTTTGGGCGTGGTTTTCATCTGAATTGGTCGATTAGCAGGTATATGGGTACGGATTATTGGAGTGCGATTTTGTTTGCGCTGACGAACTTTATAGTGATTTTCTTCGTGATGAAATATCTCTTACAGGTGCGCAAAGTGCATAAGCTGTCTCTGTTCTGGCTAGTCTTGGTGATTGCGATGGTGGTGGCGTATGTGGGGCTGTCTATCTGCCCGATTGGCCTGTTCGACCCATCATGGGGCAGATTTGGTGTGGTGAGTACTCTGCACCATACGTTCTCGCAGACGTTGTTTGCAATTATGGCGATGGTGGCGCTTGGCACGATGTTGGTGATTAGAAAAGGGAAGCTGTTTATTGCGTTTGGTATAGCGTTAATTGCCTATATGATCGGCAGTATTTATTGTTATAAGGCCAGCGTCGGCTTCTTTATTGATAACGTGTTAATCTTTGAATCGGCGTACATCTTGGCGAATTTGGTATTTTATAGCCTAATCCCTAAAAAATCTGGTATAATAGAGTGAGTTTGGGTCGCTAGCTCAGTTGGCTAGAGCGTCTCGTTTACACCGAGAAGGTCAGGGGTTCGAGCCCCTTGCGACCCACCAAAAAATAAAGAAAGAGCCGAGGGCTCTTTATTTATTTTTTCTATGAGTGACAAGGGGCAGGAACCCGAAGGGTTCGGACGCGGTAGGAGCTGAGGAAAACGCGAGTTTACTCGCGGTTTTTTGAGGCGACGCCCCGCGTTGTAGCAAAGCTACTGCCCCGGCTACCTCTTATATATCTTGTAAAAACGCTGTTTTATGGTATAATTAAACTCTAATTCTTTGGGTTTACTTTTTCACGGTGAAGAAACCGTGGGTTGTGAAGCTAAGAATTTGAACTCTAAAAATTTTGCGAAATGCGAAAGGCAGGTGTAAGAATGACAAGAAAAAAGCAAGAGTACGTAGGGATGAAGTATGGTTTGCTGCTTGAAGCAATCCGAGACGTAGTGCGCGAGAAGGCGCAGAAAGTTCCCGTCCAAGAAGGAGGTGGAGCAGGAATGAAATTTATTGGCATCCTCGGAGGCATGAGTCCCGAATCAACTGCGCACTATTATCAAAGAATAGCGAAGCAGGTGCATGAATTAGCTGGAGGACATTGTGCTCCAGAGCTGATGATTCGAAGCGTAAACTTTGAGGTCTATTATGATCTCATGTCGAAAGGCGAATGGGGCAAAATCAAGAGAAAGATTTATCGCGAAGCAAAGAAATTAGTGGATGATTGTAGATGTGAGTATGTGGCGATTGCCACAAACACGATGCACAAGGTCGTCGACGACGAACTGTTCTCTGATGTGCCATTGGTTCATATCGCCGATTGTGTAGCCAACGAGTGTATTGCTGCCAACGCTCAGCGCGTGGCGCTGCTTGGAACGCGCTTCACCATGAGGGAAGACTTCATGAAAAAGCGCCTCGAGGAGCATTGTATTGAGGCGGTGGTCCCGGATGAAGACATCGACGATATCGACGATATGATTTTCAGGGAGCTTTGTCATGGCCGCGTATCGGATGGATCCAGGGATTTCTTGATTGACGTATGCGTACGTATGGCTACGGGAGAAAATCCCGTTGAGTGAATTGTCTTGGGCTGCACTGAACTCGATATGGTGATAGATGACGAAGTCGCTGATATGTTGTTTAGGCAATATGGTGTGAAAGTCATTGACTCGACTCAAGCGCATATCAATGAGCTGGTTCGTCTAAGCCTATCGTCGTGAATCGATTTTTCGCAAGATGGAAGACCCTGGCGTTTGCCGGGGTTTTCTTTTGGCTTTGACGGTTACCCCTAAAAATGATATAATTGTTGAACAGCACATTAGAGAAAGGCAGGTGGTCTATTTGACGATGGAAAGTGAGCTCGATCGCCTTTTCTGGATGACGCACGAGGCGAACAGCAGAAGACAGGCAAGACGTACGCTTGAAAAAATGACAGAGGATGGACGTAAGGAGATGATGAGGATGCATGAGGAGAGACTTAGAGAAGCGCCGGTCGTAAAACCGAATATGTCGGCGGAGAACATGGAAAGAATTTTTCGGGAGACGTGGAAGAGAATTGAAGATGTCCGCTCTCAGATGGAATGGAAGGCCATGCGTTTCGCGATGGAGGTATGCTCAAAATGATGAAGTCGGAGAAGATAAAGCGACGCATCGATGCGAGCAGAATGCCGGATTCGGTCTTGAAGCGGGTTTTGCCAGGAAAGATTGTGGACGAGATTAAGCTTAAGAAGGAGTATCTCGAGCAAAACTCTAATCTTGGACCTGGCGACGTTGTCGTCGAAAGAGCCTTTTGAACACTAAGAAGAGAATCCCTTGCCGGTTGGCAGGGGTTTCTTTTTTTGAGGAGGTAGGGAGTATTTTAAAAATTGGAGGTGATTGTATGGTCTTTATAGTTTTTGTTATGTGGTTGTTCGCGGCAGGAGTTGCCCTGGTTATTACCGCCTACTGGGAGGAATGTTTTTGCGACTTCGAGGGCGATGATATCCGTACGACAGTGGCAATTATTGTCACTTGTGCGATCGCTGCGGCAATTGGTTTTGCCGTAGTGAACGTAGTAGCTCGCGAACGGTTACGCCCTAAGTACGAGAGAGATCTTGCTAAGGGCGAAAAAGACCAGAAATTCGTTCAGGAATTTCTCGTGAAGAGCGTCCCTGCTCTTGCTGACGGGAATCCTGACGACATCTTTTTTGAGAAGGACAAGACGGGAATGTATGTTCGCGTAGTCCTTCAAGGAAAGGAAGAATTGGTAACGGATAACGAGGTCGTAAGGGTAGTTGGAGAGTATGACAATACATACCACGATTTCGACTACCAGGAGAACGTCAAGAACGACTGGGCTGGCAGTGCCATGCTGTGGGGCTGGGCAGGTTCTTTCCTCGTAGCGCTCATAGCCGGCATTTTGCGCCGGATTACCACGAACATGTACAAATTGATGAGGGGCCGCCGGCGGCGCCTCTTGCAACTTTAAGTAACAACAACTCCCTAAAAAGGCTCGCAAGACGTTTCGACGTCAAGCGGGCCTTTTTCCTGGGTTGAATTAATTTGATTTTATCGCATTTTTGTGTTATGATATTGGCAAGGGAGTATTTTTACAGTAAGTAGGAAAGGAGGTGGTCTTTTTTGACCATCACATTTGGGATAATCATTTTTAGCATCGTAGGAGTGTTTGTTATATCGTTGCTGGTTTTTGTTTTTATAAGAGCACTCGATGGTGGCAAAAAGAAGAACTACTGGCTGATGCTGTTTTTCACGGCGGTTGTATTTGTTGCAACTTTCTCTTTTAGCAGGCTGTATGTCTGTTCTGAGGCATATGCAGAAAAGCTCTGGAAAGGGAAAGCGGATCAGCGGGCCGTGAAAGAGGTTCTGGTGCAGGATGTCCCGGAATTAAATGGCGTCGACCTTAAGGAAATTACATTTGACCTTAGCGGCGATCAAGCGATCGCCATCCATGGTTCAAATACAATTTCTTTAGACGGCGAGACGGCCGAATATGTCGAAGCGTACTTCAATATGTATCATACGTATGAGTACGAGACGACGGTCAAGGAACAAACCTTAGTGTTGTCCTTGGTTTTAGCATGCGTGATGACTCTGGTCATCGTGTATGTGATAGAAATCATAAAGCTCTATTTCGCGGTGAAACACCGTGCAATGGAGAGGCTCCTTTAATACTCCCTTAGGGCTCGCGAGATGCTTCGGCATCAAGCGGGCCTTTTTTAATGCTATAATGAATCCATGGAAGAATATAATACACTCGAAAAAGTACAAAAAATGTTCAAGGACAGTGGGATTAAGGGCAAGGAGCATATTTACGATGTGTTGCTGCTTGACAACCGCAAGTATTCAGGTATGGTGAGCGGCATGGAATATCCGTTCTTTGGCCTAGTGCTGGATTTTACCGAAGAGGGAATCGGCTTTTTCCATTTGGTGCAGTCGAAATTCTCTTTGATGATTTCGCTTGAGAAGCTCAAACTGAACAAAGACACCTATACTTTCTTGCCGAATGACGAGATTGAAAGTATTGAGATGAAGAAGTTCGCTTTGCTCGACAAAAAGAGGAAAGAGCTAATCATCAAGACGGTGGACGGGAAGAAATATTATCTCTATCAAAAGGTGGAAGACGATACAATTCCTTACCACAACGAAAGCTTTGCTAAACTTGCTGCGAAGTACGAGAAATAACGAAGAAAATGGCCCCCTCGCAAGAGGGGGGTTCTTTTGCCTCTTACGGGTGTGCTATAATGATGGGGCACATTGTGTAATTTAACAGAAAGAGGTGATTCTTTTGACGAACTACGAGCAGGCAACTCAGATAGCCTATCGCGGCGGCTATAAAATAGAAGACGCGTTGGAGCTTCTGAATAGTGGCATGAGCCAGGAAGAGGTAGAGAAGGTTTTAGAGAGAAAAAAGAAGAAGTTGGAGAAAAAAGAGAGCAGAAGACTCGACAAAGAATTTGGGGAATTGATCTGGAATCAGATAGCTTCTCCCTGGATCGCTAGACGTGACAAGCGGCGCAAATGGCGCAGGCAGTGCGTTGACCGGTGGGGGAGTCTGGCGGATGGAATCAAGGCACGGGCCTTTTCCACGCATCTGATCTGGTATGCGCTTTTGCCGATATTGCTCTTGCTTCTGCTGTTTGATCTTGGCAAAGTGCCAATAATGTACGGATTGCTAGGCTTTGCCTCTGTTAGCGTGATGCGAATGCCTTTTTGCTTTAATGATCCAGATAAGCAGATACAGAGTCTATGGATGACCAGAGGAATGTTCCGCTGGTGGACGAACCGGACTGGTAAGCGTCTTTTCGTTCGGCACGTTGGCGAAGTGATAGACAGAGATCGGCTAGTTAGCATAGTCGGAGAGAAAAAGGCTACAAAGCTGATTGGCAAGAGGGAAGTGGTACAGGCGAAACGTGCAGAAGAAAAACGGAAGAGTGAAGAAGTCAAGGCGCGCCAAGTGCAGATGGCTAGACAGTATTGCTCTAGCGACGCCGAAGCCGAGGAGCTTTATAAGGAGGCGGCGTATCATGATGGGGCCTGGATGCTGGTTGTATTTTTCGCCCTTTGTTTTGCCGCCTTCCCGATGAGCGTAGTCTTATATCCTGGGGCACCGGTGGCTATAGATACGCTGCTTACTTTATTGTGGTTTGCCATATCGGCGGCCATAACATACGGCATAGCTTACCTTGTCGCCCTGATTTTCTGGGATTACGATCGTTCATTGAAACGCTTAGTTAGAAAGCGGGCAATCTCTCGCGTAATGGGTGACGAAAAAGAATCAAGTAAAGCCGAACAAGAAAATTGTTCAGGCTGACCCCTGAAGAATGGGCCCCGCTTTACTAAAAGGCGGGGTTCTTTTTGTCTGGACTTTTATCTGTTTTTATGATATAATATTAGAGGTATTTGGGCGGATGTTTTTTTATTCGGCCTAAATTGAAGATTAAAAAAACGAAAGAGGTGATGAAGAAGTTGGTTTCTGCACAAAAGTAAGTCAACAGGTTGATTAGGGATTAAAAAGGCATTGGGGAATGTCAGCGAACATGGAGGTGAAAGATGAACAAGAAGTTGGAAGAAAAGGCCGCAAGCATCGCTGAAGCTAACGGTTTCAAATACGATGACGTATTAAAACTACTAGAATGCGGTGTAAGCAAAAGAAAAACAAAGCGGCTGTTAGGTGATAAAAAAGCCGGATTGTCGTGGGACGGAGATGAGATAAGCTATCTTCGGTGGGTCCAGTCAGACAAATGGTGGGTAAGAATACTTCTTCCCGGCATGCTGGTGCTCGCGTCAGAGATCTGTTTTTTTAAGGCATTGTCGTCGAGGGCGTTTGAATTCTTAATTGCTTTTGTTTGCGGAGTGTGTCTTTCGGAAACCGTTAAGTACACATTGTATTGCCACTATGGATATGCGAGGTGGTTTAACCGCATCCGGTTTAAGCATCAGAAGAAAATAGAGTTTCTCGAGAGCAAATCGCCGATTTGCGACGAGTCTTTGTTGGCACTTTTTGGTAAGAAAACTGCGGCTAGGCTCAAAAAGAAGAAACAGCGATTGCTTGAACGACGAGACAGAAAAGAGAGGAGGCGAAACGAAGCCGAAACTTGGCGTCGTGAGCTTCTGAAGAGACATTGCGGGTACTGCAATTCGAAATTGGAACAAGATGCAGCAACCATGGAGAACAACCGAACCACAATGACTATCATGTTGGTGTTTTTGGGAATGATGTCGGCGACTTTTGTCGCTGGCGTTCCGGTTGCCACGACGCACAGCATGCCATGGTATTCCATCGTGATTTTTTTCACTGGGGTAGTTTTGGGAGCTGGAAGCTTGTTTTACTGTATGCTTTCGGGGAAGAGTCAGAAAAGACGCTTCGCTCGTGTGGCGAAGGAGTTGCGCAAGGATGCTGTCGTTACAGAAGTGATGAAAGTGTGTACTCCGCAAGAAATGCTCGGTGATCCGAGTCCGGAGACCTTGCCCGAACGGACTGCGCTTGAATGCCGTGCAATGATGAATGCGAAAGGGGATGATTGAATGGGTAGAGGCCCGAGATGGGAGCAGGTAAGGAAGCTCTCGCAGAAGTACGTGACGCCAGAGTCTGAGATTCGTCAGATGATGAACTCCGGCATGAGTAATGCCGCGATCATCAGGGCGCTCCAGAACAGATGGCGGAGAGAAGAGCTCAATATCGATCGGTTGGGCGTTTTGTTAAAATATTACGCTCCGGTGAGCGTGTACGGAGACAAAGAAGTGTCCAAGCAAGTGATTGGGCATATTCTGAATGCCCGTAGAACTGGTGAAACAGACGAGCTTGCCGACGTAATGTTGGCGAAGCTGAAGAAGGCAAAGCGGACTGAGGCGGAGTTAGTGCTCGCTGTAAAAGTGCCGGTATTCTTGGCGCTGATTGTAGTCTGTTTCGCGTTCTTAAACATGTATTGGGGTCTTGCGGCGGCTGGATTATTCACGGCTTACTGCATGATCTCGATTGTTCACCCACGTGCTTTCTTTCCGAAGCGGCTCAGGACGTTCAACTCGGTTGTTGAACGCATGCACGGCGAAGAGCTGGCTGAGTGTAAGAAGAAAAAGGAAGCAGACGAAGCGGCCGACGTGTATATGCCGGTGATTAGATCGGACTGTACGCTTGGGCGGTCGTATAGTTTTTAAGGAGGTGGAACAATGTTGCAATTTGACGAATTGACACCAAGTATGATAGCTAGCATGTTTGGCAATTGTCGTCAGAGAATAATTGACGTGCAGCAGCTGCTTGGGTGTGGTTTAGACAACAAAGAGGTTATCCGATTGCTCGATGAACGTGATCGGAGATCTAAGGCCGCCGCTATTGAGGCGGGGGTGGAATTGAGCTTGATACCCGCGAGCGACACCGTTAGCGAGTTGTACAACAGCTACCTTATCAGCGCAGAGGAAGAAGCGATTGCGGCTCGGCAGCAAGAGAAATTGTCGTCACCGCAGTTGAAGGTCGTAAGTAAAATTATGGGCTTTATTCCGATTGATGAGCTAGTAAAGGACTGCGAGAACTGTCCGTGTGCCGCAGAAATCACGTTAGAAGAGCGTGCGAGGCTGCGAAAGGAAAGCTGGAGGTGATGCACGATGGGGAGTAACAGTAAGATTGACCAGGCTAGATTGATTTCCAGTATGTATCTGGTGAGCTTCGAAGAGGTCTATGACCTATTGAAGAAGGGCAAGAGCGCTGCTGCTATTACTAGGAAAATGAAGCGGCGTCAGAAGAAGCTTCATTTAGAGCGGGCTAAGGTCAGAGAAATTTTAAGACTGTATAGTAATGGCGATCTTGGTCCCCATGGTGATGCAAAAGTAAGAGAGGCCACGGTGGCAAATGTTTTACGCGCTGCTAGCGCCGGCCGAATGGACGACGTGGCCCGCTTTGTTATGGGAAAAAAGAACAAAGTGAAGCACTGGATGCTTCTGACTAGCATTGTCGTGCGTTTGGTAGTTGTGGGGATGGGTGCGTTCGGAATAATTTATTCCATCCCAAATGACTACGCCGAAGGGAACCGTCTTGACTTGGTATTGGGTGTGATGGGCGTAATCATGTATACAGCGATTTTTGTGTACTATACATGGTACCAACCACGCTCATTGGACGCATTTAAGGACTATGCCAAATGGCGACATGGCTGTGAGAGTAAGCAGCAATGGTTCAAGAATAAACCAAACTATAGGCTGATACTCAAGGATTCGAAGGTTATCCTGTGGAAGTGTCCAATAACAGACATACCCATTTGTGGCTAAGCCTCTTTCAAGAAGAGCTCTGCTTTTGCGGGGCTCTTTTTTATGGGGTGAGTTTTTGCCGGAATGGTTAGATTGTGGTATAATGAGCAGATAAAAAGAAAGGATAAAGCATGGACAATAATATCAACAAAATGCGACACACTCTAAGTCATGTACTTGCAGCTGCAGTGCGGGAGCTTTATCCTACAACAACATTTGGTGTCGGCCCTTCGATTGACAACGGCTTTTACTACGATATCGATTTCGGCGATGCCAAAGTTTCTGATGCGGATTTAGCTAAGATTGAGAAAAAGATGCGTGGCATTATTGCACAAGGTTGCAAGATGGTGCGCAGGGAAGAGTCTCGCGAGAATGCGCTCGCTTGGGCAAAAGAGAACAACCAAAAATACAAGGTTGAGCTCATCAACGACCTCCCAGAAGATGAGCAAATTTCTTTCTACGATATGGTTACCCCAGATGGCAAGGTGCTTTTTGCCGACCTTTGCAAAGGCCCACACGTTGAATTGATGAAAGAGATTGGCGCGTTTAAACTGATCCGCGTAGCTGGCGCTTACTGGCGTGGCGATGAGAAGCGCGAGATGCTCACTCGCATCTATGGTGTGGCTTTTGAGACGGAGGAAGAACTTAACGCTTATCTTAAACAACAAGAAGAGGCTAAGGCTCGTGATCACCGTAAACTCGGTAAGGAAATGGATTTGTTCTGCTTCTCAGACCTCGTTGGCGCTGGTTTGCCACTCTTTACCCCACGCGGTACGATTCTCCGCGATGTACTTAATGATTTTACTCAGGGTTATCGCTTGCGCTGTGGTTACAAAAAAGTTTGTATTCCACACATTGCCAACGTTGACCTCTATAAGACCTCTGGTCACTTCGAGAAATTCCCAGAATTACTCCGCTTTACCAGTTCTGAATCTGGTGATGAACTTGCCGTGAAACCAGTAAGCTGTCCACATCACAGCCAAATCTTTGCTAGTTTGCCGCGTTCCTATAAGGAACTCCCGATTAAGTATCTCGAGACGACGATGGTCTATCGTGACGAGCGCAAGGGTGAGCTTGGCGGTCTCTCTCGTGTCCGTTCGATTACTCAAGACGATTCACACGTGTTCTGTACTGATGAACAGGTCGAAGGCGTGTTTGGCGAGCTAATCGAATCAGCCAAAGACTTGTATTCTCGCATTGGCATGAAGCTAAGACTCAGGTTGTCGTTCCGTGATGACGGAGATGGGTATATCGGCGATGCAGAAATGTGGGAGAAAGCCCAGAATTCGATCCAGAAGATGGCTGAAAAGTTCAAGATGGAATATTTCATTGGTGTTGGCGAAGCCGCCATGTACGGTCCGAAAATGGACTTTATGGCCGAAGATGCTTTGGGTCGCGAATGGCAACTTGCTACGGTCCAGCTCGACTATGCTATGCCACAACGTTTCGGTCTTGAATACACCGCCGCTGATGGCACCAAGAAAACCCCAATTATGATTCACTGTGCTTTGATTGGTTCGATTGAACGCTTCCTGAGTGTTTACATCGAGCATACGGCTGGTTGGTTCCCATTCTGGATGGCGCCAGAACAGGTAAGAGTCTTGACCGTGAACGAGGCTGCTAATGATTACGCTGGCAAGGTTGAAGAAATCTTGAAGAAGGTTGTTCTAAATGACCCAATTAAGAATGGCGAACTGAGATATTCGGTTGACGATTCGACCGATTCACTCGGTAAGAAGATTAAGCGTGCTACCGAATATAAGATTCCGGCACTACTAATCGTCGGTCCAAAAGATGCGGAAAATGGTGAGGTGTCGGTAAGGCTACGCGATAAGGAGGAGAAAGTTAAATTAGATGAGCTCGAAAACTACCTCCTCAACCTCAAATAAGGTAATTGTAATTCTTGGTCCAACTGGCTCTGGTAAAACCGGGGTAGCGATTGAGATTGCCAAGGCGGTGGGCGGCGAGATTATCTCGGCGGATTCACGCGCAATCTATAAGGGAATGGACATCGGTACCGCTAAGCCATCTCTTGAAGAACAGGATGGTGTGCCGCATTTTGGCATTGATCTGGTGGAGCCAGGAGAGCGTTTTACCGTGGCGGATTTTAAAGAGTACGCTGAGCAGAAGATTGCTGAGATTCGTGCGCGTGGACATGTGCCGATTATTGCTGGGGGAACCGGGCTTTATATTGATGCTTTGGTATATGACTATCAGTTTGGGAATGATGATAAGCGCAGTGCAACCAACCCCTATCACCATCAGGATGGCGGGGAAGCGAAAGATCGTAAGGCCTTGAGCCAGGAGTATCTTTTGATTGGCGTGAAGTGGGACACGGAAGCGTTGCGTGAGCGTTTAAAAAAGCGCGTAGACCAAATGTTTGGCGAAAAATTGTATACAGAAACGCGGGAGCTTGTACAAAAATATGGGTGGGGTAGTCAAGCAATGAAGAGCAACATTTATCAATTTGTGTGGCAGTATTTAGAGGGGAATTTGAGCCTAGAACAGGCTAAAGAACAAAGTTTTTATGACGACTGGCACTTAGCGAAGCGACAGTTGACATGGTTTAAACGAACTCCGGAAATAATTTGGCTACAACTTGAAAAAATTTATCCATACGTGCTAAAATATATACAAGATGAGCAAGGAAGATAGCACGCCGGTAGAAAAGCTGTTCGGATCCAAGACCCGAGCAAAACTACTAAGATTGTTTTTCGAAAATCCGGGAAAATCATTCTATGTGCGTGAAATGACACGGGTGATTGAAGAACAAATTAATTCCGTACGTCGTGAACTTCTAAATCTTGAGAGTATTGGAATTATCAAAAACGAAACTTTTGATAACAAAGTTTATTATTCTGCGAACGCAAAGCACCCTTTTTATCGCCCAATGATGGATATTTTCTCGAAGAAAGTTGATCTTTCCAGAGAAAAAGACGTGAAGGAAAGCACTTGGGAAGAATATGTTCGTCCAGTGAAAAAATATTTGCGCGGACTTGTTGTGACGAACCGTTTGCCAGGACAAGATGGACTCGACTTGTTAATTATTGGTGACGACAAGACAAAAAAGTTATCCAGGTGGGCTGAAGTTATTGAAAAGCGTCAAGGCAAACCACTCAACTATGCCATTATTTCGAGCGACGATTTCATTTATCGAAAGAGTGTGCGCGATAGGTTCATTTTGGACGTGCTGGAGATGGAGATTGCCGAAATCGTTGATCCAGATGGAATTATTAAATAAAGGAGCAAGCTATGTTCGAGATTGAAAGCAAAAAACAAGACGAAATCACCATTATCACGAAGAAGAGCACGATTACTTTTAATATCGCCGATGCAGTAATTGACGCTGGTCTCGAGATTGGCAAGATTACTGGCCCAGGTGAATTTGAGATTGGTGAGGCTACGATTCGTGGTATTGCTACCGAGAGTGGCAAGACGATCTACGATGTAGGAGTTGGCGGCGTGCATGTTGGTATTATTGATGGTATCGAGGAAGGTCTCGATGACCTCGGCGTTTCTGACATTCTCTGTACTTCTTCGGTGCGTGCGGTGCGTGAAGTTGAACCAAAGCTAGTGGTAGCGATGGGCAACGTCGATGGCATGGTGGCAGAACTTAAACTGACTGCTCGTATGGACAAGAAACTCAAGGTAAAGAGCCTTGATGCATTGCCGGCAACCAAAGAAGTGGTAGCTCTAAACTAAGATGGATATTGCGGGTGCGGTAATAACCCTTGTTATCATTCTTTTTTCGATGGTTTTACACGAACTGTCGCATGGGTTGGTGGCTTATTGGTTAGGGGATACGACGGCCAAAGATGATGGGCGTCTAACTTTGAACCCTTTGAAACATTTGGACCCGTTTATGTCTGTGCTGCTTCCTATGACGTTATATTTTATGAATGCGCCGGTGTTTGGTGGGGCAAAGCCGGTACCGGTGAACTCACGTAACCTTAAAGGTAGAGAGTGGGGAATGGCGCTAGTGGCTTTAGCCGGGCCATTTATGAACTTCCTCTTGGCGTTTATTGGATTCCTAGTGTTTAGGTTCTGTGGTTATAGCGATATTGCGGTGCAGTTCGTGTGGATTAACCTGGGTTTTATGATTTTCAATCTGTTGCCAATCCCGCCGCTCGATGGTTCGAGGCTGCTTTATGCGATTGCGCCAGATGGGGCGAGGAAAGTATTGGCGTCAATGGAGACGTTCGGCGTGCTAGTGGTGTATCTATTAATCTTGGTGGGCGGAAGTCTGTTCTCGAATATCATGATTAATGGGATTAGCGGCGTAATCAATTTCTTTATAATGATTACGGGTGGACCGTTCTAGATATGCTATAATTAAAGTGGCCCTGTCGGCAACATGATTTTCCTGAATAATCATGTTATAGGGATTTCGTGGCAAACTCTCGTGGGAGTTTCGCATAAGATTTTACCCACCTTGTATATATTACGGGGAAAACAGGCTGGCAGGGCCCTGGATAATAAACGGTGGGAACATGAAACAACGAATTCGAGTTGTAGGAATTATTCGTAACGCCAACGGGGTGTTGGTGTTGAAGAAGTACCGTGGTCGTAGTGAGGCCCCGGTTTTTTGGGAGCTTCCGACCGGCAAGATCGCCTTTGGCGAGCAGCCAGAGGAAGCAATGGTGCGCACGCTCTCTGAATATGTGGGCCTGACCGTATCTTCGGTAAAGATTAAAGATGCCATTACGTTCCTTGCGCCAGAGGGGGCGTCGCAGCTGAGCAATCTATATATAGTATATGATGTGATGGTGGGCGGCGAAGCAATTAAGCCAGAGCCAAGAGACCGCTATTCGGCCTATAAGTTTTTGAAAGATTACGTTGGTAGTGGCATTAAGCTAGATGCAGCTACGCTGTCGGTGCTCGAGATTGAAGATGAGCACGTGGTGTCTGGTAGCGCACATAGGGGCGACATCCGTGGTGCAGTAAATTCAGCTACGGTCTATGTGGACGGTTCGTCTAGGGGTAACCCAGGGGCGGCTGGAATTGGTTATTATATTGTGGGTGAAGACGGCCAGCTGATTAAACGGGGTGGCGAGTTTATTGGCTTTGCGACGTCACGCGTGGCGGAGTATTATGCTCTAAGAGAGGGAATTGAGCAGGCGATTGAGCTTGGATTTAAATCAGTGCGCTTTGTCTCGGATAGTTTGATGGTGGTTAACCAGATGAACGGGATTTTTAAGGTGAAGAATAAAGATATTGCGGGGATCCATAATGAGATTAAGGAGCTTTTGAAGCAGTTTGACGTGGCGGTGTTCACGCACGTGCCGAGACTGCAGAATGCGGCCGCCGATAAAGAGGCAAACCTCGCGATTGACAGAGTATTAAAAAATCGCGAAGAGTATGATAATATATAGGGGAGCTCAAAAGACAATCGCTTCTTTCGAAGAGGAAAGTCCGGGCAACACAGAGTACGGTAGTCGCTAACGGCGACCGTTCGCAAGAATAGGGAAAGTACCACAGAAACAAAACTGCCCTTTTAGGGTGATGGTGAAAAGAGTGGGGTAAGAGCCCACAGCAGGGCGTAGCGATACGCTCTGGCGGCAAACCCTACCGGTTGCAAGGAGTGCTATCAGCCTTGACTCGAGGACGCACGCTTACCGCTCGAGCCATGAAGCAATTTATGGCCTAGATAGATGATTGTCGGCCTTTTGGCTACAGAACCCGGCTTACTGAGAGCTCGTTATCAAAAAACCACCCTTCACGGGGTGGTTTTTTGTGTTATTATTATGGCAGAAAGCATAAGGGGATTAGAATGAACAAAAAAGAGATCAAAAAAATCGATGGACAGATAGAAATATATCAAACCAAGAGATTTTTTATTTTGCTCTTTATCCTGATAGTTTTTGGGCTACTGGCGTTCCTTACGATAAGCGATAGTAATAACGCTGGGCTTATTGGGGTGGCATTTCTTGCCCCGCTAATGGCGTTGCTTTTCTTCTTGGGGCTTTCTTGGGCGGGTAGATATAAACGAATAATTAAAGACCTAGAAGAGAGCAAAACGCTTGATGGGTTGAGCAAGACGCAAAGACACAAGTTGGACGAGGTCAACGCAAAGATAGCGGAACGCGAAGCGATAAAATACTGGGTAAGGAGAATACTCGTCGCTTTGATTGTGCTGGGCGCGGTAGCTTATTTTGTTGCTCCGCTCTTGCCGGAGGAGTTTGCCCATTGGATTCAATGGTCGGTCGTGAACGTATTATGGATTCACGGTATGATTGTGGGGGCAGTTGCATATATACTGGTTACCCTGTTTGCCAATGTTAGCATTTGGAAGTTGGAAGATAAGAAAGCCGAGATTTTTAAGAGTAAGAAATAGTTTGGCGGACAAAAAACACCCCTTTTTATCGAGGTAGTTTTTTGTTAGTAGTTTGAATGCTTATTTGCTAGTTTTCTTTGACTCGATCAAGCCTTTTTTCTTCAAAGTACGAAGAGCGGAGGCAGAAACGTTGTATTTGATCTTTTGGCCGTTGATGACCAAGGTTTTCTTAGAAACGTTTGGTTTGAAAACTTTGCGAGTATGGCGTTGGGAGAACGAAACATTGTGGCCATACATTTTGCCTTTTCCGGTAACTTCACAGATAGCCATATTATTTCTCCTTTACCGTGTTAACGATTTGTTCGAAAGCCTTTGGGTTGTTGACGGCGAGGTCAGCGAGGACTTTGCGATCCAAATTGATATTTTTAGCTTTCATGCCGGCAATGAGTTGGGAATATGAGATTCCAAGATTGCGAGAGGCATTATTGATACGGGTGATCCAGAGAGCTCTTAAGTCGCGTTTCTTGTTGCGACGATCGCGGTAAGAGTAGCGAAGAGCCTTGATAACACCTTGTTTACCTAAACGGAAGCTGCGGGTGCGGGCATGTTGCATGCCTTTTGCAGCAGTTAAAATCTTCTTGTGTTTTGCGTGAGCAGCCACGCCGCGTTTTACTCTCATGATTAAACTCCTAGTGCAGTCTTAACGTTTTTCTTGATTTTGCCGTTGATAACTGCAGCAGTTTTCATGTTGCGTTTGCGGGCTTTGCTCTTTTTGGCAAGAATGTGGTTGCCATAGGCACGTTCACGAACCAATTTACCGGTGCCGGTAATCTTGATACGCTTGGCGGTACCTTTATGCGTCTTTAGTTTTGGCATAAATTATTTCCTTTTATTATTGATTGATATTGAATGTGCGAACGGGGAACCGTGGAAGTAGGAAATTACTTCTTCCGAATTCCGACCGCTAGGTTGCGTCCGTTAAACTGGGCTTTGCCTTCGACGACGATGCCGTCGCCGAGCTCGGTTAAGATACGGTCGAGAAGCTCTTGGCCGATTTCTTTGTGAGCCATTTCGCGGCCGCGGAAGATAATCATAATCTTGACGCGATCGCCATCCTCGAGGAAGCCTCGGATTTTACGGATTTTAATGTTAAGGTCGTTGTCGGAGATTTTGAGACCAATCTTCATTTGCTTGAGCTCGGATTGTTTTTCGCGAGCTTTTTTGCGATTCTTGGCTTCTTCTTTCATCTTTTGGTATTGGTATTTAACCCAATCGATGATTTTGACAACGGGAGGATTAGCATTGGCAGCAATTTCTACCAAGTCTACTCCTTGCTCTCTCGCGAGAAGCTGAGCTTCGCGGCTCGACATAATACCGAGCTGCTCACCATTAGTACCAATTACGCGAACTTCAGGATAACGGATGTCTCCGTTAAGTTTGGTGCGTGATAAATTATTACTGATGGTGTTCTCCTTCTCTTGAATTAACCTGTTTCAAATTATATCAAAAATGCGTCGAAAAAGCAATGGTTTTTTAGGGTTAGTTCTTGCTCCTAAAACTGAGGGCTTCGGCAATGTGGGTTTCGTCGACTTCGTCGGCCGGTTCGAGGTCGGCAATAGTGCGGGCAACTTTGATGATTTTGAAGTAGGCGCGGGCGGAAAGCTGGAGATTTGCGGACGCGGATTTTAATAATTTTTCGGCTTGCGGCGTGAGTTTGATGAGCTTTGAGACTTGGTATGAGGACAAGGAACTGTTGAAAAATCCAGGTTTTTTATAACGGAGGTATTGGCGAAAAAGCCCCTCTGTTATAGTATTTTTTACAACACTATGTTTGCACGGGTTTTCGGGTGGTTTTTGAAAGAGTTCGGCATTGTCGACTTTGTCTACATTGACGAACATGTCGATGCGGTCGAAGAGCGGGCCGGAGAGTTTTTTGCGATAATTTTGGATTTGGTGTTCAGTGCAGGTGCACTGATGCGTAGGGTCGCCCAGGTAGCCACAAGGGCAGGGATTCATGGTGGCAATCAGTATAAAGTCGGCGGGATAGGTGGCCTTTTGGTTGGCGCGAGAGACTGTGATGACTTTGTCTTCCAGAGGTTGACGGAGTGCCTCAAGGACGGTTCTAGGAAACTCGGGGAGTTCGTCTAAGAATAGTATGCCGCTGTGCGCCAGAGAGATTTCGCCGGGATTGGCCCCGCCCCCGCCGCCAATAATAGAGGTGGGTGAGGCGGTATGGTGGGGGTTTCGGAAGGGGCGAGAGGTAATAGCGTCGTCGGTTTTGAGGTTGGCCAGAGAGTAGATTTTGGTGACAGCGATCCTTTCTTCGCTGGTGAGACTAGGGAGGAGATTAGCGGCGGCTTTGGCGAGCAGGGTTTTGCCGGCTCCTGGTGGACCAGAGATAAGTAGGTTGTGATGGCCGGCGACGGCGATTTCGATAGCGCGCTTGGCAAGTTCCTGACCCCTGATATGATCCAGCAAAACGGCGTTTTCGCACGTATTGGCCGTTTCTGGCGGTTTTGGGGTTTCAGCTGGTAAATCTATCAACTTTTGGCCTTTTAAGTGTAGGAAGAGGCTTTTTAGCGTGTCTACGCCAAAGATTTTGACGCCATGGATGAGTTTGGCCTGCGGTAAATTGGCAAGCGGGACGTAGATTTCTTGGAGATGGGCGGTACGGGCAGCTTCGACGATATTGATGATGCCTTTGATGGGCTTGAGGCGGCCGTCTAGGGAGAGCTCGCCGACGAATAACTTATCTTTGGTGTCGCTTGGTAAGAGCTGTTTTGAGACGGTGAGAACAGAGAGGGCAATGGGTAGATCCAGGTGGGAGCCGTCCTTTTGGAGGTCGGCAGGGGCGAGATTGATGGTAACCTTGTAACCCGGAAAGCTAAAGCCAGAGGAGACTAATGCGCTTCTGACGCGCTCTCTGGCTTCGCTGATGGTTTTGTTGGCCATGCCAACGATGTTGAATGCGGGGAGGCCGTGGTTCATGCCGCCTTCGACCTCTATGAGCCGGCCATTGAAACCATAGGGGATGGCGGAGCAAATCTTGGAAATCATGGCCAGAGTATTAGCATAGATTTTTTTAAAAACAACCCACAGCGGGAAAAACAGGGGTAGACTTTTAGCGCCGCTTGTGGTAAAATTAAGGTAGTTGGGGCTGACAAAGCTTAGACGGATTATTAACAGATATCAGGCGTGTCGATTGAATACCGTAAGTATTAAATAAGTGAAAACACTGAATCTGCGCATGTTGCATACATGCCAGCTTTTGCCTAATTTATATCTATAGGCTGGTCTTTACCTGAGATTCCGTAGGGCAGAGATTATCATACAACGGGAATAAGGTTATCTAATTGACAAGAGATGGCACGAAAATCTAGTCATGGCGGCCGTCAGTTTCGTTATCTGCAGCTGACAGTATAAGCCGAGATTGAAACAGAGAACTACGCACGTAGAATGATATCCAGGTGATTTTTCGGACCCGGAGGCAGTATCCGGCAGCTCCACCAACATTATTTTGTATAAAAAAAGATCGCTCGTTTGGGCGATTTTTTGTGTGATTTTGATGGTCTTTTTGGCGGGATTTTGGGCCGTAATTTTGAGCAATTTTTTGGATGGTTTTAGACAAAGTGAAAGACCGGTAACTGCGAGGAAAACCGGTCTTTCTGTGTAGAGTGTGGAGTTATTTTTTGGCTCGCCGGACTTACATTGTCCCGGCAAGTTTTGTTTTGGCTAAGATGTTTGTTTTTGGCTTATGAGTAATTTTTTTACTCAAAAGCTACCCCTATAATAACTCGAAAAAACGCTTATGTCAACGGTTTTTTTGAACAATTTTTTACATTTTTTCGTGGAGTTTTCCACAGGTTTTTGTGAATAAAATTGTTAATTAGGGAAGCATAAGCCGAAATGGTTTTGACTGGACGAATTTAGTGACCAAAATGTTAGAAAAAATTATGAATTTTGGTGCGGATCGTGACGTTTAAATGTGTATGAAACGTGAAAAATATGAATGTTTGCGTGGCATGGTTTTTGTGTGGTGGGTTTGGCTGCATTTTGAAACGCGTGGCGTTGTCGTGATGCTGCCAAAATATGCCGCGTCGTGCGTTTGTGTGTGTTGTGGCGCGTCGTGCTGTGCTGTGTGTGGCCAAACATGCGGCTACGTGTTTGTTCGTGGCGCAGTACGCGTGCGGCATAAAGCACGATGCGTGCGCGGCGGGCTGTGCGTGAGTATTTTGTGCGGCCAAAATGCGCGGACTTTAAAAAGCTCATAATTAAAAAGTTTATTCTGGCGTTTTTGTTGCGGAGGATACAACAAAAATCATAAAAATAAGCCTAAACGATATGGGAATAAGTACAAAAGGCATAATATCGTTGTGAAAAATACAACAATGATAAAAATAAGTTGTTCAGACCCTAACAGGGGTTATGTTGTAAAAAGTACAACATTTTTGTTCAAAAATACCTTGAAAAATTGGGGTTTTTGTGCTAGTATGAAGACAGTCGAGATGACTAAAACAAACAATCAAAAATAAAAGGCAAATTAACATGAGAAATCCATAGAAAAACCACTTAGCGGGCGAACAGGTTATTTCTAGCCATAAATTACACCTTTAGGAATAACCTCAAGCTCCGCTAAGTCTTGCGGCAGGGTAACTCCGTTATTCTACCGTAAGATAGCGTAGAGCGCGTTAGCAAATCTTTCACTAGCACATTTAGGGGGAAACATAAACCAGAGTGAAGGGAAAAAGCTAATAAGGATCGATGCTTCACTATACGTGAAGCGGTCAAAAGAGAAATGCGGGACTAAGGTTGCGGTCAATAGTAATGTTTTAGGTGCCGGATAACCTCCCGCTTTCTCCATAATAACTTGGGGGAATTAACCATAAACGTGATATAATGAGGTTATGAAACGTAACCGCGTTATTTTAGGCATTAGTTTGGCTGGACTCGCAGGGCTTGTCCTAATGCTTAATTTTACATCTCCGACGGAAGTAGGTCCGTTCGGGGTTTTGTTATTTTTTACAACACTTTTTGTCGTGATCTTTGGCTTGGTGAGTTTGCTGATGGGGATATTCCTGAGGATGGCAAACAAGAAGAAAGAGATGGGTGGCAAAGATTATCTCTATGCGACGGTGATTACGTTTGGGCCAATTATGTTGCTGATGGCGCGCTCGTTTGGCGCACTTTCTATCTGGACGGTAGGGTTAATTGCGATTTTC
This sequence comes from Candidatus Nanosyncoccus sp., assembly GCA_045649305.1. Taxonomy (GTDB): domain Bacteria; phylum Patescibacteriota; class Saccharimonadia; order Saccharimonadales; family Saccharimonadaceae; genus Nanosyncoccus. Next base: position 31,434 of record JAZRPR010000006.1, read on the forward strand.
CTGTTTTTGGTGGGATTTTTGGTATATAAAAAGGTTTAATGTGATAAAATAAGCATATGGATTATCAAGGTCAGAATCCCAATCTAGGAGAGGTCAACAACACTCCTAATGCTAACGGTGGCGAAAACCCATTTTTGCCGCCAACGCGTGATATGGGAGAACTTGGCCACTCGATTATTGATAATACGCCTTCGATGGAAGAAGTGATGGATGGCCCGATTGAGGTCGTCGAGCTTGAGCAGCCGCCTCTGATGCCGGGCGAGATGTCGGTAGAGAAGGCTGCCACCGAGTCGGCCGCTGTCGATATCGCAACAGAGAACATCATGAGCAAAAACACGATCAGCCAGGATACGGCAAGAGGGGCTAAAAAGATTGAAGATGAAGCCGGCAAAGCCCCATATGAGGCGCTTGAGATGTATAATGAGCTGAATTCAAGGGTGATTCGCGCGGTGACCGGTAGGGATTTTGGTGCCGACATGACAGGGGATAAGGCGGCATAATGAGCGGTTGGGTGGTAGTTTTGATTGCGGTCGCGGTGATTCTCGCCGTAGTTTTTGTGGTGGTTTACTCGAGATTAACGACGGCGCGCAACCTAAAGAAGTATGAACGTGGCCTTAAGATGGTGCCACTTTTGATTCATCTTCCGCCATCTACCGATGATATTCAGCAGGGCGGTAGGGATGAACGCGACCTAACAGGTGAGATTATTTCGCAGGCTCAGGTGATGTATTCGATTTTGGCATCGACTCTGACCAAGGGTATGAACGCCAATATTTATGGCCAGCGTCATTTTTCGTTTGAGATTGAGGCTAAAGATGGCCTCATTAAGTATTACGCCGTGGTGCCAGCGGTGCTAATTGAGACGGTAAAGCAGGCGATCCAGGCAGCCTACCCAACGGCTAGGCTCGAAGAGAAGCGCCCAGACAATATCTTTGTAGAGGGGAGTGGGCCAAATGTAGTGAGTGGTGCCGAGCTAACCCTAAAGAAAAAGGCTTATTACCCGATTGCTACCTACGAAGAAACCAGGCGCGACGCCAGCTTGGCGCTCTTAACCGCGCTTTCAAGCGTGGGGAAGGGCGAAGGCGCAGTGGTGCAAGTATTGTTCCGTCCGGCCAATGTGGAATGGTCTAAGCCGGCTAAGGAATACGTTGAGACAACCCAGAAGGGTAAGAGTAAGGCGACTTTTGGTAGCCGCTGGAGCGAGTACCTGCTTGATATTGTGAAGGCTCCGTTTGAACCACCAGCTGAACACAAAGATGAAGTGAAGGTTGAACAAATTACTACCATCAAGCAAAACGAGATTGAATCGATTACGAACAAAATGCGCTATCCAGCGTTCGAAACGCTGATTCGTGTGATTGCTAGCTCGAACAATAAAACGCGTTCGGATGGGATTTTGTCGGGGGTAGTTTCGTCGTTTGCACAATTTAATTCTGCATCGATGAACGGCTTTAAAGTGAACCATTTGAAGAACGAAAAAAGCCTAATTACGGACTATATTTTCCGCTTTTTCCCCTTAAAGTGTAGTTCAAATATTTTGAACAGCGTGGAGCTGGCATCGATTTTCCATTTGCCAGAACAGAACGCTATTCCGACGTCGCAGGTGGAACGCCAGCTTACCAAGCAGGTGGATGGCCCGGCCAGATTGGCTACTACCGGTGTCTTCTTGGGCATTAATGAATTTAGAGGCGAGCAAAAGAAGATTTACCTCGATGATGATGATCGTCGTCGCCATATGTACGTAATTGGTCAAACCGGTATGGGTAAATCGGTCTTTCTTGAGAATATTGCTTACCAGGATATGTGTGAGGGGCGAGGCTTTGCCTTTATCGATCCGCACGGCGACGCGGTAGAGAAGTTGCTACAGCTTGTGCCAGAGGACAGAATTGATGACGTAATCTATTTTGACCCGGCGGATATCGAGAATCCGGTGGGTATGAATATGTTCGAATTTACTGACCCGGACCAGAAAGACTTTATTGTACAAGAGGGGATTAACATGCTGCAGAGCCTGTTTGACCCGTCGAATCAGGGTTTCTTTGGGCCACGTGGCCAGCATATGTTCCGTAATGCGGCGCTCCTACTCATGGCGGACCCGAAGGGAGCGACCTTCGTAGATATTCCGCAGTGTTTCACTGATGCGGAGTTCGTGAAGTCGAAACTGAGGTATGTAACCGATAAAGCGGTGTATGACTACTGGACGAAAGAGTTCCCAGCTTCGCTAAAGTCGAACGATGCGGGCGAGGTGATTACGTGGTTCACCTCGAAGTGGGGCCCATTCCTCTCTAATACCATTATGCGCAACATCTTGGGCCAGACGAAGTCCGGGTTTAACATCCGTGAGATTATGGATAATAAGAAGATCTTCCTGGTGAACCTCTCTAAGGGTCGCTTGGGTGATCTGAACGCTAGGTTGCTCGGTATGATTTTCGTGATGAAGTTCCAGCAGGCCGCGATGAGCCGCGCCGATATGCCAGAGGACGAACGTAAAGATTTCTGTCTATATGTGGATGAGTTCCAGAACTTTGCTACAGAGAGCTTTGAGTCGATTCTCTCTGAGGCCCGTAAGTATCGCCTGAACCTGATTGTGGCCAACCAGTTTATGACACAGCTAACAGACAAGATTAGGGAAGCAATCCTCGGTAACGTGGGTACGATTATTTGTGGCCGCGTGGGTGTGACAGATGCTGATTTGATGGTTAAAGCCTTTACCCCGACCTTTACAGCGGAAGATTTAACTAAGACAGCAAACCACCAGGCGGTTTGTAAGGTAATGATTTTCGGCATGCCATCGTCGGCATTTACGATTCAGTTGCCGCCACCGATGGGTAATCCAAACAAGGAGTTGGGCGACTCGCTCAAGGTATACTCGGCGACTAGGTTTGGTAAGACGCGTGCCGAGGTGGAAAGGGAGATTAACGAGCGTTGGTCGGTGGCTGAAAGAGAAAAGAGCGGTATGGCACCAGAGACGCCAGCGGCACCAGAAGCCCCGAATTTGCCAGCTCAGCCAGCAGAGCCAGAACCGGCCGGAGAAGGCTTAATGGACAAATGGGCGAGTAGACAAGCAACGACAACTGAGGCGGCCCCTGTGGAGCCAACCGTGGCGTCACAGTCAGTACCAGAAATGCCGTCAGAAGCGCCAGAAACGGCCGTAGAGCCGGTTGAAATTCCAAGTGCGGTTGATTCACAAATGCCAGTCCAGACGCCTGCTAGCGCGCCTGAAAATGCGTCAGAAGACGATCCGACTATGATTTCTCTGCACTAAATCTTGAAAAATCCAAAAAACGGAGTATAATACTATATATATTATATAAAGTTGAGGTAACTTATGTCCGAAAAACAAACAGGTGGTGGGGCTTATGATAGCTCCGAGATTCGGGTGCTCGAAGGATTGGAGCCAGTACGCTTGCGTCCTGGCATGTACATCGGTTCGACTGGCTACGACGGTTTGCATCACCTTATCAAAGAGATTGCCGATAACTCGATCGACGAAGCAATCGCTGGTTATGCCAACAAGATTGACATCACCATTTTGAACGACGGTGGCGTAAGGGTAGACGATAATGGTCGCGGTATCCCTGTAGACATCCACCCAAAAACTAAGAAATCAACCCTAGAAACGGTGCTTACCGTGCTCCACGCTGGTGGTAAATTCGGCGACGGTGGCTACAAGGTATCATCTGGTCTCCATGGCGTGGGTTCATCAGTGGTGAACGCGCTTTCTACTCACATGGTGGCTGAGGTTTACCGTGATGGTAAGACTCACCACATTGAGTTTGACACGGGTAAACCGACCTCTGAGCTACAGGTTTCAAAGGGTTGCCCAAGGCAATCTGGTACGTCGATTACTTTCTATCCAGATCCAACCATCTTTAAAGAGACAACCACCTTTGACTACGACTGGGTATCGAGCTATGCTCGCCACCAGGCTTATCTGACCAAGGGCATCTTGATTGCGGTCTCCGATGAGCGCACGGGTGCCAGGGAATCCTTCTACTTTGAAGGTGGTATCAAGAGCTACGTAAAGAGGCTCAACAACGGTAAGGAATTATTATCGGACGATATTTTCTACGTTGAGAAAAAGATTGAAGATTCAGAGGTAGAGATCGCACTTCAATATAATGATACCTTCTCAGAAATTTTGAAACCATTCGCAAACAACGTTCTCACCCCTGATGGTGGTATGCACGTGGTAGGCTTTAGGACAGGTCTGACCCGTACGGTGAACGATTACGCTCGCAAGAACGGACTTTTGAAAGAAAAAGAAGACAACCTCACTGGTGATGATATTAAAGAAGGCCTTACGGCGGTAGTCTTGGTGAAACTTCCAGACCCACAGTTTGAGGGTCAGACCAAGAATAAACTCGGTAACCCAGAGGTACGTGGTTATGTCGATAAGATTATGACCGAGTATTTCGGTTATTACCTCGAGGAAAACCCAGCCATCGCTAAAAAAATCGTTGGTAAAGCAACTTTGGCTGCCCGTGCTCGCAAGGCTGCACGTGCTGCTCGTGATAACGTTATCCGTAAGGGTGCCTTTGAAGGTTTAAACTTGCCATCAAAGCTTGCCGACTGTTCCTCTAGAAACGCTGAAGACTGCGAACTCTTTATCGTAGAGGGTAACTCCGCAGCTGGTTCAGCTAAGGAAGGTCGCGATTCAAAGATTCAGGCAATTTTGCCGCTTCGTGGTAAGGTGCTTAACACCGAGCGTGCCCGTCTTGATAAGATGCTGGCGAACGCCGAGTTGGTCTCTCTCATTAAAGGTCTCGGAGTAGGTATTGGCGATCAGTTCAATATCGAAGGTCTCCGTTATCACAAGATTGTGTTCATGACCGATGCCGATGTCGATGGTTCACACATTTCGACCTTGCTTCTCACCTTCTTCTTCCGCTACATGCCAGAGGTGATTAAGGCTGGTCACGTTTATCTTGCTAAGCCACCACTATTTGGTTTGATTAAGGGTACCGGCAATGGTCGTAAGATTGATTACATTTATGATGAACAAGCACTCGAAGATACTCTTACCAAGAAGATCGAAGAGAGAAAAGCCGCTGGAACCAAGATTGATGAAACTGCTGAACGCTTTAAACAAGCAGGTTATACTGCTCAGCAGCGCTTTAAAGGTCTTGGCGAAATGGACGCCGCTCAACTTTGGGAGACAACTATGAATCCAGAGAATCGTGTATTAATCCGTGTCAACATCGAAGATGCCGAAAAAGCCGACGCCATCTTTACGAAGTTGATGGGTGACCAAGCGGAAATGCGTAAAAACTTTATTCAGGCAAGGGCAGCATCTGTTGACCTTGATGATTTGGACTTCTAAGGAGGAACTATGGCAGAAGAAAACGAAAAAATGAACAATATGCCAGAGGAAACGCCAGTCGAGGCCCCTGTCGAAAAGACTGATGCTCAGATTGAGCCTGGTATTGAATTCCGCACCGTCGAGAATACGATGGAGGATTACTTCCTACGTTACTCACTTTCGGTGATTGTAGATCGTGCACTTCCAGATGTGCGTGATGGTCTGAAACCAGTTAACCGCCGTATTCTCTACGCGATGAACAAAAACGGCTGGAAGGCCCCACATGCTACGGTGAAATCCGCTCGTATCGTCGGTGAAGTGATGGGTAAATACCACCCACACGGCGATTCGTCGATTTACGACGCAATGGTGAACCTTGCTCAACCTTGGAAGATGCGTTATACGCTGGTCGAAGGTCAGGGTAACTTCGGTTCGATGGATGGTGATGAACCAGCAGCCTCCCGTTATACCGAGGCTCGCCTCGATAAGGTGGGTGCGGAACTTCTCGCTGACATCGAGAAGGAAACCGTTGATTTCCGTGATAACTTTGATGGTACAGAGAAAGAACCGGCAGTTTTGCCATCGGCAGTACCAAATATTCTCTTGAACGGCCAGATGGGTATCGCTGTTGGTATGGCTACCAACATTCCACCACACAACCTTGGTGAGTTGGTTGATGCTACGGTAGCACAAATCGACAATCCAGATATTGATCTTGAGGGCTTGATGAAATATGTCAAAGGCCCAGATTTCCCAACCGGTGCTGAAGTCTACGGTGGTAAACCGATGAAAGAAGCTTACGCAACCGGTAAGGGTTCGGTGGTAATTCGCGCCGTTGCTAATATTGAAGAACGCAAGAATGGTCGCTATAACATCGTGATTACAGAGGTGCCTTATGGCATGAGCAAAGAAGACTTTATCGACAAGGTACGCGACTTGGTCCTAGCTAAGAAGCTTGATCACATCGCTGACGCTCGTGATGAGTCGGCTCGTGGTAAGGTACGCGTGGTGATTGAGCTCAAAAAAGATGCCTTCCCGAAGAAGATTTTGAACCAGCTTTACAAGCTAACGCCTTTGCAGACTTCTTTCCACTATAATATGTTGGCTTTGGTTGATGGTATTCAGCCGCGCATCCTTGGCCTGAAAGAGATTTTGGCCGAGTTTATCAAGCACCGTCAGAAGGTGATTCGCCGTCGTACTGAGTTTGACCTTCGTAAGGCTAAAGAGCGTGCTCATATCTTAGAGGGTTTGAAGATTGCGCTTGATAACATTGACGAAGTGATCAAGGTGATTCGCGCCTCTTATGATGACGCAGATAAGCAACTCATGAGCCGCTTCGGACTTTCCGAGATTCAGGCTAATGCAATTTTGCAGATGCAACTGCGCCGTCTCCAAGGACTCGAACGCGACAAGATCGAAGAAGAGTTGAAGCAACTCCATGATCTCATCAAGCAGCTCGAGGCTATCCTCGCTGACGAGAAAGAAGTTCTCCGCGTGGTCAAGGAAGAGCTCATCGCCATGAAAGAGAAATACGATGATCCACGCCGCTCCAAGATTATCAATCACGAAGTTGGCAAATTCTCTGAAGAAGAGTTGATTCCAGAGGAAGAAAGTGTCATTTTGCTGACGACTGAGAACTATATGAAGCGTGTGCCACAGAATGACTTCCGTCGCCAGAACAGGGGCGGTAAGGGCAAACGCGGTATGACTACTAAGGAAGAGGATGTGATTGCTCAGATTATTACCGCAAACTCACACGACTTCCTCCTGTTCTTCACGAACCAAGGTCGCATTTTCCGCATGAAGGCTTATGAGGTGCCACAGGCATCGCTCGCCGCAAAGGGAACAGCAGCCGTGAACATGCTCAATATGCACCCAGAAGAGAAGATTACGGCAATCATCAAACAGGGTGAAGGTGTCGAGAATGGCTTCCTCTTTATGGCTACCAAGAAGGGCACCATTAAAAAGAGCGCAATTAAAGACTTCTTCAATATTCGTTCGAATGGTTTGATTGCAATTAAGCTCGACGATGGTGATGAACTGAGATGGGTAAAAGAGACTACTGGGGAAGAAGACATCGTGATTTCGACTTCGGCCGGCCAGGCTACCCGCTTCAACGAGAAAGAAGTGCGTGCGATGGGTCGTTCCGCCAGGGGTGTGATTGGTATGAGGCTCCGTCCAAAGGATGAAATCGTTGGTATGGATGTGATTACGGATCCAAAGCAGAAGTTACTCGCGATTTCGGCGAATGGTTACGGCAAGGCAACCTTAGTGTCTAATTTCCCACCACACAAGAGAGGTGGCGTTGGTATCAAGGTGGCCGCTGTCACCGATAAGACTGGTCCGATTGTGGCGGTTCATACGCTTGAAGAAGCTGCCAAAGAGGTAATCATGATGTCTACTAAGGGTCAAGCGATTCGCGTAGCGATGAAAGAAATCCCAACGCTTGGTCGTGCTACCCAAGGTGTTCGCATTATGAGAATGGCCGAAGGTGATACGGTTGCTTCGATTGGTATCGTTCTCCCAGAAGAAGAGAACGACGAAGATCCAGCAGAAGCTGGCTCAAAGGCTGATGCTAAGGCAGAAAAGGCCGAGAAACCAGCCGACAAAGCTGAAGAAAAAGCGGAAGCTTAAAAAGCTAAAAGGCGAAAAATAAAGAGTGCCCCCGAGAAGAGGGGCGCTTTTTATAGGGGTAAAGCCTGACGGGGGTTGATTTTTGGCAGAGGTTTGCTAATGATAGGGCCGTTAAAAGGGAGAAACTATGACCTATCTATTTGATGCGGCACTTGTGATAGCGAGTCTTTGTACGCCAGAAAAGTTCCCGTGGTGGATGGCGGTGATATTGGCGTTGTCTTATAGGGTGTTTATATATTTTTTCGGTAGGGAAAAGAGGTAATTTTATTGCCAAGACGGTGGTAGTGCGACATTGCGATTGGCGTCGACGAAGTTACTAGGCTTCGAGATGTTGACGGTCCAGCCACTAAGATCGCCGATGCTCCAATTGGCGTTGTCGGCATCGTGTCCGGCTTCGCTAAACATAGCATTCATATTTGTTACACCGCTAACCGTCCAACCGCCAATATCGCCGATAGTCCAGGCGTCGGCTTCATGTCCGGCGCCAGCAAACATGCTCTGCATAGTTGTTACCTTGCCAACATTCCAGTCATTAAGACTGCCGATACTCCAGGTGTCAGCCTTGTATCCTGCCTTGTAAAACATGAGTTTAAAAGTGACCGACGATGTAGTGCTAAATCTCCAATTTCCGATACCGGTGATAGACCAAGAGTCTGATTCGTAGCCGGCTCTTTGGAACATGCATTCAAAATTGGTGACCTTGGCAACGTTCCAGTTCGAAACGTCAATGGTCCAGTTTTGAGTTTTGTAACCGGCTTCCTCAAACATATAGCTCATGTCTGTGATTTTGCTGGTGTTCCAATCTTTGATGTTGCCAATGCTCCAGGAGGTAGCTGAATATGCGATATATCTAAGCATGCCGTGCGCAGATTGAACATTGGAAAGATCCCATCTACTAAGGTCACCAATGTACCAAGAGCTAGCTTCGTGGCCACAAGCCGAAAACATGCTTTTCATGTTGGTAGCAGCAGTGGTTCGCCATCCCTGGTGATTGTCGTCAACATAACCGAGATTGCCGAGACTAAAGGAGCTGGCGCTATACCCGGCAGAATTAAACATGGATTCAAAATTTTGGACGGCGCTAACGTTCCAGCCGCTAAGATCGCCAATGCTCCAGGTAGAGGCGGTGTAGCCGGCTTTTTGGAACATTTCATTAAGAGAAGTGACACTATTGGTTTGCCAATTGGAGACGTCTATAGTAAATGATTGTTGAGCTTTGAGACCAGCCTCTCTAAACATCTGGGACATATCAATTACTTTGCTAACATCCCAACTGCTTACATCGATGCTCCATGAGTTTGGCATCGAATAACCGGCGCCATAGAACATTGCGCTCATATTTGTGACTTTGCCAGTATTCCAGGTGGAGAGGCTACCGATATGCCATGTGACCGTAGCACTACGCCCGAATCCAGAGAACATACCACTCATATTGGTGACCTCGCCAACGTTCCAACTAGTAATATCGCCAAGGTCAACACTAGAGGCGGAATAACCGGCGCCATAGAACATATAGTACATATTTTTGGCGCTGATAGTGTTCCACCCAGGGTGGCTATTGTCGACGCGACCGAGGTTGCCGATGCTCCAAGAACTGGCGTAGTAACCGGTGCAGTTGAACATATTTTTGAAGGATTGGACTTTGCCGACATTCCAGCTACCAATATCGCCGATGGTCCAAGAAGACATAGATTTATTTTTGGCGGCACTCTGGAACATGCTCTCCATGGTGAGAACGTTTTCAGTGTTCCAGCCTGGGTGGTCTACATCGACATAACCGAGGTTTCCGACGGTCCAGGCTGAAGAATTAATGCCGGCGCTATAGAACATAGAAGTCATATTTTCGACCCGGCTAACGTCCCAGCCGCCCAGATCGCCAACTGTCCATGAAGCCATATTTGCGGTGGCTGTGTTTTTGAACATGGCGGACATGTTTTTTACATTGCCGACATTCCAGCTACCAATATCGCCGATGGTCCAATCGATATCCGCTTTGTTTGTATCTTCGAACATGGAAGACGTATTTTCGACGTTTTTAGTATCCCAACCCAGATGGCTATTATCGACATAGCCTAAGTTGCCAACGTCCCAAGCGGTAGCATTGTAACCGGCACCAGAGAACATATATGACATATTTTTAACTTCGCTAACATCCCATTCGCCGATGTCGCCAAGGCTCCAGGAACCGGTAGTATAGCCTGCGTTGCGGAACATATATGACATATCGGTGACTTTTTTCGTGTTCCAACTACTAATATCACCAATATTCCAAGTGGTGGCTCTATAACCGGCGCCTTCGAACATGTGGCTCATATCCGTGACATTGCTAGTGTCCCAGCCTGGATGTAAGGCGTCAACGTAGCCAAGGTTACCCACAGTCCAGGAAACATTGGTGTAACCGTAACCATGAGCGCTTTCGAACATGTGTGACATATTAGTTGCTTTGCTGGTATCCCAGCCGCTAAGATCAATATTCATTGATTTACTATAGCTAGCTCTATAAAATGCGTAAGACATATTGGTGACTTCGCTAGTATTAAGATAAGTGTCGATGCCATTATATTGCTCAGCGCCCTGAAGGCGATAGAACCAGTAGGCAATACTAGTTGGTTTGAAATCCTGGAAACTAGAATCAAAGTTTACGGTAGTAATGTCCCAGTTATTTCTCCATGGGATATCCGTATCGGAGGCTGCATTGATTGGCACGTTCCAGACGCGGCTGATGGTGGTGCTGTTGTTTTGAACATCGGTGTAGGCTTGGTTTTGGGTGTAGGTTAGATTGTCGTAGCGGAAGTCGAGACTATTGTTAGCGCTGAGGATAGCTTTAGCAGTTGATGGTTCGGCAGTACCGATGGCGGTATATGTGACGATGGTAGAATATTCGCCGGCAAGGAGTTCGTTGTTGTTTTTGACACCGTAATAGACGTCAACGGTGTCGGTGGTGATGGCAGATTCGGTGCCGGCAATGAGCTGTTCGGTAAGTGGTACAGCGGCGAATCTAGATGATGGGCTTGGGTTTTCGGTGTTGTAGTTTGGACTAAAGTTGTCTAGGCCGGCGATGGCATAGCCCCAGGCTGGGGAAGATTCGTTATAAATTGCAACGGGAGATTCAGAAGTGCCAGAGGTGGGGGAGATTTTATGATTAGTGTTGGTGTTGTCCCCGTCAAGATACATATTTTGTTCATCCGTGGAAATAAATAGTTCATAACCAGTGGCCGAGTCAGCAGCGATTGTGACGGTGCTTTTACCAATATTGAGACGTTTGGCTGGATCGACGTCGACTTCGTCACTCGAGGTAGTAATGGTGATGCCGTCGCTGGTAGAATTCTCGGCATTCGCCTCTTGTGATATGGACGGTAAGGATATTAGAGTACCAAAAAGCACTAGTGCCAGGCTAGCGACAGGGAACAAAATGGTCGAGAAAATCCGATTGGTTCTCAAACAAAATGTTTGTTTTGACACGTTTGACCTTCTTTTTGGTATTTTATTGATGTTTATTTAAACACTTAGCCAAGAAACTTTACACTCTACTAACAGATTAACATAAGGGGAAAGAGTTGTCAATGGTGTTTTGGGGCGAAAAAAGCTGGAAAAACGTAAAAAATCTTCAAAAAAACCCTTGACTTTTTTGTTTTAATGCGATAAGATGGTAGCAGTCTAAATTGCTGCGAGAGTAATATTTTTAGTAGTGTTTAGAAACAACTTAACAATTTAGTTGTGCAATTTATTTGATAAATTAATTTATCAATTTCATCGTCAGTTTTTTTATTTGAGTTAAATAGGAATCTTCCTTGCGGAAGATGCAAACTTAAACTTTAATGGAGAGTTTGATCCTGGCTCAGGATGAATGCTGGCGGCGTGCCTAATACATGCAAGTCGAGCGGTAACAGGGCTTCACCGTTTCCTTGACACACCTAGCGCTTTATCGTAGGTTGTTCGATTCGAGGGAACAGTGAAGCTGCTGACGAGCGGCGGACGGCTGAGTAACGCGTGGGAACGGACCCCAAACTGAGGGATAACGCACCGAAAGGTGTGCTAATACCGCATGTGATCTTCGGA
>JAZRPR010000007.1:0-11685 GCA_045649305.1 Candidatus Nanosyncoccus sp.
CCCGGCGGCCATTATAGGGGCTTTATAGGGGTCAAGGAGGGGTCAAAAAGGCGGTCCTAACAGGGGTAGAACAGGGGTGGGGAAGCGTAGAACTATTTCTTCCCTCCCCTATATTTCTTGGAAGCGATTTTTTTACCGATGTTTTTCCCTGCTTCCTTGCTGGCAGCAAGTTTAGCGAGATCTTTCAGGCCGAGTGATTCCTTGCCCTCCGCGGCGTTTGGGCTGAGCTTTTGCTTAATAAAGTCGCCTTGTGGGGTTGGCTGTTTCGGGAATTTTGGCTGATATTTAAAGTTCGGTTTTTGTTCGGTTTCCGTTGCTTCTGGCTGACGGCCGGAATCGGACAATACTTTCTTATATTTCTCGGACTGCTCAATGGTTTCCTTGATCTCGGCCTCTACGTCGGCCTTTGTACGGGCGTAATTGGCGCGAGAATGGGCTACAATGGCATCAAAGTTATCCTTTGGCGTATGCGGGATTGAAAGCGTAGTAGCGGAGAAGGCAGGCACCTTTTCACCGCCGATAATCATCGAGATAATGAAGTGACGGTTGTTGAGCTGGATGATGTCAGACTCTTCAAAAGTTGGTTCAAACTGCTTGATAAGGACTGGCGCGTCGTCGGCAGAGACACGAAAGCTGATGGTAGTACCAACGTTACCAAACACAGCATCACGGACTTGCTCGGTCATTTGTGAGACGTATTGGTTGGCCACGGTGAGGTTAAGGCCGTATTTACGGGCCTCAGAAAGGATCACAGCGAAGGATTCGGTGGCAAAGTTCTGGAACTCATCTACGTAAAGGAAAAATGGGCGACGATCTTCGATATTTGGAATGTCGGAACGGCTCATAGCGGCGAGCTGAATCTTGGTAACAAGGAAGGAACCAAGGATAGCGGCGTTATCTTCGCCGATTAGACCCTTGGAAAGGTTAACGATGAGGATCTTGCCTTCGTCCATGATTTTGCGGACGTTGAAGCTAGACTTTGGCTGGCCGATAATATTACGAATGATTGGGTTAGCGGTAAAGGCACCGACCTTGTTAAGCACTGGGGCGATGGACTCATTAACCTGTTTTTCATTCCATTGGCCGAACTCGTGCTTCCAGAATTGGAGCACAGTAACATCGGTACAATACTCGAGGGTTTCTTTGCGGAATTCTTTATCGGTGAGGATGCGAGAAATATCAAGCAGGGTGGTTTCTGGGCGATCGAGCAAGGCCAGAAGGGTATAACGCAAGATATGCTCAAGACGTGGACCCCAAGAATCGCCGAACATACGCTTAAGTACGCCGATAACCTCAGAACAGATGTTTGGTTTGCGCGCTGGGTCGTAGACTTCGAGCGGGTTGAAGGCGACAGGGTAGTCGACGTCGGCCGGGTTGAAGTAGACAACGTCTTTAATACGAGATTCTGGGATGAAACGAAGGTTATCAGTGGCAAAGTCACCGTGTGGATCGATAATACAGTAACCCTGATTATAGAAAGTATCAGAGAGCGCTAAGAGCTCGAGGAGGCCGCTTTTCCCTGCCCCGGTCTGACCAATAATATAAATATGACGGGAACGATCACGGCGTAGCAAACCGAATTGATGGTTGATGCCGCGGAAGTTGGTAAGGCCAAAGGCGGAGATATTTTCGTCGATCGAAGGCATACCAGTAAGAACCGGGAGCTTGGCTGGTGGTTCAGCTGTCTTGGAATTAGCCCAAACGATATTAGGGGTCTCCACAGAGGTATGTGGCAAATGATAGACCGAAGCTAGCTCAGAGATGTTTAAGATAAAGCCACGATCGCTAAATTGGCGCATTTTGTAGGCGTCGAGGTCGCTAGCATTGAAGCTGCCACCAACCATCTTGAAACCGTTGAGGTTGGTAGAGTTATATTGCTTAAACGTACCAACGAGGGCCTGCATATTAAGCTTGGCATCAACTTCGGATTTACCGAGATAGGCCAGACGGATTTTGACTTCGTAGCCAAGTTTGGTGGCTTTTTCTTCGGCTTTAGCGATGCGAGTTTTGTCGCGCTCGGAAAGCTCGATTTTTTCTTCGGAACCGGTACCGCCGGCTGGTGGGCGGAAGAGTGCGCCGATTACTTCGGCGAACCAAGTCCAGTCAACACCAGAAAAGAGTGGCTTGCGGCCAGACTTGACGCGCCTGACCCAGGTATCGGTAGTAGTTTTGTGCCAATCGTCTGGGATTGGGCGAGTGAGAATTTGAATCCAAAGTTCCTCGGAATTGTCCGGATCGAGTTTGGCCAAGGTACCAGTAATACCGGCAAGAGGGTCTACTTCAAACGTGTCAAAGGTTTTGATTGGTAAAACTTCGCTATCGGTAAGAGAAAGTTCGGAGGAATAAGTGACTGGATATTTGCCACGATCGTCGACGTAGTCTTCGGACATAGTGTGAATCTGTACGGTTGGATATTGAGAATAAATCTGGCCTTCAACAAAACTCTGGAGGACTTTTGGCACCCAGACATAGAAACGGATTTGGCCAGCTGTAGAAACAATTTCGAAAGATAGGTGTTCTTGGACGCCACCAGAATTACGTAGTTCCCCTTTGTCACGCAAGATACCATGGAGGGAGGCAAAAAGCTGCTCGGCGGCGAGCTCTTTTTTGTCGTTGGTGCGTGGAATTTCGAGCATCAAAAGCACCGAATCGACATTCAAAACTTTCAGTTTGTTGAGTTTTTTGTAGTTTTTATAGGTAAAATACGCTAAGACACCAACAATTGGAATCCAGACGTAAGGTTCAAGAATAAAATGTATAATGCCCTCTAACATAACACCCTTATTTTATCATAAAACTTAAGCTATCGTATAGGAATTCTTGTCGACTTTTTTGAAGAAAGTTTTGTTTTGGAGGTTCAACAAAATAGTAGTTTCTTTAACTTTGCGGGTCTTAAGAACGCGTTTAACGATTTCCTCACGGGAGAGTGGTTCGCCGGCGTTTTCAAGAATGCCTTTAATGATTTCGGCAACGGTTCCCTTCGAATAACCCCAAGCTTTGAGTGCGTAAATACCGCGGCCAATCAAGATGAAACGAGGATCTTTGATGAGTTCGTTGTGAATAGCTTGAATAGTAACGTTTTTGCGTTTGAAGTTTGATTCAGCGATTTCTTTAGCGATATCAGAGAAGTGCATCGGTTCTTTTTTGGTTTCGAGGATGACATAAATCTTGTCGCGGATGTTCTTTGGGTTAACAGTTGGCCACTTAGTGAGACCATAAAGACCGTTCAAAGAGGCGAGTTGCTTAGAAATTGACGCAATAGCCTTAATGTGATTAGGATGCTCATAATTTAGTTTGTCGTCAAGCTCGTTCAAAGTCATTGGGTTTTTGTTCTCTTTGATGAGATTAACGATTTCGTCGATTTTCTTACGAGTCTCTTTTTCGTTGCCGTCTTTAGCAATAGCGATGCCAGCGTAATACTTGTCGTTCTCTTCTATAACGGTGAGGTTGTTGCTAAAGGTAGCAATAAAATAAAGGCCGGTCCTCTCGATATCGTTAGTGGATCGGTTGTAAATTTTGTCGGCTAGGTCAGCAATTTTAGCGGTGCGACCCATTTCGTCGAGATTTCTGATGATAATTTTTTCAGCGGCTGCGAGTTCGCTAATTTTGTTCTCTTCTGCGGAAATACGAAGACGAATCAAAATAGCTTTTTCGAGCTGGCGGACACGCTCACGTGTAATTGATAACATTTCGCCGATTTGCTCAAGGGTTTCTTTGTTGCCATTAAGCCCGAAACGACGGGAAATAATTTCTTTTTCGCGGTCTTGTTCGATTATTGAAAGACTGCCAGAGATTGCTTTTTTGAGGATTTCCGCATTTTGATCCATTAGTTTATTCCTTTTTTCCACCTCTGTTATTAATATGGGTTTTTAATATCATACCATCATTTTCAATAGATGTCAACTATGAATTCTTCAGGTTTTCTCATATATTGTAGCATATTTTTTACAATGTGTGAAAAAAAATTAATTATAGTAGAGATTTAGTGTAAAAAATGTTAAAGTGGTTTTGTTTTAATCAAAAAACTGCCCCTTATGGGCAGCTTTATTTTTTAGCGGTTTTCTTTCTGGTGGTTTTACGACGAGTGGTCTTTTTTGGCTTGTTGGCCAAGTATTCTTTGGCCTGTTCAAACGTGACGGTCTTTGGGTCGACATCTTTTGGCACGCGGACGAAGTTGCGGCGGCCTGGGCCTTTGACGTATGGGCCGTAGGCGCCGTTAATAATCTGGATTTCATCCCAGTCGGCGATGATAGAATCAACTTTAGCCTGGTAGAGCGGAAGAGCTTCGTCGATAGTGACGGTGTATGGATCAAGATCTTTAACCGGGATATTATATTTACCAGCCTTGAGATATGGACCAAATGGGCCGTTGGCGGCGATGATTTCGGTGCCATCTTTGGCGGTACCGAGGACGCGCGGCAAAGTCGGGAGAGCGAGCTGGGCGAGCGCCTGTTCCAAAGTGACGGTTTTAACGGATTTGCGTTTTGGCAAAGGTGCAAAGCGCGGTTTTTTGCCGGTTTCTTTCTCGTTGCCACCGAGCTGGATGAAGCCGCCGTTCTTGCCGATTTTGGCATAGATTGGCTCGCCAGTCTCTGGATCGTGGCCGAGCAAGCGTGAATTATTATAGCGTTCGACGCCGTCAGCGGCGAGTACGGTGTTCCTGAATGGGCCGTAGAAGTCGCGGAGCATCTTAACGCGTTCGAGCTTAGCCTCGGCAATGAGGTCGAGATCTTTTTCAATATTGGCAGTAAATTTATAGTCAACGATATTCTTGAAATTGTCGACCAAGAAGTCCGAAACGAGTTCGCCGATTGGGGTTGGGATGAGTTTACCCTTGTTGGCACCGGTTTTTTCGGTGGCTTTTTCGCGTTTAATTTCGGCGGCTGGCTTGACGGTAAGGGCGACCACTTCGCGGTCTTCCCCTTCGGATTCACCCTTAACAACATAGCCGCGAGCTTGGATGGCAGTCATAATTGAAGCATAAGTAGATGGGCGGCCGATGCCGAGCTCCTCGAGCTTTTTCACTAGAGAGCCTTCGGTGTAGCGAGCGGCTGGTTTGGCAAAGGTTTGCTTGGCGGTGAGCTCAATCAAGTTAGCTGGATCGCCTTTTTTAAGATGTGGCAGTTCAAGATCTTTGGATTTGCCATAAACTTTGAGGAAACCGTCGAAGATAACTACCTCGCCTTTGGCGACGAATTGTTTGCCATTCCCTTCGATTTCGATATTGGTCTTAGCGACTTTGGCAGCAGCCATTTGAGTAGCTACGGTGCGCGACCAAATTAATTGGTAAAGTTTGCGTTCGTAATCGTTTTTGCCGGCAGTAGTGTTTTCGATATGGGTTGGGCGGATGGCTTCGTGGGCCTCTTGGGCGGAAGCATCTTTGGTCTTAAATGAACGGACCTTAAGATAGTTTTTGCCAAAATGAGACTCGATATAGCTAGCAATAGCGGCGACGGCTTGGGACGAAAGATTGAGGGAGTCCGTGCGGTGATAAGTAATTAAACCAGCTTGGTAAAGACCCTGGGCGGCTGCCATGGTGGTACGGGAGCTAAAGCCGAGTTTGGAGTTAGCTTCGATTTGGAGCGCAGCCGTAGTGAGTGGCACTGGGTTGCTTTTGCTACCTTCGGCCTCTTCGACGTTAGAAACAACGAATTTGGCATCTTTCAGATCGTTCAAGAGTTTAGTAGCATCCTCTTCGGTAACTGGGGAGTCGCCTTCGAGATTGGCAGTAAATTTAGCTTGGTTTTCGAATTCGCCACTAACTTTGAAGCTGGACTTAGACTGGAATTTCTCGATATCTTTTTCGCGTTCAACGATGAGGCGGAGGGCTGGTGACTGCACGCGGCCGGCCGAGATGGCGCCTGGTACTTTGCGGCGCACCACATCAGAAAGATCGTAACCTACGAGCATGTCGAGGGTTTGGCGGGCTTGCTGGGAATAAACCATGTCCATGTCCACCGTACGAGGGTTCTTAATGGCGTTTTCGAGCGCTGGCTTGGTAATTTCGTGAAAAGTAATCCTAGCGGTGTCTTTTGGCAGGTTTAAAACCTCCAAAAGATGCCAAGAAATCGATTCTCCTTCGCGGTCTTCATCGGTTGCGAGCCAGATTTTGTCGGATTCTTTAACGGCTTTTTTTAGCGCGCTGATAATTTTGTTGTGTTCTGGGTCGATTTCGTAAGTGACGTCAAAAGTAGTCTTGTCGACTTTGGTGTCTTTGCGGATGTGGCCAACAGAGGCGAGCACCTGAAAATCATTGCCCAAATATTTCTCAATAGTTTGTGCCTTAGCAGGAGACTCGACGATGACTAGGTTTTTTGACATATATATAATAATAGCACACCCATGCAAGCATAGGCGGTTTCGGAAAAATTTGGCACCAAAAAACCTCAGGTAAGGGTGGGCATCACCTGAGGTTTTTTGGCCCTCTAACACATCTCTTTTGACACCGGGAGAACCCCGGAAGCGCGACCCACCTCACACAAAACTTGGGGCCCGCCGGTTAGAGGGATTGCTATGCCTTCGAAATGATCCCCCGTAAGTGGAGGTAATACTTAAAAGCTTCAAACATTATAAAGATTGTTTGAAGTCTGGGGGTTTCAAAAGCACGCAATTTCTGCTACAGTCTAAATGTTGTAGCCGAAATTAATTTATTATTTAGGTGCGGTGTGAGACCCGAAGGTCTCAACTGTCTTTAATTATATCACTCAAAGGAAAAAATGTCAATACTTTTTTCACACTTTTACAACAAAATCAATCAAAATTCCCCCCTGGAGAATAATTTTACAGGGGTACTTGACGCTATTGCGGTTAAGCCTAAAATGTTGTATTTTCGTGGTAAAATGCCCGAAAATATGATGGATGGTAATTTGACAAAGCGGCCAAAAAGTGTCGCGATTGTGGGGACGCGGCACTACACTAAATATGGTGAAGAAATTGCCTACAAAATGGCATTTGAACTCGCAAAGCAAGGAGTGGTAATAATTTCGGGATTAGCTTATGGAATTGATTCAATTGCGCACCGGGCGGCGCTGGATGCGGGTGGAATAACAGTGGCGGTGCTGGGGACGCCAATCGATCAGATTTATCCGCGGGCGCACGAGGGGCTGGCGCGCGAGATCGTGGAAAAGGGCGGGATGATTATGTCTGAGTACGCTGCAGGGGAGAAGATTTATCCAAAAACCTCGTTTTTGGCCCGTAATCGGCTGATAGCGGGGCTTTCGGATGCCGTGGTGGTAGTTGAGGCGGCGGAACGTTCTGGCTCGCTCAACACGGCAATGCATGCCCTGGACCAAGGCAAAGAGTTGTTCGTGGTGCCAGGCGATATTACGCGGCCGATGTCTGCGGGGTGTAATAAATTGCTAAAACAGGGGGCGAATCCTTATACGGAGCCGGCAGATATTTTGGATTTCCTGCTGCCGGAACGAAAGCGTCGCAGGCGGGTGCAGCCGGTAACTTTTGGTGATACTGAGGAAGAGACGGCACTGCTCAAACTGATGAGCGACGGAGTAAAAAACGGTGAAGAAATGGTTAAAAAAACCGGGATGCCGGCGGCAATTTTTAACCAGGCGATTACGATGCTCGAGATTAAAGGGCTGATTAGGAGTTTAGGTGCGAATCAATGGATGCTAAAATAGCTGGCAATTGTTCGCGTTCCGCCTCTGTAAATTTAGACAAAACGAAGTCGATATCGCCAATCCTGCGACGGAGTTCGTCGTTCCCTGTGCCGAGACGAAGGCGTGGGAAATCTTCGGTGCCGAGTTCGGCGATGACGGACTTTAAGCCATTGTTGCCACCGGCGGAGCCTTTGGCGCGGTAGCGGGTTTTGCCAAATTCAAGCTCGAAATCGTCGCAAACGATTAAGAGATCGTCCAGAGAGATTTTGTAGAAATTAAGGAAGCTTTTAACTACTTTGCCGGATTCGTTGTAGAAGCTCTGCGGTTTAATGAAGAAGGTATCGCCGACGCGGGCCCAAATAGCGTTGAATTTTGGGGATTTTTCCCAGTTAATTTGGTGAACTTTGCAATAAAAATCGAGCGCCAAAAAGCCAAAGTTGTGACGCGTGAAATTGTACTGGTTTCCGGGATTTCCAAACCCAACGATTAATTTCATAGAGATATTATACCATAAAAAAAAGACCCCGTTGCTCTGGGACGGGGTCTGTAAGTTAGTCGGAAAACGGTTTGTTAGGTGTCAACGGCGTCTTTGGCTGATTCGTCGCTCTGCGATGCGTCGGTTGCATCGTTAGGAGCTTTAGGCTCTTCGACGTCGCCTTGGAATGCGCGGCTCTTGTTCCTGCGTTGGCGCTCGGCCAGACGCTTAACAATCTCGGAGCGCACGATGTCGTCTGGCTCGAGTGACACGATTGCTACTTCTGGGTCACCAGCTTCTTGTTCGATGGCATAGGTGAGACCGTTGTTATTCTCGTCGAGATAAGCCGCGTGTACTTGAGCGATATCTCCAGTAATGACCACCTTGCTATGTTCACCGGTGCGTTTGAGTAGCATATCGGCGTCGCGCATGCTGTGGTCCTGGAATTCGTCGAGTAACACAATCGTGTAGTCAAAGCTGAGTCCTTGCGCGGTGCTTACCGGGATTGGTGTACCAAACCAGTGGTCGTAAAGCTCATCGGCGCGATCCCGCACTCTTTGCATGAGCGGGGTTTTGTTGCTGTTTGCAGGAAGGCCGTGTTGTATTAGGCTAGCAAGCTCTTCTCTATAATCGGTTTTGAGCAGGTAGCTTCTTATGGCGTTCTTGGTAGGCTGTACGATGGGAGACATCTTTTCTTTCAGATCACCGGGCAAATAGCCATTTTTGTTCTCGGGCTGGCACGGTACGACTGCGATATCGATGTAATTGCCGTCCTGAATTGCGGTGAGGGCACGGATTGTGGACAGGTATGTTTTGCCTGAGCCAGCTGGACCTATACAAATTACGGTAGTAATTGACGGGTTCATTAGTGCCTCCATGTAGATGGCCTGCCCATCGCTTTTGATTTCAACGTCTGGAGCGATGTCTAGGAATTCCAAAGGGCGGATTTGTTTTTTCTCGATGTCGTAGCGACCGATGTGGTTCCAGGGCAGCCTTCTGTTGTCTATCTGAGCCTTTTCGTTATGCATAATGATGAACTCATTGGCGATAAAATCTGCCTGATCGGGCATGGCCTCCTGCCACTCTTCAAGGCTAATTGCACGGTCGTCAGACGAGCATCCGTTGAAGAACTTCTCGAGCAACTCGGCTGGGACTTCGAGGTCGCGGCGGCAAGTGCGGAGCGGCGGCAGCTGATAGCCAAAACGGCTAGTCCTAACGCCCCTTGCATTGGCACGGATGGCCATCTCGTTGTCGTTCGTCAAAAGAGTCACATCGCTGCTTGAAAAATCCAGTTTGTCGAGCGGTGCCGTGCCGTCAATCTCTAGAGACTGCTCAAGGCAGGCTACTGCGATGGCAGTCAGAATGATCTGGCCATCCATGTCGTCATCAGAAGGATGAAACGGCAAATTGTCGCAGAAGTTCTTATGGAGCGGCATGATCGAAATCAACTGGTCGCAGGTTTCGCCATCGTCCGTGTCTGTAACAATGTGAATTGTTTGCGGTTGTTTCAGCTCGTACGAGTCGTAAAGTACACCAGTTGTGCTGTTCTCGAAGAGATCTCTCAGACGCTTGAGCAACATGCGGGCGATGGCCCCGCGCTTAGAAGGTTCTTTCTTGAATTTGGCGAGTTCTCTAACAACGGCGGTTGGAATAATGAGGTGTGCACCACTAAAATTAACAGTTGGCGCTATTAAAACTTCCTCTTCTTCGTAATCGCCTTTCTTAGGGATGATGTTGAAGTCCAGAAGGACGTTTGTGTCAAACACAAAACAAGGTTGTTTTTGACTCATGTGTTTTCGACCTCCTTTTTAAAGAGCAAGTTTTTCCGACTAAAAAGTGGGCTCGGGGGCCCACTTAGTAGGATTATATATGATGAATAAAATTTTAGCTAGATTTTTTATCGGAATCTTTATCGGAACGATAAGAGAACATGATTGGTGTGCCGACAAACGGGTATTTCTCGCGGATTTTGCGCTCTAAAAAGCGTTTCCAAGACCAGTGCAAGAGTTCGAGATCGTGGCCATGTACCACGAACCAAGGTGGGCAGGTGTCGGTTTGAACAATATATTTTGGCTTTGGACGGGTGTTTTTGAGGCCGGCCGGAGCGTGCTCAACGATGGCTTCGGTGAGAATTTTGTTCAGCTCGGAAGTCTTGATTTCTAGATGGCGATTAGTAACGATGTCGCTTGCTAGTTCAAATAATTTAGTCACATTGGCGCCGGTTTCGGAGCTGGTGAGAAGTAATGGGGCAAACGGCAAGAAATTGTAGTCGCGCTCGAGCTCGTCCATGATGTGGTCGATTTCTTCGGCGTCGACTAAGTCGGTCTTAGTAAGCACGATGATGATGCCCTTGCCGGCTTCGATGATTTGGCCAGCCAAAGATTGGTCAAGCTTGGAATGATATTCGGTGGAATCAACTAAAAGGGCGCAGACGTCAGCTTCTTCGATGGCAGCCAGAGTGCGGATAGTAGAAAACTTTTCAATGCCAACTTCGCGCTTACCTGGTTTTCTGAGACCGGCAGTATCAAGAATCTCGAGGTTTTGACCTTTGAATTTAATGCTAACACGGTTCACGTCGCGCGTGGTGCCCTGGCGCGAGCTAACGACGGCTTGCTGCTTTTTGGCTAGCGAGTTGAAAAGACTAGATTTGCCAACGTTTGGGCGGCCGATGAGGGCGAGCTTGATGTCGGCTTTTTCAGCGGCTTTAACAGGGGAGTTTTTGATATCTAGCTGGTTAATGATGGCGGCTTTTAGCTCGTTGGTGCCGCGGCCAGTAGTGGCGGAAGTACGGTAAGTGTCGTAAGACTTAATGCCAAGTTTAAGAAATTCAGCGTCATCGAGGCTTTCTTTGAGATCGGATTTGTTGAGAACTAGCATGACTGGTTTTCTAGACTTTAGTGCAGCCTTGGCGATGTTTTTATCTTTTTGATCTGGGTATTTGGATGAATCTAGAGTTAGCAGAATCAAGTCGGCGACTTCGATGGCATCGTTGATTTGGTCCTGGATACTGGCTTCAAAATCGTCTTCTGGGTTTTTGAGGCCGGCGGTATCGATCAACAAAAACTTATCGTCGATATTGGCGGCGACGTTGTCGCGGGTGGTTCCCTCTTCGCGGGCCACGATAGCGATATTTTTATGAGCTAAACGGTTAAGCAAGCTGGATTTGCCAGCATTGGTTTGGCCAATTAGCGCGACGATTTTGGACTTATTCATAAAAATACTATAACACAAAAACAGAGATTTGTACAGAGGTAGTGCTAATTATTTACCGATGATTTGCTTGATTTTGGCGGCTTGTTCGTCGGTGAGTTTATAGATATTGAAGCCGATTGGTTTGCAGTTGATGAAGACGCCGGTTTGCCAGGTTTTCATGATCGCGACCTCGATAATGTCGGCATAGTTAATGCTTTTAACTAACTTGCCCTTTTTATTGTAAGCCTCGAGATGGTCTGTATAAAAGACGAACTCGAGCTTTGGTGGCAAAAGTAGAGTAACGCCGGCTGACGAGGTAGTGGTAAATCTTAATAATTCGTTGTTTTCCATGAGATTCTCCTTATGATAATAATAGCATAAGTGGCGGGAGGACGCGGGAGTTAG
>JAZRPR010000008.1:0-24984 GCA_045649305.1 Candidatus Nanosyncoccus sp.
ATCAACACCGACGCCGGAGCCGACGGCTACACCGACTGATACGCCGACGCCGGAACCGACGGCAACATCAACACCGGAACCGACGGCTACGCCGACGTCAACTCCGACGCCGAAGCCTACCAAGGCTCCGAAGCCGACGGAACCGAAGCCGACCGATCCGCCACCGGCTACGTCAACTCCGGAACCGAAGCCGACCGATCCACCACCGGCTACATCGACGCCGGAACCGACTCCGGCTGGACCTACTCCGGTACCTGGTCGAGACTTGGACGCGGAGTTTGATGCTGCGGTTGCTCGGCTGAAAGAGCTTGGGTATACCGTTTTTTCCGCCAACAAGGCTGAGCATATATTTAAGTTTAAGAATGCTACCGGGACATATGTGGGTGGCGCATATGTTATGACCGGAGACGGGTCTTGGTGTCTGGGATATTACCCGAAAGATTCGAGTGACCCTGGGGCAACGTATTCATATACAAATACGGGAGTCAACTTGGTGGGTATGATCAATGAGCTTGACCCGTCATGGATGAATTATGGCGGATAAAGTCGAAGTGCTCATTTTGAAAAAAACGTCGTTTGAAAAAACGGCGTTTTTTCTATTGACATTTAAAATGTTTATGCATATAATAGAGATACAAAAGGTCATATTAACAAAAACAAAGAGGTGTGAAAAATGATTTTGCATACAAAAAAGAGATTTTTTAGGAGGGCTTTTTTTGCTCTTCTAATGATCGGTGCGGCCGTGTTTGCGTTTTTGAACGCAATGGACAAGGCCGATGAAATGACGTCTGCTATTTCGCAGAACGGCGACGAGGTTACGATTTATTTTAACCCCGATAGAAAAATCCATTATGGAGAGACTCCGGACATGGAGGGTTGGGAAGACGATGAGCATACTAGACCAAATCGCGGCACGACTCACTTTTTTGAGGTTCGTCCAGAAGAAGGTATAAAATATACCGCGTATTGCTCGCAGCCTAGCAAAAAGCCGCTAGATGGAAAATACAGAGTCTTGAGACTTGGTGATAATGCTGAAAAATTTCAGTTGATGAAGATGGCGATTTTTGCTGGAACCGCCGGTGGTGTTAATCCTGTTCCCGCTGTTAGGAATGAGGCTAACGCCCTTATGGAACGCCTCTTTGCTGGAACAGGGCTAAGTACCGATCCAGACATTCGCTATGCTTACATTCATGCCATAATTGGTGTGCTTTATGATAATGATTATTCTGGTTTGAAAGGCCATAGGGTAATTGTGGATAATATGATTGCCAAATTGCGTGCTGAGAAAAATAGTGGCACCGACGCCTATGCTATGGCCCAAACGTACAGTTTGTTCACGGTAAATAGGCTGTTTCCGGTAGAGTATCCGGACGGGTATGATGAGAATAACTATGTTGCTACTGAGTTCCAGGATATTGTTTGGATTGAGAGTCCAGAATTTGGTGGTATTGCTGTTCATAAACTAGATGCAAAAAATCACTCCGCTGTGCCTCAGGGTAATGCTAATTTGGCCGACATTGAATTTACTGTTTATGCTGTAGGCAGAATTTATAATCCGACCGACGGCAGTTTTTATAATGATGGCGACCAAGTTGCTAGAGGCACGACCAATAGCAGCGGTGACCTTACTTTCTCACACCTCCCAATTGGTACCTATAGAGTCAAAGAAACTGGCTCTAACACTTGGTATGCTATTACTGCCCCTGAGCAGACTGTGACTCTCTACTATGAAAATGATATGCGAAACGTGCCTTTTGAAGACGACATTAAGACTGGACCAATTTTCATTAGAAAAGTGGACGCCGAGAATGGTGGCTGTAATGCCCTTGGTAAAGCTCAGCTTAATGGCGCAATATTCAAAGTCG
The DNA here is from genome assembly GCA_045649305.1 of Candidatus Nanosyncoccus sp. Classification (GTDB taxonomy): domain Bacteria; phylum Patescibacteriota; class Saccharimonadia; order Saccharimonadales; family Saccharimonadaceae; genus Nanosyncoccus. The sequence continues at coordinate 1,866 of JAZRPR010000008.1, forward strand.
TGAACAAGTCTCAGAACGCTATTTATTATGGTGGCGTTCGCAAAGGGGTAAACGAAGAGGTTGTGCGCGGCACCATAAGTGGCGAGTGCAGCTTGACTTTCACTAATCTTCCATACGGCACATATGAAGTCTCTGAGGTTAATCCGGGCACCGGTTATTTGACGAACTTTACCCCTAAGACTGTGACCGTCCCAACTGCTCTTACTATCGACATGCCTAACCAGGTAATGCGTGGTGATATGACTTTCACCAAGAAGAACTCTCGCAATAACACCGTAATGGGTAACGTTGTCTTTGAGCTCAAATCTAAGACGACTGGCGAGCACCATATCTTGGTAACTAATGCTAACGGCGTGATCGATACACGTTCAAGCTTTGCGGCGCACACTAACCATACAAACGGTTATGACAACATGAACTTTATTGACGTGGTCGGCGCCGATCATAACATTACATTCCAGGGTTATGGTACCTGGTTCGGCAATACTGCTCCAGACAATAGCCTTGGCGCTCTACCATATGATGATTACGAGATCAGGGAACTTGTCTGTCCGCCTAACAAATGGTGCTACAACATAAGCTCACAAAAGAAGGAGTTTACGATTTCCGCCACCAACCAGCTTGTTACTCTTGGAACTAACGGTACCTGGTATAACGATTGTATCACTCCGGAAATCTCCACCACTGCCGTTGACAACGCCGATAACGACAAATGGGTGGTTGCTGGTTCGAATACTCAGATCAAAGATACGATCACCTACACCCTCCTACCTAACCTTACTTACACTGTTAAGGGTACTTTGATGGATAAGGCCACCAACCAAGCCATCACTACTAAGACTATGACCTATACTCCTGCAACTGAAACTGGTTCCTTCAATATGGTCTTCGACATCAATACTTCTTCCCTTGGTGGTCACAACGTCGTGGTATACGAAGAAGTCTTCTACAATGATCAACTCGTGACCGATCACAAGAACATCAACGATGAAGGTCAAACCGTAACGGTTGTCAGCCTCTCAACGACTGCCGTCGATAAGGCTGATAATGATAAGTTTATCGTTGCCGGTTCTAACACTACCGTCAAAGATACTATTCACTACTGCCTCCGCTCTGGCTACACCTTCACGATTACCGGTGTCTTGATGGATAAGGCTACTGGCCAACCAATCATGAACGGTAGCTCCCAGATTGTTAGCAGCACTACGGTTACTCCATCTGCCAGCAATCCTTGCGGCGACGTGACGGTTGAATTCAACGTTAATACTTCCGCTCTGGCTGGCAAAGATATCGTAGTCTACGAAAGCGCCTATTACGGCAACGCCCTAGTCGTTGCTCACACCGACATCAACGACGCAAATCAAACTGTGACGGTTGTTAGCCTCAACACGGCTGCTTCCGATAAGGCTGATGGCGACAAATGGATTGTCGCTGGCGACGTCACTACGGTGCGCGATACGGTTTCCTACTGCCTCCGCAAAGGTTCCACCTTTACAATTAACGGTACTTTGATGGATAAAGCTACTGGCCAACCAGTTCGCAATGGCGGCCAAGCTATCGCCGCTTCCAAGACCATTACTCCAACCAGCAACTGTGGTACGACTACTCTCGACTTCGAACTTGATACTACTGACCTGGCTGGTCACGAACTGGTCGTCTACGAAGAAGCTCGCTACAACAACGCCCTTGTAGTTGACCACAAGAACATTAATGATGAAAATCAGACTGTTGTGGTTGTCAGTCTTTCTACGACTGCTGTTGATAAGTTTGATAGCGATAAATTCATTGTTGCTGGCTCCAACACTACGGTTAGAGATACAGTTACCTACTGCCTCCGCAAAAACTACACCTTCACCATTACTGGCCAATTAGTCAATAAAGAAACTGGTGACGTAGTTGCTACTAACAGCGCTTCCCTAACTCCTTCCGAAGCCTGTGGCACGCTCACGATGGACTTTAACGTTGATACTTCTGCTTTGGCTGGTGCCGACCTCGTAGTCTTCGAAACCGTTCGTTATAATAACGGTCTCGTTATCGAACACGCCGATCTTAACGATATGGACCAAACCGTCACGGTTGTTAGCCTCTCCACCTACGCCGTTGACGATGAAGATGACAACAAGTTTATCGTCTCTGGTTCTGACACGGTTGTGAAAGATACGATTTCCTACTGTCTTCGCAAAGATACCACCTTTGCAATCAACGGTGTCTTGATGGACAAGGTTACCAGGCAATCTGTCAAAGATAGCCATGGTCGCCCAATCGTTAACAGTGTGACGATCACCCCAGATACGAACTGTGGTACCGTCGAAATGACTTTCGAAGTTGATACTTCCGATCTTGCTGGTCACGACCTTGTAGTCTACCAGGAAGCCTTCTACAATGCTTCGTTCGTTGTCGATCACAAAGAGTTTGATGATGAAGATCAGACCGTCACGGTCGTGAGCCTTGCTACTACGGCTACCGACAAAGCTGATGGCGACCAGCTCATCTTGGCTGATCACGATGCAGTGATTACCGATGAAGTACGTTACTGCCTCCGCAAAGGCTATGCCTTCAGAATTGAAGCAACCTTGATGGATAAGCAAACTGGCGAGCTCATTAAGAATGAGCGTGGTGAAGATATCACCGTAAGCAAGACCATTACTCCAACCGAAGCTTGTGGCACGACTTATATTGATATTCCAGTCGACACCAAGTTGCTCGCTGGCCACGATATCGTCGTCTACGAAGCTGCCTACTTTGGTGATATCCTCGCTGTCGACCACAAAGATATCGACGATCTTGAACAAACTGTGACTGTAATCGATGTCTGGACCGTCGCTACGGATATTGAAGACGACGATGAATATGTCTTGCCGAGTACCGAAACGAATCTAAGGGATACGGTTGGTTACTGTCTCAAGGAAGGCATGACCTTCAAGTTGATCGGCTACCCAGTTCGCAAAGATGATCAGTCTGAGTTCGAGGACATGGATGGCTACATGGTCGAAAGGACGATGAAGCTCAACAATCTCGAAGAACGCTGTGGCTACGTCACGATGAACTTTACAATTGACACGACCGATCTCATCGGCAAAGATGTCGTCGTCTTTGAAGATGTCTACCTTGGCGATACCCTACTCATCAAACACCGCGATGTTTATGATGAAGCTCAAACCGTCTCCGTCATCAGCCTCTCCACATCTGCTGTTGACAACGAAGATGGCGACAAGATGATTGTTCCAGGTGAAGATACCGAAATCAAAGATACGGTTACCTACTGCCTCCGCGCTGGTAGAACCTATGACATTACCGCCGCTTTGATGGATCGCGCTACTGGCGAACCTCTCACTAAGACTGTCCTTAATACCGATACTGGTGAGGAGCGCGAAGTACCAATTACCAAGACGATTACCCATACCGTAGAAAACGGCAACTGTGGCACTGTGGATGTAGTAATCCCAGTCAACACCGCCAACCTTGCTGGCCACGACATCGTCGTATTCGAAACCGTCGAAGAAAATGGCCACACGGTCATCACCCACGAAGATCTCGAAGATAAAGAACAGACCGTTACGGTAGTTAGCCTCACCACGACCGCTACTGACGACGAAGATGGCGACAAATACGTCTTCGCCGGCAAAGAAGCAGTCGTAAGAGACGAAGTCCACTACTGCTTGATGGCTGGTACCACCTTCACGATTGAAGGTGCGCTCATGAACAAAGAGACTGGTGAGCCAATTACCAAGACTGTCATCGATGAAGATACTGGTGAAGAAACTGAGGTTCCAGTCACCGCTTCTGTCGAGATTACTCCAGAAGACAACTGTGGCACCGTTGATCTAACCTTCCCTGTCGACACTTCTGAATTGGGTGGCAAAGACATCGTCGTCTTTGAAAAAGCCTACCAAGACGATAGATTGATTATCTCTCACGAAGATATCGATGATGAAGAACAGACTGTCCGTGTCGTCTTCCTCAGCACCTATGCAGTTTACTACGAAGATGAAACCAAGATGGCCGAGCTCAAGATTAACGAAGTCCGCAAGCTTACTATCAAAGACACGGTTACCTACTGCCTCGTTAAAGGTAAGAAGTTTACCTTCAAGGGTGTCCTAGTTAACAAAGAGACTGGCAACAACATCCTGGTTGATGGCTACCCAGTCGAAAGAACGGTAGAATTCAAGCCAGAAGATGACTGTGGTGAGTTCGATGTGTTCTATGAAGTTAGCAGCAAAGACCTCGAAGATATCGCTTCCGTAGTGATCTTCGAAGATGTCTATGACGAAAACGGCGATTTGATTATCAGCTTCCACGATGTCAATAATGAAGACGAAACTGTCCACAAGACGCCAAAGACTGGTTCTGCGGCAACCAAAGACATCATTACCGAAAGCCACGAGAATAACACGATCTTTGTCGTTGCTACTCTCGGTGTACTGATTGTCGCCACCGGCGTCATCGTTCGCGGGTTCGCAAGAGCCATCATTAAAAAGTAACACCTCCCGTGACCTAATTTGACCCAGAGACCTCACTCTGGGTCAAATTTTTACTTAAGCATTTTCCTGCTTGAAAAAAATGCCAAAATGTGCTATAATTAGAGAGTAGACAATCTCTGTCTACGCTTTTTTGCACATTTAAAGTTTAGAGGAGTGAGATGTACAAAAAGGTTGGTCGTTAGCATGAAATAAAAGCAGGAGGACAAATAATATGAAGAAAAAGCATGAAGATGTAGTCCCGTTGAAAAAGGACGGGTTCTTTTACATTAAAATGGATACCTTGAAGTACGTTGGATGGCCAGGTGTAGCACTTGGCCAGTTCAAGATGATGGACGGATTGAAAATTCTGTCGAAGGATTTGGCGAAAGAGGTTAGAAAGCTCGGTTATGATTGTCTGGCGGTTTTCTGGCCGAATGGCAAGAGTGATTCGTTTGTCGAAGTGACAAACCGCATTACCTTTGCTTTTGTTCCGAAGGGCTTGTCCGTAAAGGTGTGTCCGTGGGACCCCTGGGATGCCGCCACCGGCGACTATCCCAACCTCGCCTTCGACATCTATACAAAGGTAATTGAGATCCATCGTTTTGAACAAATGGAATACTTCGGTGCCTTTTGGAGAATGGGTTTGACTCCGATGGAGTTTGTGCGGGACATAACAAAATATGACCCGTGCATTATCAACCCCATAAAAGAGAAAGTTTACTTTCGTAAAAACAAGATGATTGTAAAATTTCTCGAAAGTTAGCAAATTGACCGCTGGCTGCGAGTCGCAGCCAGCAATTATCACTCCCTTTCATAGATTAGGCCGCTGCATGTCAGCGGCCTTTTCTATTGGGAACAAAAATCCGCCCCTTGTGGAGCGGATTTTTTATTGCTGATTATTTAGAGTTACGCTTTTCGATAACTTCTTGAGCAACGTTTGGTGGAACTTCCTCGTAGCCGTAGAGCTCCATCGAAGAAGCGGCACGACCTTGGGACATACCACGAAGGTCACCGGTGTAACCAAAGAGGTTAGCGAGTGGACAGAAGGCCTTGATGAGCTTAGCGCCACCGTTCAAGTCTTCCATTTCGTCGACGCGACCACGGCGAGAGTTAATATCGCCAATCACGTCACCCATGAACTCTTCTGGGGTAGTAATTTCCATCTTCATAACAGGCTCAAGCAAGACTGGATTAGCGCGCTTGATACCTTCGCGAGTAGCAAGAGAACCAGCGAGTTTGAAGGCAAGCTCGGAGGAGTCGACATCGTGGTAGGAACCATCATAGAGGGTAGCCTTGATATCGACAACTGGGTAGCCGGCGATCACACCGCCAGCGAGAGTTTCTTCAACACCTTGCTGAACTGGTTTGCGGTATTCCTGAGGAACCACGCCACCTTTAATCATATCGATAAACTCGAAGCCTTTACCGGTTTCGTTTGGCCCAAACTTAATCCAGACGTCACCATACTGACCGTGACCACCAGACTGCTTGACGTGTTTACCTTGTGCCTCGGCGGTGCCGCGGATGGTTTCACGGTAGGCAACTTGTGGAGCGCCAGTGTTGGCTTCGACGCCGTGCTCACGTTTGAGACGGTCGATAATAATCTCGAGATGAAGCTCGCCCATACCAGAAATAATGGTTTGACCAGTTTCTTCGTCGGTGTGGACGCGGAAGGTTGGATCTTCTTCAGCCATCTTGGAAAGACCGATGCCCATTTTTTCTTGGTCGGCTTTGGTCTTTGGCTCAACAGCGATTGATACCGGTGGATCTGGGAATTCGATAGATTCAAGGTGAATTGGATGAGCTGGTTCACAAAGAGTGGTACCAGTAGTACATTCCTTAAGACCCACGACAGCGGCGATGTCGCCAGCGCCAACTTCGCTAATTTCTTCACGCTTATCAGCAAACATACGGACGATACGGCCGACGCGTTCCTTGTTGCCAGTAGTAGCGTTAAGGATGATGTCGCCGGATTTGAGCTTACCAGCGTAGACGCGGATAAAGATCAATTTACCAACGAATGGATCGGTTGCAATCTTGAAGGCGAGAGCGGTGAGAGGCTCTTTGTCGTCAGCTTTGCGGATGATTTGGTCGCCAGACTTTGGATCGGTACCGACGGTTTGACCTTGGTCACGATCAAGTGGGGATGGCAAGTAGTCAGTCATAAGGTCGAGGACTTTCTCGACAATCACACCGCGGCCATCACCACCGGTAACTAGGAAGAAGTCACCGTCAAGCACGCGCTTACGAAGAGCGGCTTTGAGCTCGTCAGTGGTAATAGCATCTTCGCCTTCGTTGAAGTATTTGTCCATAAGAGCTTCGTCAGCTTGGACAGCTTCTTCAACCAACATTGAACGAGCATTCTTGGCTTTCTCAACCATGTCGGCTGGGATGTCGCCAACGGTAAGTTCGTGATCGGCATAATCTTTGTAGGTGTAGGCCTTCATGTCAACGAGGTCGACAACACCGCAAATGTCTTTTTCGAAGCCGATTGGAAGATGAATAGCGACGGCATTTTTAGACAAACGTTTATGGATAGAATCGAGGGATTTGTAGAAATCGCCACCGATTTGGTTAATCTTGTTAACAAAACAAATGCGAGGCACGCCGTATTTGGTAGCTTGGCGCCACACGGTTTCGGACTGAGCTTCGACACCCATCTTACCATCGAACACGACGACGGCGCCGTCGAGCACGCGGAGAGAGCGTTCCACCTCGGCGGTAAAGTCGATGTGGCCCGGGGTATCAATAATGTTAATCTTGTGACCTTTCCAGTAGGCGGTAACAGCGGCTGAGGTAATAGTAATACCACGTTCCTTTTCCTGTTCCATCCAGTCGGTAGTTGCACCACCGGTGTCGCCTTTCACGAGGTCAATTTTGTGTTTCAAACCGGTACGATAAAGAATCGCTTCGGAGGTAGTAGTCTTGCCGGCGTCGATGTGCGCGATGATACCGATATTGCGGTATTTGGACAAGTCTGTAACTTTTTCGTTTGCCATATAATCCTTTATTAATTAATATTTTTGACCATTAACAATAATAGCCATTTAAGCTTTTTGTTATTTTAACATATTATCTCAGTTTCGAAAAGATATAATCTGGGGTGATTTTGGCTAAAAATTGTTGGAGCTTTGTTTTTTCGACGTGAGGCGATTTTCCATGTATTCGTGGGCGTTGATTTCGTAGGTATCGGTGTATTTGATGGTTGGCGCATCGTCGCCATACTTGGCTTTGAGAGCGGTATTTAGGAGCTTGTTTGTGAATAGCGGGTTTTTTGGCAAGATTGGCCCGTGTGAATAGGTGCCAAAAACGTTTTTGTAATGAACGCCTTCGGTCTTATCTTCCCCATTGTTGCCGTTGCCGGCGATTACGGTGCCGAATGGCTGAACTTTTGGCCCAAGGAAAGTACGGCCGGAATGGTTTTCGAAGCCGACAATCTCGATGTCGTCGTCGGTTCTAAACATAAAATTACCGATTTTGCGGTCTTTGCCACCAATCGTGTAGAAATCGATGGCGCCGATGTAATTAAGTCGTTTCCCTTCCCAAGTTTGATAATAGCGACCGAGCATTTGGTAGCCGCCGCAGATGGCGAGGAAGGTTTTGCCGGCTTCAATGGCGTCTTTGATGGCATGATCATTGCCGGTGCGCGTTAGTTCTTTGCTCAAGATTCCCTGTTCAAAATCTTGGCCACCACCAACAAAGAAGATGTCGTATTTTTCCCAGTCTAGCAGCATGCCCATGGTGAGATTATCGACTTCGCATTTGATGCCGCTGGCTTCGAGGTGCTTGACCATTGCTTTGATGTTGCCAAGGTCGCCATAAAGATTTAGCATGTCTGGATAAAGATGACAGATGCGGAGAGAAAAAGCTTTTTTAGTCATAGAACTCCTTCAAATTAACGCGCTCGGCGATTTTGCGGCGAATTTCGAACATCGCAGTGTAGGTTTGGAAGACAAAAGTTTCGAGCTCTGATTGCGCCACGGCGTCAAGTAAGGCGTCGTAATCTTTGATAACGGAGACTTTGCTCATATCAAAGCCGGCAAAGTCGAGGCGCATAGCAAGCTCGTCGGCGCGGATGCCGGTGAGGAAGATTTTTTCGAAATGTTTGCCGGATTCTTTGGCGAGAGTTTCAAAATCGACGTCCCAAATCCAGGAAATGTCGGTACCATCGGCGATGCGGTCGTTCAGGGCGAAGATGGCCTGGGATTTCTTCGGATTATTAATCACGAGATTAATAACCTGGTTGAAGCCGGCCGGGTTTTTGACTAGCAAAAGTTTGAGCGGTGTACTACCTAGAAAGACGTTTTCGGTGCGGCCGAAGCTGGCAGAAGTTTGCTCGAGCGAGGCTTTGGCGGAATTGTCGCTAATTTCCATGGCGCGAGCTAGAGCGAGCACAGCCAAGGCATTATAAATGTTGTAGGCGCCAGGGAGATTGATTTTAAGATCGAAATTGGTAGTAGATTCAACGGCAAACTGCGAACTTTCGAGGTCGGTCTTGATGATTTTGGCGAGTTTAACGGTTGGAGTTTGGCGCTTAAAGCCACATTCTTCGCAGTAAAAATCACCGAGATGGGCAAAGGTGCGGTAATGATACTTGTACGGATGTTGGCAGTTGATGCAGTAAGTGGCATCCGAAAGCTCATTGGCGGTTTTTTTATAAAGCGGGCCAGACGTCCCGAACCAAATTACATTATTCTTGGTGGTTTTAGTAACGATGGATGAAGTGAGTGAACAATCCGCATTAAGACAGAGCGTGGCACCTGGCTGATTCTTGACGGCGGTCTTGATGGCGGCAAGCGTGTTCGAGACCTCACCAAAGCGATCGAGTTGGTCGCGGAAAATATTAGTCACTACTACATAGTCAGCCTTAATTAGCGTGCTGATTTGACGAAAAGCAGCCTCGTCGCACTCGATTAGGGCATGTGTGTAGCCGTGTTTGTTGCGCGTGCCGACGTGCTCGGCAAAAGTAGCAATAATACCAGACTGAATGTTGGCGCCGGATTTATTTGTAAAAAAGTTAATGCCGGCGTCTTCTAGAATTTGGCCAATCATTTTGGTTGTGGTGGTTTTGCCGTTGGTGCCAGTAACGATAATAATCTTGATGCCTTCAGATAACTTAGTGAGAATATTAAAATCAAGTTTCTTAGCGATGCGGCCAGGCAGATTGGTGCCGCCACGCCCCATTTTTTTGAGGATAGCACTGGTTGAACGGCTGGCGGTAGTAGCAAGTTTGGCTTTAAAATCCATAAGTATATTTTAGCACGTTTAAATTAAAGCGGTAACGCCATAGGTGATGGCTAGCACGATGATGCCGGCAATCAGAACGCCAGCAATAATAGCAAGCATTGATGGTCTAAACTTCATTTTGAAACAACTGGCCACCAGTGCGCCGGTCCAGGCGCCGGTGCCCGGTAAAGGAATGGCAACGAGAATAATCAGCCCTAGCCAGCCGTATTTGTCGACCTTGGTATGATTTTTGTTGGCTTTATCTTCGAGCCAAGCGATCATTTTTTTGGTGTGTTTTTTATCGCGCAGAAAATCAAAAATTTTTGGGACTAAAAGTAGCAAAAATGGAATTGGCAGCAAGTTGCCGATGACGGCGAGGCCAGCTGAAAGTAGTGGCGCGAGACCGTGGGCAACGCCGAACGGGATGGCGCCGCGCAGTTCCACGACTGGCACCATAGCAATCAGTAGTGTGAGGATAATAGAAGTGACCATTAAGCGAGTTTCTGCTTTAAGATTTCTTGAACAGCGGACGGGTTGGCTTTGCCGTGAGACTCTTTCATGACTTGGCCGACGAGGAAGCCAATCACTTTCTGCTCCCCGTTCTTGTAATCTTCCTGGGCTTTCTTGGTTTCTGGTTTAGCAAGCACCGTGTCAACGATTGCTTCGAGTGCGCCAAGGTCGTTTTCTTGGATTACGCCGAGTTCTTTGGCGATAGCGCGGGTATCTTTAAAATGCATTTCTGGATCGAAGAATTTGAGGAATACTTCCTTTGCGGCGGTAGAGCTAAGCTCGTTTTTGTCGTTCATCGAAACAAGTTCTTCGAGTTGGTTCTTAGACGGTAAATCATCGTTTAATAGACTGGTGTTTTCTTCGGCCAAAAGCACAGAAGTAAACCAGTTGGCCACTTTCTTAATGGCAAATTCGTCGACTTCGGCAAGCTTAGCAATTAATTTAGGATAGTCGAGCAAGATTTCCAAAGTGTCGTTTGGTAAGTGTCCGCTAAATTTAGCGCGGTAGTCGGCTGGCATAAGTGGTAATTTAGCAATTTCTTCAGCAATAAATTCGTCGGTGAGATTGATTGGTGGTAAGTCTGGTTCTGGCATGTAGCGGTAATCTTTGGCCTCTTCCTTGCTGCGTTGGCCGGTGGTTTCGCCGGTGGCATCGTTCCAACCACGGGTTTCCTGAACGACTTTTTCGCCAGCTTCAAGAACCTTGGTTTGGCGCTTAATTTCGTACTCGACGGCGCGTTCGATTGAACGGAAGCTGTTGAGGTTTTTGGTTTCGGTGCGGGTGCCGAGTTCGTTGGAACCTTCTGGTGCAATCGAAACGTTTACGTCGAAGCGCATATTGCCGTTGTAAAGGTCGCCATAAGAAACGCCAGCAAAAGTCATCAAGCGCCAGAGCTCTTTGCAATAATCGCGAGCATCGGTAGCCGAATGAATGTCTGGCATCGAGACGATTTCGATGAGTGGTGTATCGACACGGTTCAAATCAACGAGTGAATAAGTGTCAAAATGGGTTAGTTTACCAGCATCGCCTTCGAGGTGAGCGTGCTCAATGCGGATTTTGTTGCCGCTTGGTAATTCGACGTAGCCTTCGCCAATAATTGGATGATAGAACTGGGTAATCTGGTAGCCCTTTGGTGAATCTGGATAGAAATAATGTTTGCGATCAAAGCGGGAATAATTATTGATTTTACAATTCATAGCGCGGCCAGCGCGAATGGCAAATTTGATGGCTTCACCATTAAGTCTTGGCAGCATGCCAGGAAGAGCGTAGTCGACTGGCGACACGCAAGAGTTTGGCTCCTTGCCGCGAGCATCGTTATCGATTTCGGAGAATAGTTTGGTTTTGGTGGCGAGCTGTACGTGGCATTCGACACCGATGGTTGGAATATATTTCATTAGATGGCTCCTAATTCGCGCAAGGCTTTTTTATAAATTTCGAGAGCATTGTAGGCTTTTTCGTAGCTTACTTCAAAATCTGGTTCGTGCGCAATGGTGTTGCGAAGTTTGTGCGCGCGCCAGACGGCGTTGATATCTGAGAATCTGTTGCTAGAACGTTTGAGGCGGTCGCCTATATTCTTGCCCGGAACGCCGGCTTCGTGCATGGCACGATCGAGCAGCTTGTCGGCTTCAATAATGGAAAGGCTATAGCTAGCAGAATTCTCGCGTTTGAGCTTGTTTTCAATGGCCAGGAAGCGAGTTTGATAATATTCGACATCAAAGTGGTGACTGCGTTTGCCGGTGAGTAAAATCGCGACAAAGATCAAAACGCCAATGATCAAAATGGCAAAAACAAATGGAATTACAGAATCGGTCATGCGAGCTCCTTTGCGAATTCAATCAGAGTTTTGTCGCTGCGGCGTGGGCCAAGTACCTGCAAGCCGATTGGTAGACCGCTCGCGGTTTTCCCTGCCGGTACGGCGAGGCCTGGAATGCCGGCGAGGTTGATTGGTACAGACATAACGTCTTCAAAATACATAGCAATTGGATCATTGACTTTTTCACCAAGCTTAAAGGCTGGGTTTGGTGCAACCGGCGTCAAGATAACGTCACATTTTTCAAAGGCCTTAGCATACTCGTTGATGATGAGGGTGCGGGCTTTGGCCGCCTTCAAGAAGTAGGCGTCGTAGAAGCCGGAGCTTAGTACGAAGTTGCCAATCATGATGCGGCGTTTGTTTTCCTTCATGAAGCCTTCGTTACGGGTGTCGCCGTAGATTTCGTCGAGAGAATGGGCTTTGTCGGAGCGGAGACCATAGCGGATGCCGTCGTAGCGGCTGAGATTGCTGGCGATTTCGGCTGGACAAATGATGTAATAGACGGCGAGTGCGTGCTTCAAAGTTGGCATGTCGAGCTCAACGATTTCGTAGCCTTTATTCTTGAGTGCTTCGCATTGTTCTTTGAGACAAGCGCGGATTTCTGGATCGACCGATTCATTGTCGAAATCTTTAATGATGCCGACCTTTTTAACTTTTTTAGCTTCGCTTTCATCGTAAAAGTCTGGCAAGGTGGTTAAATCCTTTTCGTCGCGCTTGGCGCAGATCGACATCAAAAGATCCATATCCTCTGGAGTTTTAGTAAAGAAGCCGTCAGTATCGAGCGAGCTGGCCATTGAAACCACGCCGTATCTAGAAGTGGCACCGTAAGTAGGCTTGAGACCATAAACACCGTTAAAGGAAGCTGGCTGACGGATGGAGCCACCGGTATCAGAACCGGTTGCGAATTCAACAATGTCGAGTGCTACGGCTACGGCAGAACCGCCGGACGAACCGCCGGCAACGCGAGTGTTGTCGTAAGCGTTCAGAGTTGGACCAAAGTAAGAATTTTCGGTGGATGAACCATGGGCAAAGGAATCCATGTTAACCTTACCAATCAGGATGGCGCCCTCGGCTTCGAGCTGTTCTACTACGGTGGACGTGACCGGTGCTGCAAATGGTTCGAGGATGTGTGAGGAAGCGGTAGTTTTAGTTCCCGCTACTAGGTAATTGTCTTTAGCAACGAATGACACGCCGGCGAGGCGGCCAGCATCTTCGCCTTTGGCGATTTTGGCGTCGATTTCGGCGGCGCGCTTTAAGGCCTCGTCTTCGTAGATAGAGGTAAAAATATTATAGCTTTTGAAAAATTCGGCCTTAGCAAGAGCATCCTGCACAAGCCTGGTGGCGGTAACTGTTTTGTTTGCGGTTTTCATTACAATACTTTCGGGACCTTAATTTGATTATTTTTTTCTTCGGTGGTGAGGGCGAGCAATTCGTCGCGATTAGCGTCCATCGGTTTGATTTCGTCGTCGCGCCAGACATTCTCCATCTCAAAAACTTGGTAAGTTGGCTCAACCCCCTCGGTGTTGAGATTGCTAAGCTCAGAAATATAATTGACGATACCTTTAAGATCGCCTTCTAGAGAATCCAGCTCTTCGTCGCTCATCGAAAAATCCGACAAAGCAGCTAGGTGTTTTAAGTCTGCACGAGAAATATCCATACGGATAAATTATACCATCTATTGGAGATTTTTAAAGAGAGTTTTCTTGACTTTGGCGATGATTGGCGTGGCTTCTTTAAGATTCAAGCAATAGCTAGCAATAATGTAGGCGACCATACTGACTGCAGCGATAAGCAAGAATTTAGGCGCGGTAATTACGAGCGAGGTATCGGAGGCCATGAGCGGCATAAATTTAACCATGGCATAGGCGATGCATCCGCAGATTAAAGTGGCGATAAGCATGCGCGAGAAGGCCTTCCAGAAACCTTTGTTAAGCAGCTGGTAGCCAGAGCGTTTGTGGAGTAGGGTAAGCAGGATGATGATTTCGACTACGGCGCCGATGGACTGCGCGTAACCGAGACCCTCTACGCCGAAGCCGAGGAAGTAGAAAGCGGCGGAGAGCCCCATAGTGAGGCCGATGGCAAAAATACTGACGATGAATGGCGTCTTGGTGTCTTGGTTGGCGTAGAACCCGCGTGAGGCGATATGGAAGACAGAGCGGGCAAAGATTGCTAGCACGAGTGATGCGAGCACCGATACAATGACGGAGTTGTTGCTACCGTTGCCGAGGTTACTAATAAAGCTCACTACGTAGCCACGAGCAAAGAAGGCAATAATGGTGACTGGGAGCGAAATCCAGATAATGGTGCGTAGCGCGGTGCGGAAGGTATTGTAATAAGTTTCTTTGTAGCCAGCGCCGATTTCCTCGGTGAGTTTTGGGAAGAATGCGGTAGAAATCGCCACGCCAATTAAGGTTACTGGCATTTGGTGTAATGAAGTAGCTTGGTTGAACGAACGAATAGCGCCGGCACCCATACGAGAAGCGAGGTTGGTGCTGACGATAGAGTTGGCATAGTCGATTCCCTGATCCAAAGAGCGGGCTGGGAGAAGCTTCAGAATAGAGCGGAAGCCTTGGTTTTTCCAATATATTTTGCGCTCATAATCCATGCCGAGGCCAAACATACCAATCAGACTGACGATGAGCTGCAAGATAGCGCCAAAGATCACGCCAATGGCGACGCCCATGATGCCGCCATCGAATAACTGAACGCCGAAGATGTTGATACCGTTGGTGAATACGGTGATACCAAGAATGATGCCGAGGTTGTAAATGGCCGGGGCGAACGAATAGAACACAAAACGGCCTACAGCCTGCTGGATAGATGTAATGACGGTAGTAATTGAGAATAGAAATGGGTTGATTGCGATCACGCGGGTCATGTTGATGGCAAGCGCCATACCGGATTCGTCGAGGCCTGGGCTAACGACGTAACGAATTAGCGGATCGGCAAAAATCATAATAAGAACGCTAGCAATCAATGTGACGAGCGCCATCAAATTAAGCAAGCTAGAAGAAAGTTCCCAGGCAGATCTTTTGTTGCCGGAGGCGAGGCGCTGGTTGAATACTGGAATAAACGAGACGGCAAGGGCGCCAGAAGTAAGGATGAAGAACATGAAATCCGGGATGGTGAAGGCGGCGGTATAAGCATCGACGCCGGTTGGGTAGGTGCCAAGATAGTAGGTATTAAGCAAACGATCGCGGAAAAGCCCGAGCAAAGCCGAGATGAGGGTGGAGCTAGCCAAAATAATGGCGGCCGTTTTCACAGAAAGGCGCATGTTGGCAAGCGCAACTACCGAACGGAATTTTAATCGTTTCATTATTTATTTATTATACACTACCAAAATTATTTTTCGATGACTTTGATGAGTTTGGCGTGTAAGACGGCGCGGTCGTTGGTGCCGATACAGGTAGAGAGAGTAAGCACCTTATCTTGTGGATGAACACTAGTGTTGAAATCATAGATACTGCGATCTTTGATCATTTTGAGGAAGTCGGTAAAGACCGAGTCGTTGTTGAAGGTCGTCGTGATGTAGTCGTTGGTTTTTGGGATGCGATAGACGCTGAAAACGCGCCACAAAGAACTGTTCTTTTCTGTTGTAATTTTTACAACATGGTTATCGAGGTTACTTTGCCATTCTTCGCCCAGGACGTTTTGAAGCGAACCGAACATGGAACCGTCTACGCGGCCGTGGGCATAAATAATTTGGTTACGATCGGACAAGGTTGGTGTATTGCGGTAATCTAGAAATACCCAGCCCGCATCGGACCAGTGCCCGTCAAAAGTATGGGTTAAATAAAAGTCGTTATTATTAGTTTGGACGAAAGGATAGTTAATGTTGGTGCCCGGAACATAGATCCAGCCACGGGTGTTAGCGTTGGTTTGCTTAAGACCAGTAAGGTCGGCATCGATGAGGCTAGAAGCTAGGTAGCGGTAATCACTCGGAGAAAGTTCGATATCGCTATCTTTCTTCTCGGTAGCACCGTTGTTGATTTCCTGCTCATTGAGCGTGGTGATGGTTGTGTCCTGTTGCAGTTTGGCAATAGTTTCGTTGGTGATATCGGACTCGGCTTGCCAGCGGACAATCTTGTAGGCGCTGAAAATAATGAGGAATAATAATACCACAGTAGTGCTAGCGTAGATTAGACCTTTGACAACGATCTTTGGATCGTTCTTGATGTTGAACTTAGCGGTCTTCTCGGCTTTTTTAGCACTATTAAAGCCGCGCGGAAGTTTCCGCGCGACTTTTTTATTAGGCTTATATGATTCAACGTTTCGCAAGGTGGCGCCTATAAGCGAAGATGGCGGACGAAGCCACGAATAGCGCTACATATAGATATACTGCATCGAAGGTATCTGGAGAAGAAGGAGATTTGTCGTTCTTGCAGTTACCAGCCTTGATGGTGGATGGACCAGCGATTGTGTAGGTAGTTGTCTGACCAACGGTGTCTTTGCTGACGCTAACAGCACAGAGTTTCTCATTGAAGATGATGCCGCCCTTAGTGCTTGATGCGGTCTGCTGAACCTTGATGCTGCCACCATTTTGGATGGTGAGATCGGCCTCTGCTCCAAGAGTAAGGGTAGGGGTTTTGGTTACCGAAGTAGTACCGCCGCCGTTAATGGCAAAGTCTTTGACGGTAAGGTTAGTGTCGTTGAAAGTGACGCTGCGGTCTGACGTGAAGCTGTTGAGGGTGCTCATATTGTCGCCGGTGACGATCTTGAGCTCGATACCAGAAACTTCAACGGTACCGGTGAATCCGTTCAGTACCAATGATTTGTCGGATGCGGAGTAAGAGGCGGTGCTGTCAGAGTTATGATAAGACGACTCGGCGGTGGTGATTTCCATCGGAGTGCTGTCGGTTTTGCTTTTAGAAACTTTCACCGAGGCGGCAAAAGCGTTAGCAGGCATAACTGCGAAAAGTGCTGCGATAGCAGTACCAATTCCGAGTTTGAGCCCAGAAATTTTTTTCATAGGAGTATCCTTTTTGTTATTAATATGACCTTATTATGTTTTTATTATAGTGCTAATGTTTTTTAAAGTCAATAAGTTTTTTTTAAATTAATAATGCTATAATAATATATATGAGTAAGAAAAAGAGTGAAGTTATTTTGCCGGCTAAAGACAAAAAAGAAACGGCAAAAAAGCCGAAAAAGTCTCTGAAAGAGACGATTAAGCCAAAGAAAAAGATGCATGTCTATACTAATCTTAGTTATAAGAAGCGCGCGAAAAAAGAAGCGGCCGACCGCAAACGCGCCGAGGAGCTTGCTAAGCTCCCAAAAGAACCATGGAAACGCTTCTTTGCTAGACTAGCGCCAAAGCGCGTGCTTAAGTGGTGGTTCTCTTGGCGTGGCCAAAAAGCCATTTTGAAATTTTTTGCCGCCTGTTTCCTACTAGGTATTATCTTTATTGGCGGTTTGTTCCTCTATTACAAGAAGGATCTCGAAGAAATTAAGCTTAATGAAATGCACATTTCGGAGACGGTTAACACCTATCTAGACCGTACTGGTAAGGTGCTCTGGAAGGATACTGGTAACGAAGATTACCGCCTTGTGGTGGACAGTAGCGAAATGAGCGATTACGTGAAAAAAGCTACTATCGCAATCGAGGACAAAAACTTCTACGAACACTCCGGCGTGGATTTCTTCGCCCTCATCCGTGCAACCTTCTCTACCCTCTCGGGTAAACAGGTTCAGGGTGGTTCTACTCTTACTCAGCAGCTTATTAAGCAAGTTTACTTCTCCGATGAGGCAGCTAGCGCCGACCGTGGTGGTTTGTCTCGTAAAATTAAGGAGTTGATCCTCGCAATTGAGCTTGAAAAAACTTACTCTAAAGACGAAATTCTTACCATGTATCTTAACCAGTCCCCTTACGGCGGTCGTCGTAACGGTGTTGAATCGGCAGCACAGACTTACTTTGGCAAGTCCTGCTCGGATTTGACAATTGCTGAAGCGGCTTTGCTTGCTGCAATTCCAAACAACCCTGGTAAATATAACCCATACAACGAACTTGGTAACGAAGAATTGATTCAACGTCAGCATAAGACTATCGATAATATGGTGTCGATGGGCTACATTACCCAAGAAGATGCTGATGCGGCTAAGGCGGTGCCAATTCTTGACACGATTAAGCCAGAATCTAGCCAGTATTCCGATATGTTGGCTCCACACTTTGTGCTCGAAGTAAAGTCCCAACTTGAGGAAAAATACGGCATTTCGACAATGCGTGCTGGTGGCTGGACAATTACTACTACCCTTGATTACGATTTGCAAAAAGTTGCTGAAGAAACCATGGATTATGGTATGCAATGGAAATACTTGACTGATGGTGACAACTTGGCTCTAGTTTCCGTAGATGTTGAGACTAGCCAGGTGCTCGCAATGATTGGCTCGATCGACTTTAATAATCCAGAATATGGTGAATTGAACGCTACGACCCAGTTGCTTGAGCCGGGTTCTTCGATTAAACCGGTGCTCGACTACGCCCCACTCTTTATGGAGCGTGAAGGCATGAACTATGGCCCTGGCACCTACCTTAAAGACGAAAACATCGACGCGATTTATTGTAATGGCTATACTAATGGTGGCTGTCGCTTGCGCAACGCAACCGGTATCTTCTACCCAAGCGCTCACATTCGTCAGGCTCTTGGTAGCTCCCTCAACATTCCGGCTGTGAAAGCTCTCTATATTAATGGTATAGATAAATCTCTTGATATCTTGCACCAACTTGGTGACGTCTCCTATTGTTCTTACGGTGAGACCGCCGGCCTCTCGATGGCAATCGGTTCTGGTTGTCGTGTGAGAATGGTCGAGCATGCTAATACCTATGCTTCCCTCTCTCGTGGCGGCGCTTATAAAGACATCTCTTACATCCTCGAAGTGAAAAACTCTTCTGGCGATGTGATCGAAAAATGGGAAGATAAACCAGCTAAGCAGGTGGTTGACCCACAGGTCGCTTACATGATTTCAAACATCTTGAGCGATCCAACCGCTCGCCGCGTGATGGGTTGGTCTGGTTATGAATATGGCTTCCACGTGCCTGGCGTATGGACTGCTTGTAAGACCGGTACTACCACGACCGCAGTTAACTTGACCGCTAAGGACTCTTGGCTCGTGAGCTATTCTTCCGCAATTGCTACGGCGGTTTGGAACGGTAACCACGACGGTTCTGGTATGAACTTGGCAGACTCTCGTATCTTGCGTGAATGGTCTGGTGCTTACAACGAGCGTGCCCATAAAGAAGTGCTTGCCGCTGAAGGCAAATGGCACGAGGGCGACGAACCGGCTCGCCCGGCTGGTATCAAGACTTTGACGGTTAACGGCGTCACTGATATCTGGCCAAGCTGGTACGATTCTGAAAAAAGCTCTGGTAACAAAAAAGAAACTTTGACCTTCAACCGCTATAATAAATTGCTCGCTACCGAATGTACTCGTGAAGAGTTCAAGATCGAAATCGGCGCAACCAAGTTCACTGACCCAGTCAGCAAGAAAGAGACTTGGACTCTCGAAGACGAATCATATAACCGCGAAGCTAACGATACTTGTGACTACACTCCGCCATCCGTAACGCTCAGCCAAGTTGGTGATAAAATCATGGCCGACATCAAGCGTGGTTCGTACAACCTCGCTGGCAGTACGCTCTACGTGAACGGCGTCGAAAAAGGTGGCGTCAATCTCAACTCTGGCACTATCGAAGTTTATGCCTTGAAGGGCACCGAAACTTCTGTGAAGCTCACGATTTCGGATACGGCTGGTTACTACGCTACTTCCGAGGTGACTTTAACCCCGAGCGAATCTGACGACTCTTCGGACGATTAGTTTTAGGCGAAACAATTCTGGCAAAAATCATTTTGCCAGCAGATGTCTCATGAATTTTGGCGAACTCTACTTCTAGAGTTTCGCCAATTTTATTGGCGGCCTTATCAACGACAACCATGGTGCCGTCTTTAAGGTGTCCGATTCCCTGGCCTGGGTTAGAACCCCTAGAAAGAATTTTGACGGTGAGTTTTTCGCCTGGCAAAAATTCGTTACGAATGGCGAGCGCGAGATCATTGATATTCATGGTTTCGATGCGTTCGGCGGCGGCGCGTTTAATGAGGTTGAAGTCTAGCGTCATTACGATGCCGCGGTTGGTCTTAGCAAACTTCAGAAGTTGCTCGTCTACCTTTTTGTTACCTTCGCCATCGTCGACAATTTCGGTATTAAAATAAACGACGCGTTCAAGTTCGCTGGCGATTTCGAGCCCAGCGCGAGCGCGGGCGCGCTTTTCGGCGTCTTTGCTGTCAGCTAGGAGCTGTAGTTCCTTTAGCACGCTTTTTAGGATAACTAGATCCTCACGGATAAAGCCAGCTTTAGCGATATTAAGGATGCGGCCATCGATCAGCGCTGAAGTATCGACGTAAATCTTTTGTTTATTGTTGGTAATAATAGGTTTGTGATTCTTGATAAGAAGCACGGTGGTTTCTAGAAGAATCAAAATTGTGATAATTAAAATAAATAATTCCATGCAGATATCATAACACTACAAGGTGAAATTAGGCAATGAGATCTTCGCCGAACTCAACGGCGTGAGCGTGATTTTCGGCAAGTTTGGCTTGGTAGGCCTGGACTAAATCGAGGCGGCCAACAACGCGGGCGACATCGATGGCGAGGTCGTAGCGCGAAGCGCCGTTTTTCCTGAGCATTTCAAACGGTGTAGTGGTGGAGCCTTCTTCGAGGAAGCCGTGGACGCGTAGGCGGTTGCGGTCTGTGTAGTTTTCGAGAATATTCTCAAGGGTTTCTGGATAACCGTGGAAGTTGGCAATGATTGGTTTGTCGGTGGTAAAGATCTGGCCGAATTCGAGTTTGCTGAGTTTGTTTTCGGTAGTACCGATGGCGCGGTAAGATAAGGCACTGAGGTTAATGAAGCGGATTTTGACGTGTTTCATGTCGGCTTTGATGAGTTTAATAGCCTCAATAGCTTCTTTTGACACGAGATCGCCAACGCCAACCATGATAAAGTCTGGATCGTCGTCGGAATACTCGTCGAGCACAAGGACGCCACTGTTTTCGGTTTGGGTTTCGGCTTGTTTGCGACTTAAGAAACGCGGCTCGTCGTGCTTGTTGAATGTTGTAAGATTTACAACATTTTCAGATTGCATCATGAAGTTAAAAATGCTTTCGGCGGCGACGTCGTCGAATGGGAAAAGACAGTTGACGAGGTTGGACGGGATTGAAAGTAGGGTCGAAATTAGAGCTGGTGATTGGTGAGTAAAGCCGTTGTGGTCTTGCCTCCAGCAGGTAGACGTCGAAAGCAGGTTGACGGCTGGCAGATCTGGGCGCCAAGGCGTTTCTTTGCATTGTTTAATGAATTTGATTTGCTGAATAATTTGCGAAGCGGCAACAGTAAAGAAGGCCTCGTAGCTGCCCATCATGGCTGGTTCGCCGTTCATCAAATGGCCAGTCATGACCGAAAAGAGGACGTTTTCGGAAAGCATTTCGATAATGCGTCCGTTTTTGCTTTCTGGTAAATCCCAGTTTTCTTTTGGCAGATTCCAAGCGCGTTTTTCAACTTCAAAGACTTGCTCGAAGCGGTTTGAAGTAGTTTCATCTGGGGAGAAGAAATAAAAATGCGGATTTTTGGTGAGTTCAAAAGCAAGTAGCTCCCCAATCTTTTTGGCCGGCGAATGAAGCTCCGAATCGGTATTGCGAAGGCGATAGTTCAGGAAGCTATCGACGATGTTTTTAGGCATAGGAAACCTCCTCTAAGCCGCTTTCGAAGATTTGGTCGAAACGGTATGATTTGAGCCATTCCTCGAGCGTTGTTAGCTCTTTTTGATCGGTAGCGACGTTTTTGAGCGGAATCTGGTGCGACATTTGGTAGCGGTTTGGGCCAGTGGCGCCTTTCTCGGTCTTCAAAATAAAGAATGGGTTTTTGCCAGCGTTTTCTAAGGCGATTTGGAATTGCTCTGGCTCGTCGCCATCAATGAGGATTGGATCGTAACCAAAGCCGCGAATTAGCTCGTTTAGTTCCCTCTCGGATTTGCGAGCATAAATGGATGGGGCGGAAATTTTGTAGCCGTTAAGATGTAGGATTGGCAAGATTTTGCCGTTACGGCTACCAGAAAGAAGGTTTCTTAGATTGAGTGAGGCCAGCGCGGTGGCAGTTTCGAGTTCGCCGTCACCGATTAATACGGCGATGGTTTTTTCGGGATGGCCAAGTGCGGCGCCGTAGGCGTTAGCAAGCGCATAGCCAAGTTCACCGCCTTCGGTAATGACGCCAGGAGTGAATGGGCTAGCATGGGACGGATAGCCATCTGGCCAGGAAAAATGTTTGCAGAGATATTCAATACCGAGTTCGTTTCTGGAAGCGCTAGTGTCGACTTTTTCGAGCTCGCCGTCGAGGAAGAGATTGGCTTGTAGGGCCGGAAAGCCATGTCCTGGGCCAAGCACAAAGGAAAAGTTTGGATCGTCCGCGTAGACGGCTTTGAGGTTGGCGTAGGCTACATTAATGCCGTGGCAGGTGCCCCAGTGGCCGAGCAGACGTGGTTTGATGTCAGTAAACTCAAGCGGGCGCGAGAGCAAAAAATTGTCTTTCAAAAATAGTTGCGCAACCGAAAGATAATCACAGGCGCGGATGCGCACCTTGATTTTTTCAACTGCTTCAATACTAGAGTTGCCCAACCCGCTCATGCTATTTATTATATCATATTTTCTTTTTGAGTGACTTGCCATCAATATAATCATTGATGCGAGCGATTTCATCGCGCAGAGCGGCGGCTTTTTCGAACTCGAGGTTGGCGGCGGCCAACTTCATCTTAGTAGTAAGGTCTTTGACGAGGCTTGGGAGTTCGTCTTTCGGAATCTTACGAATATCGAGCTTATCCTCTTTGGCCTTTTCTGGAATGATAGCGCGGAGACCTTCGCTGATTTCCTTTTCGACTGAGTGCGGGGTGATGTGATTTTTCTCGTTGTATTCGTGTTGAATTTCGCGGCGGCGGTTGGTCTCGGTGATGGCTTTCTCCATCGATTCGGTAATGCTATCGGCATACATGATGACTTTGCCCTCGACGTGACGGGCAGCGCGGCCGATAGTCTGCACGAGCGCAGATTCGGAGCGGAGGAAGCCTTCTTTGTCGGC
>JAZRPR010000009.1:0-17905 GCA_045649305.1 Candidatus Nanosyncoccus sp.
GCTCCGACACGTTGTAGGCACTGAGTTTCAGGATCTATTTCACTCCCCTCCCGGGGTTCTTTTCACCTTTCCATCACTGTACTAGTTCGCTATCGATCAATCAATATATTTAGCCTTGGCAGGTGGTCCTGCCGGATTCAAACAGGGTATCTCGTGCCCCGTCCTACTTGAAAAAAGATATATAAAGCCTAAGATCGTTTCGTGTACAGGGCTTTCACCTTCTTTGACGCTCCATTCCAGAAGCTTCCACTACGATCTAAGGATTATATCTTTATCCACTCAGTTAACGCTGTTGGTTTTTATGCTGAACCGCCGAAAGGCAACTCAGCATAAAAATTATCTAATTTCGCAACCCCTTTAATAACTCAGGTCGTTAAACCGTTAGGTTATCTTAAGGTTTAGGCTGTTCCAATTTCGCTCGCCACTACTTTCGGAATCGTTGTTTACTCTTCTTTCCTCAACCTACTAAGATGATTCAGTTCGGTTGGTCCCCGTTTTCTACCCTATGTGTTCAGGTAGCAACAATACAACATGACTTGTATTAGGTTTCCCCATTCGGCAATCCCCGGATCAATTCTCGTTCTCAGATCCCCGAGGCTTATCGCAGAGTCCTACGGCCTTCATCGGTATTGATTGTCAAGGCATCCACTATCAGTGCCCTTAATTACCTTTTTATGCATTGACATAACTAGCAATCGAAATTCGATTCCTAGCTCCGTCTTTAAAATCTTTTCATCGTTAATTCAAATTGTTAATTTCGAAAGAGTCTTAAGAAAACTACTCTTGAGGTATTAAAAGCGACCTCAAAAGATTTCCTCGCTTTTTCTTTATCTTTTACAGAGGTCGCAAAGAGGGCGACTTGTTCAACTGTGAGTAATTATATCGCACATCGAGAAATAATGCAAGGGTTTTTTTGAAGATTTTTTGGAAAAATGGTAGATTTTGCCAAAAATGGGCTAAAATTCGACATTTTCCTTCATCCAAGCGGCGAAATCGTCATAATTATTGTATTCTTCGACGTCGTCGCCAGAGTCCGAATCAAGATAGGCTCGAATTTTTCCATTTGAGACAATAAAGACAGTTGGGGGGTATTTAATCTCTCCGCCGGTGCTGCTGTCGCTAAAATCGGACCATCTAAGGTAGAAATAAGTGATGCCTTCGGCCTTAGAAAAATCATCGACAAAGTCCAAGATCTTCGATGAGCAAGCCGTTGCGGCGCTGGTTACGATAAAGGATTTCTGCTGTTTTAGCATCTGTTCATATTCTTCTTTGTTGATCACGACTTCGTCGGACGTACCATAATATTCGGCGTCGAGGCGGACTTTGCCGTTGTCTTTAAGAGAGAGGATAAATACGCCAGAGAGAGTGACTGCTGCGATCAAGACAAGCGCGATGAGGAAGAGATATTTCTTTTGTCGCTTCTTTTCTGCCATATATAATATTCCCTATTTCTTAGTGAGACTGGCGAAATTAATGTCGTGGTATGGGATTTTGAAGAAGTCGTAGGCAGTTTCGCCGTTTCGCTCGGTCTTGACCGGTACGTTGTTTTTGCCCTTATAGGACCAGTAGCCACCGACGTTGTAGATTTTGTCGCCATCCCAACCGAGAGAAACGAGGAGGTTCTTAGTCATACCGGCGTAGCCGCCGCCACCACACATCAGGAAGATATTTTTATCTTTCGGGAAAAGCGCCTCGAGGATGTCCATTGATTCAAGATAATTAGCGACGTAGTTTCCCTTTTCATCTTTGCTAAATAATGTGGTGCCGGTATATGAGCTGCCGACAACTTCCGGTAAGCCTTCTGGCTGCATAAGATATGGCAAAGATACCACTTCAAAACCTTTAATGAAGCCGGATAGATAGGAGTCGCCGCCAATGGCCGCATAGTTGGCTGGGTCAATCAAAAGACGCATATCGCGATAAACCGAGTCAAAGCGGCCAAGATAATCGTCGATATTAGATTCGTTAATGTTTTTATCGATACCAAGTTTGCCGCGCTCGCCTTCAGAAACCTCTGGTTTTGGTAAGGCTGCTAATTTTTCGGCCGGAAAAACGCAGCGGCCGAGGAAAAATGTACAAGTAGCCAGCAAGATTGCTGCCACCACCACACGCCAAATATATTTTTTCATTTTAATAACTCCTTTTCTCTATTATAGCACGCTAGCGACCGCTGAAACCACCGCCACCTCCGCCGCCGCCGGAGAAGCCGCCACCTCCGCCGCCAGAGAAGCCGCTGCCACCGCTGGACTGATAGTGGGTAGACGAGGCAACGTAACTTGAGGCACTATGAAGCGAGCTGCTGATGGCCGAAAAGGCCACGATGTTGTTGACTTGATACCAATCCGGTTTGCTAACTTCGTTGAAGTCGCAGAAGTTTTCAAATTCTTTCATCCAGCTCTTTTCGAGGCCAAAGAGTGCGGCGTATGGCAAAAGTTTTTCGTAAATGTTCACGATCCCCTCTTTAGAGGTGTCGGCGCCCTTGACGCTTTGCAAGAATTTAATACGATCCGCTTCGGCCATCTTGATATAAAGCTTGAGGCCGTCCATATAGCGCGAGGCTTCGAGGCCTTTTTTGGTGTGGTGCTCAACGCGAACCGAGAGGCGCTTAAGTATTGTAGTAATCATAATGGTGACGATTATCTCGGCAATGATAGTCCAAATCATTGGCCTAGCGTAAAGTAAATGATACCCGTTGTCATATATCTCACCGCTCGGTAAATCTCTGATGATGAAGGCGAGGGCAGCGACAATTGGGACTATCACCATTGGGAAGAAGGCAAAAATGATGAAAAACACCGATAAGACGCCCGAGGCGCTAATGTTACCTTTGGTGCCGGTGAACTTTTCGTCCACTAAATCGTCTTTTTTGGCTTGGTTCGGGCCAAATTTATCCAGTTTTTTGCCAAGTGCCACCAGAGTAGAGTTGGCCGTATGGGCCCTAATCTTGATTTCGGCGCCATCGGTGAAATCGGTGCCACCGTTTAAAATCTTAAGAAGCGTCTTTTCTGGCTCATCCAAAGCATCATATTTTTTGACCAAGATAGCCCATTTTTGCTTACCGAAGAAGGTCGTGCCATCTTTTTTGAGCTCAATCTTTTTCTCGGTGAGCATGGCGAGCATGAGGGCGACCGACGAATTCTTGGTGCCGCCGATGTAGATGCTGGCCATTTCAAGCAGAGAGTAGTCTTTGTGCGGCGCATATTCCGGACTCACGAATAGTCCTTTATAATAATGGCGATTTTCGGCAGTTTTCTTAAACTTCCTCAGCGCAGCAAATATGATAAGAAGGCAGACAAGACCAACGGCGCCTGCGACAAAGACGAAAATATAGTTTCGCCTAGGCTCGCGAATCACGAAGCTGTCTTCTTTTAGCTTGACTTCAAACGAAAGATTTTCGCCCGCCCTAAGTTCGGCAGCAACAAAGGTAAAGCCATCTTCGTTTTTAAGAGTAATGCAACGTTTGGTGTTGTGGCTCCCATATATGCCAACATAGCATTTAAAGTCTCCGGTCATCACCTCTGGGTCTTCGAAATGAATCGTAGCTTTGACCGTATTAAATGGCTGTTTACTCCCTGTTCCGTTGGTGTCCCAGTAGATTTCCTGCCAAGTTTCTTCGTCTTCGGAAAATTGCGTAACGACATCCATGAACTCATATCTGAATTCGTATTCCTGTTTTCCGGTTAGATAGTCATTATTGCCGGTACAAATTTTGTAAGCCTGGCCACCATTCTCAATGCTGTAAATTGGCTCTGGCAAACCATTTCTGGTGAGAGTGATTTTGGATTCGTCCAAATCTTCCAGCACGATCATCTTGTCGCCATCATTCAATCTGGCGATTTCGCGGCAGATACCTTTGTTCTGGTTGTAATCTGGGAAAACTGCTGTGACTTTTTCGACAACCCGCATCCTCGGAGTGCCATCTTCGGCTTTTGAGACATAGTAATTTACATCGTAGGATTCGAAGTAGAAATTATTGACATCCTTAACTACTGCCGAGGCTGGCGTGCTAATAACCAGGCCGCCGAGAGCGAGTAGGAGTTGCAAGGCTACAAAAAGACGTTTTTTCATACTTTTATTTTACCATAAATTTATTTGGCTCGCGGTAAGCTCCAGTGGAATTTGGCAGCGAGAATGCGCAGGATAAAGATAATGGCCGAGCCGGTGATCATGGCAGCAAAGTGGTTTACTGGCCAAAGTAGGGCGGCGATGTTGGCGCCGATAATGGCAGAGGTAGCATAAAAATGTTTGGTAAAAATCTGCGGCTTGTTGCCAGCGAAAATATCACGGATAACGCCGCCACCAACACCGGTAAGCACACCGACGAATACGGCGAGGAAGAAGTTGTCGTAACGGAAGCCAGCCCGCATACCAACCATGGTGAAGACCGCTAAGCCAACGGCGTCCATCAATTTAATAACAAAGCCGGTCTTCTTGAGGCCAGAGCGGACGAATGGGAAAAAGATAATAATAGAAATACCGATAGCGACCAGCACGTGCACCGGGTTTTGAAAAGCGGCTGGCGGAAAGTTGCCGAGAATAATATCGCGCACGATTCCCCCGCCTACAGCGGTGGTCATGCCAAGAATTGCCACGCCAAGGATGTCCATCTTTTTTTCAACAGCAACAAGTGCACCAGAGATGGCGAATGCGATGGTCCCAATTAGCTCGAGGCAAAACACAAAGTCCATACCTCTATACTAGCATAAGAAACTATTTTGCGGATTTTTTGGCGGCAGCTTTTTTAGCGGCAGCAGCTTTGGCACGGCGGGCCTTGGCGTGGCGGGCTTTTTTGCCAAAAGTTTCGCTGACTGCGGAAGTTTTGTCGGCCCAAGACACCAACCAGCCCTCTTTGTAGCGCGGCGGCGTAATGGTAAGTGGGAACATGTGACGGCGAATAATACTTTCCTCTTTTTTGGAAGTTTTGAAGTCTTGCCTGGCTCGTTCAGCAGCCTCACGTGGGTGCTTAATAATGTGACCGCGGTAAAAAGCGCCGTGGATATGCCAATCGTAAAGATAATAATCATGGAGTAAGGCTCCGCGCACCAAGGCTTCTTCATCGACTTTAAGATGGAGACGCTTGGCGTAACTAAGGCTTTTGTCGGCAACATAAATCACGTGGTCGCGAACCGAAACTTTGCCGTGCTGCAAATATTCTTTTTGCGACTGAAAAGTCTCGTCATTTAAAATATCGCTGGCATATTTTTCGATAATGTCGGCATTCTTAAGATTGAGATCGGCGAGTGGGCCGGTATCTGAAGTAGTTTTTTTACTCATCTTTTCCCTGTTTCTTAGCTTCTTTTAAGTCTTTCAAATTTTTGCGGACGCCCACCACGGTTTCAACATGATTGTTGATATTGAACAGCGCGTCGCCAACCTTGGTGCTACGAAGAGCCTTGGTGCTGGCTTCGTAAGCCTGATGGCGGAGTGGCGACATGGCTTCTTTAACGGCGAACCTGGCGTCGTCGGCGGCTTCTTTGGCAAGATATTCGGCGTCGGAAACTTGCTCGGAATCATCAGCATCAGCGACTGGCTGAAGTTTAGATGTGGAGCCGGTCGCAACCTCGGTAAAGAGAGCGATATATTCTTGATTGAGTGGCGACATAGCAAATTTGGCTTCAAAATCGGTATAGTCGCTGCAAGTTTTGCCAAACTCTTCAATGCGAGCAAAGAGATCGTCGATTTTCTTTAAGATTGCTTTATCTTTAATGTCGTAAGCGCTGAAAAAGGCGCTTTTTCTGCTATCAATTGCTGTTTTAATATCCATACTTATATTATAGCACTCTCGTCTCCGATGGCTGGAGTTTTCCACAGGAAATCCATATTTAGTGTATTTTTAGTATTGACAAACGCTAGATATAGCGTTTATAATCATAAGCAGAATCTTTTAAAAAGGAAAAAATTATGAAAAATATACTCTACTTTGAACCAAGCGACGCCACCAGTTTCGACTTTGAGCGTTATGAAAAATCATTAAATAAATATGCCAAGGTGCCAGCCGATGCGATTCGCGAAGGTCTAAAAGAGCTCGAGCACTACGATAATCTTCATGTTAGCCGCCTAGTAGAAACCGGCGTACAGTTAATTGAGGCCTTCGGTGACGAGCAGTCCGCCAAACAATACTACGAGGACCACCAACGATACTTTGGTGGGCAGTTTGAAAGGCTCCGCCGCATTACTGGTTACCTGGTCGGTTCCCTGGACCGCTGGAATGACGCCAAAAAGGCCGAGGAAGGTGCCCGCGTTAAGCATTCGGTCAACTCCTGCGTAGATGATTTGGTGCGTGCCGCCAAATTGCAGGATCAGGCTTTGGCTTATAACGCCGCTTACGCTGGCAAAATGTCCGAATAACCACCAGAAATTGAGAGCAAAAAAACGCGCCCTTTATGGGCGCTTTTTAAGTGCCGTAGTATTTCAGTCCGAGTGACTTATAAAATTCAACGGCGCCAGGCCAGCCAAAGACGTGCGAAGCAAAGAGATTGTAGAGCTCGTCCGCCATAACAATAGAAAATAGCGAAATCGAAAGGATGAGGAAGGCGCGGCGCGTCATAGTTTTAGCGAGATAGACCAAAAACGGGAGCAAGACATACATTAAAAGTAGCGCCGACAGGCCAAAGCACAAAATGCTGCGCAGGCAAATGAAGCCGTCAATATTTCCCCAGTTTAGAATTTCGACATTATAATCCCAATATCTGGCACCATCGAAAAGATTGTAGACCAACCAGCCGCCAACATATTCAACAACGCCGGTCGTAAGCATCGAAAGCATAAATACTAGAAGCGGTTTTTGGCGGATTTTGTAGGCGGTGACGATGATGACAAGCGCGCCAATGGCGTAAATATTCATCCACGGGAGAAAGTTCCCGCCTTGCATATAAAACCCGGTCATGCCGTAGTTAAAGAAGTAAAAAACGGCTTCGTAAATCCAGCCAATCAGCCCGGCGACTACTACGACTAGAAAAATGATGCCGACTTTTTGGTAGGTTTCGAGTTTGAGGGCGCCATCCATGTATTGGCGGAAAATGTTTTTGTACGTCATGCTACTTATTGTGTCCTTTTTATATCAACGCCTATTTTTACGATAACGATAGATGTACGTGCCGCCAGCAGCAGCCAAAATGGCCAGATAGACATAAATAGTGTCGAATGTATTTGGGTTTTCCGGGTTCTCCGGCGCATCACCAGTATTTGGGACTGCAATGTCGCCCGATTCGTCATCTGGATTGCCGTTCTGATTCTGGCCATTGTTTTGTCCACCGTTTTGATTCGGATCTGGGTCTGTATTTTGGTTCGGGTCCGGGTTTGTATTCGGGTTCGGGTCTGGCTCTTCTTCTGAACCACCTAACTCAGGTTTTTCAATAATCGTGAACACGGCATCCACCGAGCCGTCAACATAATTAAATGTTACCGTATAATCGCCTGGCTCGAGGCCACTCAAATAGTCTGCTGTTAGTGTTAGGATTGTGCTCCCACTTTCAATACTATAATTACTCGTATCCAAGATTTCACCATTAATCATGATGTTGACAAGGTCGCTAACGTCGCCGCTCGCCGTAATCGAAAGTTCGCCGGTTTCATCGGTATACATTTCCTGTTCATCGCCGTCGAGAATAGTATATATGCGTGGTTCATTTTCGATCCATTTAGCATAAATGTTAGTATTTTTGGTGATCGAGGCGCCAAAGTTGAACTTATTGGTCAGTGCGCTATTAGAATACCAGCCGTCAAAGACAAAACCGTCTCTGGCCGGATCGTCTGGCTTAGTGGCTTTGTTGCCATAAGCAACGGTCTGCGAAGTAACAGCAGTACCACCATTGGATTCGAATGTTACTGTATATTTATTTCTAGTCCAGATGGCTTTAAGCGTGACGTCCTGCGTGATTGGCGTATTAAACGTAAACACCGCGTCGCCCAAATGCCAACTACTGAATGTATACCCTGTCCTGGTTGGATTGGCTGGACGGACAACCGTATCGCCACTAGTAACCCTCTGTGGCGCTACCGCTGAACCGCCGTTGGAGTCGAAAGTCACGGTGAATATATCTGGAGCATTTTTGGTCCAATGTGCCCAATATGTGACGTTTGCCGTGACGGTTGTGCTAGACGAAATTGCAGTGCCGCCAGTTTGCTGGGTATACCAACCGTCTAGAGTATAGCCACTTCTCGTAGTCGTCGGCAACGTCCCAAGCGTAGCGCCGTGGGTCTTGTTAACAGATTCGACCGTAGTGCCGCCATTGGCGTTAAACGTTACAGTATATCGGTTTCTAGTCCATCTAGCATATAGCGTCATGTCTCGATTAATCGCTGTGTTGAAATTGAACTGGCTGGTTCCGGAATACCACCCATCAAAGGTAAACCCTGCTTTAGTTGGGTCGGTTGGGCGAGTAGCTTTACCGCCGGCAGCTACCGTTTGGGAGGCAACCGCAGTGCCGCCATTGGAATCGAAAGTGACTTGGTAGTTCGTAGGAACACTCGGCTGCTCTTCCGGATCTTGAGTTTCCCTGCCTATAACTGGGTCGTAGATTACTCCCCCGCCCCCTTCAGGGCCTTGTCCTTGTGTGTTTTGGCCGTGTTCCGGCAATTCATCAAAAGTCACCTCGACCGTGTAGTTCGAATACACCGGTTGACCGGCGCGCACATAAGTGCTGTTGGTTCCGGTAAAGGCGTATTGGGCCGGGAAAATAATGTCAACTACCCCATTGCCTTTGTATTTGAGCGTAATTTGAGCGTTAGAGTTTGGGCTGTTGTTTAGTTCGCCGTGGCTAACGATAATTTGGGAGCTGCTCTTAAAGTCACCCAGAGTATATGTTCTAAATTCACCACTGGAACGGTTAGAAATTTTAATTGCTTTGATAAAGTGATATCCTGTATCCTCGTTGTTGAACGGGGTGATAGTGAGAGCTTCGCCTTCGCCTAAGTTATACTGATATTTGCTTCCACCGCCCACGGTGTTATTCCAAAAATTAGATCTAACTTTGCCTTGATTTTGGTCGAATTTAATTTCTATGTCCGGATAGTTTACTTTATTGAGGATTGTTTGCGCATTACCAAGGCTGGTGCGAACTTTGAATCTGACGCCGTCTTGTGCGCCCAAGTTGCCACGGGCCAAAAAGCCAGTCAGCATTGAATTTTCACCGATGCTGCTCGAGGTCTCGTCGGCGTTATCGCAATAGCTCGTACCGTCACTCTTCTTGCCATTAGACAAAACACGAAGCCCGCTGCCATCCTTCACAAATTGTAGCTGCGGAGTTAGGCCGTCTTTTTGCTGCGACCAAATATGCTTTTCGAATCCGCCTAGGAGAGTAATGCTTTCGGCGTACTTTGCTTTCGGGCTGCCCGATGCGTCAAAGGCCTGCCATGAACCGGCGCAATCATCAATAGTGGTATCTCTGCTATCGATGCCTATAAATTTAAACAAGTATTCTGCGTTATCGTTGACGACATTGCCGTTGCTGTCGACCATTTCCATAGTCACGTTGAATATGGCGCCGAGTTTCAAATTGCCGCCATCCTTAATTCTAAGGGCGCCCAACTGTAAAGCGTTGTAGCTAGAGTTTGCGATATCTGAATTGCTAAACACGTTTGCAACAATACCAAACCCTTTCGTTAGCCTGCCATTCGTAGAATTTGCCGCAGTTTGATAACGAATATCTTTAATAGTTATCCTTAGATCAAGCGTGTTGCCATTGCGCCTAAATACGACGGCGTTTCGGAAGGTCAAGGTAAAATAGTGGTCGAGGTCTCTTAGCCCAATGTTGCTTCCGCCGTTGATTTCTTTATTATAAGTAATCATCGCTTTGTCGGTGGTGCTAATCTCCGTGTTGCTAAACATCTTGTCGGCAGCGTTTGTGACTAGGTTCTTGCTGCTGTCATACTCTGCGAGCACCGCGTTTTTTAAGTTCATGTTTTGGAAAGCGATGTCGTTTGGCTCAAAAACCCCGCTAAACAAATTATCTGAGCGTATTTCGTAGTTTCCGCCATCAGTGCTGACGACGGCGAAGTTGGTTGTGTTTTCCGTCTTTCTTGCCGGCAATGCATCCTGGTTCGGGGCGGCCAATTCGTCAGAATCCGACTCGGTGCAGTCTTCGTACCCATTGGCTGGGCAATATTTGGTCATACTGATGTCGTGGCTCGCATTTGAGTTGTAACGATAGGCATATTGCCAATACGTAAAGTGCTTACTTGCATCATATGCATATTTAGATTCACTTAACTCTCGTCCATCAGACGTGCTATCGCCAACTTTTCCGTCGGAGTTTGAGGTTGCTTGAATGATCCAGGTTCCGCTGCTGTCGCGTTTGGAAACTATGGCCGTATGCGTCTTGTTGTGGTTCATTAGGATGTCTCCGGGTTGCAAATTGTTGCTGTTCTGGAAAAATGACTCCTGTTCGCCGGACACTTCGCTGAAATCATTGCGTTCCGAGAGTAAATACAGGAGACGCTTAGTGCTGACGCTGGTTAATTTGGCAAACTCTCCTTGAAAGACATGAGAGTTCACGAGCCCATAGTAAATCAACGAGCTACAGCTATAGTCTGGGCCATCGTTGCCACGATTGTTCAGATAAAAACCGCCCGTAGTTTCTTCGGCCGGGTTACTGCTGTTACTGTTTGCTGGAGAACCGTTGTAGCGGTAGCCGTGCTGCAATGTTGTTCCATCGTAGTTAAACGGGTCGTTCGCGAGAGACCTAATAGCTGTAACTATTGCGGTCGCGCTCGTAGGATAAGACTCGGCCGAAGCGCCGCCGACAAAACTATTAACCAAATTAATGAGACCGCAAAATGCTAATCCTAGGGCTGCTGCGCACGTAATGCGGCGCAAACTTTTGCGTGCGGAAAAAATTTTCATCGGTTTATTTTTGATTTTGGCAAAAATATGCATTTATTTTCCCAAGGCATTATCGACACCAATAAAGGCTCAACAAACCATTATCTATTTAATATGACCTTTTACTCTTTTATAATACTAGTGCTTAATCTAATTGTCAACAGTTTCGACAAATCCGTGCAAGGCTTTTTGATTACTATGCGACTTGCTCGTATCCGAATTCGTCCGGAGCTTGTTCCGCGCCCGGCATTGGGGTTTCGCCTGGTTTTGGAGTTTCGCCTGGCGCCGATGGTTCTGTTTCCTCTGTTGGCTCTTGATTTTCGGTTTCTTTGTAGGTTTTGAGTACGTTAAATAAGTCGGTAAGACCTGGCTTTTCGATGCCGGTGACGGCGCAATCAAAATAGCCCTTGCCCATAGCTCTAGCCTCGAGGCGTAATTTTGCGTAGTCCGGATCGGTGCTGACTTTAGCAATCAAGTCTTTCATAGCTTCGATAGCATGCCTGGCCCCTTCCGGGGTTCTCTTGGTAATTGGCAAACCGTTTTTCTCGCGGAATTCGGCGACGGCTGGGTTAGCGGCCCGCGCTTCAGCACGAACGTCGTCCACTTCTCCTGGAGTGTCAATACCAACTATTTCGAATAGGTCACCGATTGGGTTTTCCGAATTAGTAGTGTCAATGCTTTTAATGCCATCGATGACGCTTTGAATGCCGACTTCCCTGACTAACGCATCCACGCCGTAATTAACCAGTGCCGCCGCATCGTTGATACTCTCGATTTGCTCAGTGTCTTCGTTGACAGCTGTTTCGCTAGCCATTTCTGGCGCATTCTGCATCACTGCAGACCAGGCATCAGACTCGGCAACGCGCGCCGGGTTTAGGGTTTCTGGCTTATTTAGGGTTTCTGGATTTACTTGTGGATCGTCAAACATAACCTTATTATACCGTTAAGCGACAGTTTTGACGAATTCGCTCAAAGTCATTTTTTGATTTGGCTTTCCCAAATTTTACGCACGAATTTGAGCGAGAGCGTAGAAAGCGTGAAGCCGATAACCGGCACGAGCGACGACAAAAAGATATTAGAAACATGCTGGATCGTGAGGCTGTAAAGCACGACGACGGCATACGTTAGCACACAGATGCAAAGTCGGCGAGTCCAGGAAGTTTCCCATTTTTTATCTAGCTCGACGCGGGCGTTGCGAGCTTTGATGTTTTTAATTTCAGTTGCAAGTTTTTCGTTGTCCATATGAATATTATACCTAATTTAGAGTGGCTTTGTAGGCTTCGAGAATTGATAAATCACGCTTTAGAACAAAGTGCGCACTATAAGTGGAGCGTTTTTCATCGCCAAGTACAGTATTAAAACTATTTTTGACAGCCTCAATAGCGTCGTCTACGCTCATCCATTCAAGTACTAGGCCCTGCGCAATTTCAGCTTCGTCCGGGTGAATCTCGCCGGTATTTTCTACAATCTCGGCCACAAACACGGCGGAAGTTTGTTTCATATTAAGGCTGCTGCGCTCCTCTTTAACTTCGCCAAGTTTTTTGATGATTTTTGCCGTGCAACCAGTTTCTTCCATGATTTCGCGATGGAAGTTTTCTTCCTCGGTTTCATTACCTTCCCTACCGCCGCCCGGCAATTTGTATTCATTAATTTTCTTTTTGCAGACCATAGCAATCTTGCCAGTGGTTGGGTCAAGTAAAATACCTCTGGCGGAATATCGGACAAATACATCGTCGGTAAACTCAACTGGCTCCAGGCCAAAGTCTTTGTTGGTGATTAAAATTTCCATTATTTTTTCGCCCATTCTGGTGGATCCATTTCAAAGGTAATTTCTGGCGTATGAAGATTAATCACGTCTGGATCGATGCCATAATAATGTTGATACGTAGTGTCGACGGAGCCAAATTTAGCTTTGGATTTATCAAGCCCGAGTTTTGCGGCAGTTTCCCAAACCGAAGCCTCGGTTGGACCTTCGATTTCGATGAAAGTTGGGAGCCATGGCCAAGTATCGATGCAGATTTCAACATCACCGATAGTCCAAATTTCACGCAAGGTTTCTTGGTGAGCTTTTATCTGCAAACCGCAACCGCGCATAAACAAAACGGCATCATCGTAATCGTTAACCGTGAGGTTAACTTCTTTGGTGCCGAGAATGTCGTGGTCGTCGTCAACATTTTTAAAAGTCATGACGATTTTGTCACCTTCGTCGCGCACGCGCGCAAACGAATGCAGGCCAGTATTAAAAACGACGCGTTTCATCAAAACCTCTGGTTTTTCGAGAGTCGCACCGATTTCGTTTAGCTTCGCACGAATGGCATCTTTATCGATGTCCAAAAATTGAGCTTCAATTTCGTTCTTCATGCCTTTATTTTAGCATCAATCGAAAAAGTTTGTATCTGGATTGCGGTCGATTAGCTCGTGAGCTTTTTTAATTTCTTCTGGTGTATTGATGTAAATGATTTTGAATTTGCCGGAAGTGACACCGTTTACCATGTCGTATTTAACCTCAATAATGTGGGCGAGGCCCCAATAAAGCCATTTGCCGTCGCGGTTTTCAACTAAGAACGTGCGGACTGGTGGGCGCGGGAACATTCTGATACCCGGTTTGTCTTTGAATTCAAAAATTTGATCTTTAAAATCTGCTGCCGTAAATGGTTTTTCACAGTGTTTTTCGTAAATAAGTTCGGCCGGAAAGCCCTGCTCGCGAGTAATTTGTAAGGTGTCGTTGTTTTCGATGTAATAACCCATTTATTCTCCTTGTTAGTATTGTAGCATTTTAACCAAATTCGATACAGGCCAGGCCGATGGCACAAATAACAATCGTGATGATGCGCTTGATGGTTTCCTTTTTCGAAGCTTTTTCCCTTTTGGCTTTTGGCAAAAATCTCGTGATGAAAAGCCCGAGAATCATCACGGCAAATGGCTGCACGGCACAAACTTTAGAATCAATACTCCGTGGGACTATGAGCCGGGTTTGTTCATCTGCGAAAAAGCCGGCGCAAAAGTTAAAAGTGCAGACGGTTTCCATGCTGCCGCGATGAATCAAGAGTTTTTAGATTTGCTGGAAAAAGAAAATTAAAGCTCAAACAAAACTGAAATAAGTGCTTTGGCTAAGCGCCTTCGCTTAGCTTTTCGATTGTTTCTTCGTACAAAGCCTGCATCTGACTAATTGCTCCCAGTGCCGCTTCTTCGGTTATTGGAGAAACCTGGTGCTCGAGACTATGGTTTCGCTTGTTCATCGGCAATTCGGGATTTTGTTTTGTCGCCATAGTAACGTCCCCGTTATTCACAACAAACAAGGCGTGTTCCGTCAAATACTTTTCTGGGTGGAAACACATGTCATTTTGGGTTTCTGTATCCGTGAGGAAGCTCTCTTGTTGGCTTACGCAATAGACATCAAATGGCAAGCTTCGTAATACCTCGTGCTGCGCTACATATCTATAGTCCTTGCCATCTTGGTACTCCGGAATATAGTCGGAATATTTACTTTTCTTGCCTTTAGAAAAAGTTTGCTTACTGAACTCGCCCCAGCCAAGTTTAACTAATTCTGTTTTTGGGCCATCTTCTTTTTGGAACTGAACTAGCATAAAAAGCGATGCTCCATCGCCAGAAAATCCTTCTTCCCCGAAATCAGCATAGGCTATGCCAGCAAGATCAAAATGGCCTTTCCCGTCTATATTGGAAAAAGCGTCTCTAACCCTCTTGGAATCCTCAAACTGTTTATCGAACTCAGTATGGATAGATTCTTCAATAAATAAGTCAACCACGTGTTTACCTATTCCCCTGCTGTCTTCGCTCGGTTGAGACTCGCTAGTATTTTGCTGTATTTTTTCGCCGCTATTCATTATTTGCCTCCAATTTCTTAAATTATTTTAAACTTCTTTTTCAATTATCAATTCGCCATTTACCACTTTTACTTCTGTATCATGATTCACTTCTGAATCTTTTAAAACTTGGCCCTTCGTGCCGGCGCGCGCGATGTTTGCAATATTCATACCCATTTTTGCATTCCAAAACTCTTGGTCTGCTCCTACCACTCGCCCAATCTCCGCAGTCATTTCTTCGTGATCGCCCTTCTCGTCTGACGCAAAGTTTGCCTTCACGACCTTTTCGTCGTCGTACAATAATATACCGCGCGGGAAATGGCCAGTTTTTTCCATGACTTTTAGCCATCCATCCAGATCTTTGTGACTCGTCACAAAATACATATCTTCTACTCTTGCGCCTACCTTTTTGGCTTTACCTAGCTCGGACTCATAGGTATCAGCATATCGTCCGCCCTCTTGTCGCGCCTGGCCGAGCATAAAAAATACGACTCTCGGATCCTTCTTAAGTTCGTCAAGCATTTCAACCACGTTTTTTCCTTCTAGGCCCAGGTCTTTGTATTCGCCTAGGTTCTTGAATTTTTTTAGCTTAATTCTTTCCTGCATAAATTCGGAGATTTCTGAGTCCTTGATTTTTCCCTGGTCAATCATTGCCTGCATAAATACGGCCGCCGGCGGTAGATAGTTTTCGTCGAATTTCTGCTGATGTAAATCCTCGTCGAGCTTAATGTGGCCATCTTCCGTGATTTCGTAGTGCTTCCTTAATTCGTCGGCTGGCAAACCGCCGCGCTCACTAAATTTTCTTAGTTGCGATCTATAAAAACCAAACTCATCCGGCTTATCGCCGTTGTCCAGATTCATCATGTAACGTATCAACCCGTTTTCCACCGTTGCTCTTTCACCCAGAGAAAATTCTGGATACCCCCACACTTCGTATTGTTTTTTTGCCTCAAACAGATTTTTTGAATCTACCTCGCTAGACACTTGCAAAAGCTCGTACGGTGCTGGCCTAGATGGTATGACCAACTTGTCTTCGCCTAATACCAACTCTGGCGCCGCTACAAAACCAGCAATTCTACCCTGTGTGCCAGGCATTGCGTCTATGCCGTTCGCGCTCCACGAAATTCCTTCTTGGCCAGAATTGCGCCTAATCATCACCTTCTTTAATTCTTTTTCGATTTCCTCTTCGCTTTTTCCTTCTGCTACCAACTCTTCTCTTCTGGCGGCCTTTTTTCTTTCGTAAATTTCTTCCGCATTGAGAATTTCTCCACTTTCAAGAATGTCTTTGATGCCTTCCACGGTTGCGCTATGAAAAAGATAGACGCCATTTTTAAAATCTGCTTTTAGCGCCCCCGCTTCTGCCGTTGTCATGTCGACGATTCGCTCTCGTCGCAGACTTTCGATGGATTTTGCTGTGTCCGGAGCAAACTCTACGTCCTTCAGAGAATCCCAAGGACTGCTCGCGACATCCGCTACTTGTTTGTTTGCTCCTGGATCAACTTCCATATTTCACATTATCAGTTTTGATTAAGCAACATCACTGCTTTGGCTTGGTGAATTTTCCGCAATCCATTTTTGCAAGACGCCAAGTTGGTCGATGTCTTTTTGCTGTTCTGCTGGAGATAGCTCGGCGAAGCTGCAGGCTTGCTCAGGGTTGCCATAGACTGGATCTTTTACCCATTCGTTACGCGAAATCCAGTTTTCATGAATCAAATCACCGTATTCTGCCCTAACCTCTTTGTTCTCCAGATCTAGGCTGCTAATGACACCAGCACCACGCTCATCCATGAGTTTGATAAGGAATTCGGCTCCGCCGCGGTTTTGCTCCTTCCAATATTCGGAGTATTCGTTATATGGTTGATTGGCGATGTCGATCACCGCGTTACGGGCCGCCAATTCGGAATAGCCTTCCGCCATCAAATCTTCTGGCGACTTATTCTTGAGGGCTTTTTCGCCATTTACGCCGCGCCAGGCTGGCTTAAAGGTTCCGTCTTCAAGTTTTGGATAATTTTTTTCGGCATAATCCCTAGCTAGCGGAATCGCCAAAGACTCAACACGCGGATCCAACACCTTTTCTTGGTTTTCGCCGGTATTAGTTGTTAATGACTCGCCACTCATTTTTTCAAACCTCCTTCAAATATTATCTAAGCATAATTGTAGCACAAAATATGTTATAACTATGTCTACAATAACAGATATCACAGGTTGATTATGAATTTAAAGACCGGGATCTTGAATTTCCAAACCAACCTATTCCCTTTATCCCATTTGATATCAAAATTAAGTTGCCAAAACCATAATCATAGACATTTTTCTTTCCGAGTCAAAGGAATTATAATTGTTTTATGCAAAAATCAAATTATTCAGTCATCATCCCAAGAGATGTCATACCGAAACCAGACAAGAAAGAAATGTCAGCTGCATATATTTTGTTAGATTATTTTAAAACAGATGTAAAATTCATTCCGAGGAATAATTGCAAAACTCCCGATTTATTAATCAATCGCATCGAATGGGAGTTAAAAGCGCCTACAGGTAACGGAAAACGTAATCTGCAACATACTATAAGCCGAGCTATTAAGCAATCTCAATATATCATCATTGACGCACGATTTTCGAGAATTCATATTTCAAAGATAAAAAGTCATCTTGCCGCCGAAATCAAGAAAAACAAACAAATCAAACGACTACTCTTAATAGATAAGCAGAAAAATATAGTTGAAATCTTTAGATAAGTATAATATAATAAAAACATCGAAAGCTCGACAGGCAGTGATGGATATGCACAGGTTCGGGGCTTTCTTTTTTGTTTTACAGTAAAACTATATTATTTCCATATCCTTCTTTTCGCAAGACAAAAATGGTTTTTGAGAAATCTTTTGATAGAAAAATCTTAACTTTTTTATTTAAATTTACTAAATTCTTATAATATCCTTCTGGCAGCTCAATAGTAAATATCATAATTCTTGTCTTTTCTAGCATATCAACAAAATCAAGATAATGGAAAACAGGATCCGATTTAATTCTTTCGTCAAAGAAACAGATTTCTTTTTGTCCTACAATTGGCAAAAGTGCATTTGCGACATCTCTTCCAAGAGACCCGAAGCCAATCACGTCAGTAGGTCGACCATACGGATATTCAATCTCTTTCAAAACCACTTCTACAATATCCATACTAATAATTATACCAAAATATGTTATAACTATGTCTACAATAACAGATATCACAGGTTGGTTATGAATTTAAAGACCGGAATCT
>JAZRPR010000010.1:0-19124 GCA_045649305.1 Candidatus Nanosyncoccus sp.
CCTATTTCCAAAAAAAATCAAGACCTTTTTTGCACTAGCATTTTCCCACAATGTGTGGAAAACTATCTGTTAAAAACCCGAACACGCTATGCTTTTCAGCTAGTCAAAATTATGTTAT
Organism: Candidatus Nanosyncoccus sp.; assembly: GCA_045649305.1. Classification (GTDB taxonomy): domain Bacteria; phylum Patescibacteriota; class Saccharimonadia; order Saccharimonadales; family Saccharimonadaceae; genus Nanosyncoccus. Next base: position 119 of record JAZRPR010000010.1, read on the forward strand.
AAAAACCGAACAAAGCAGGCAAAGGGCGTAATTCCCTGTTTGATTAATATCCACCCCGTGTGCTACAATAGATTCCATAAACAAGTGAGGAAAAAATGGAAAAAAATTTCGATGTCTTTCTATGGGCCAATGAAATTGACGAAATCAAGAATAATGTCAGTGCCGAACTATTTTTATTCAACAAAAATTATACACCTTTCAAAATTAAGTATTCAGACAAGTTAACAAACAGCGTCAAGGCTTTGTTCATGCAGTCTGCCGTTAAGTTCATTATTGAAGAAGCCAACAAAGGTTTGGAATGCCGCGAATATGAAAAGGCCGATGGCGAAGAAAATGTCATCTACCGCACCGACCTTGGCAAGGTGGGCCGCGCCGAAACCCTCATCCATCTCATCGAGAATGAGTATAAAGATATCGCCATCTTCTCTGATAACGAATACGAGTTTAAGAAGATCAAAGGCATTATCGCTCGCTTTACCTACCCTGGTGGCGACGCTGGCACCAAGACCTTCTACATCGCTAAAGCCATCTCTGCTTCTAGCGCCTTAAAAGGTGCTTCTAGCTGGGAGATCAACGGCGAAAGCTTCGAGCCATTCTCTGCCGAAGTCGCTCTTAAGATGCCAGAAGACAACCAGGTTGCGATTATCGATGGCAATATCGTCATCTTCAACCAGTCCAAATTCGAGAATCTCTTCCAATATGATTACAAATCCCAGGTGATTGCCGAGGCCAAGGCCAAAGAGCTTACCGACAAGTATAAGCTCTCTTTCGCCGATGGCGTTACTCTTAATTCCCTCCTTGAATACAAGAAACCTATTTTGAAGAAGCTCCAGGCTATGGACATTGCTTCCGAAATGCCACAAAAAGATCTCATCAACTATGCCGACGAGATGCAACTCGAGCTCATGACCGATGACGATGGTTCTATCATTATCATGGACGACAAAGACCTCACGATGTTCGTCAATCTCTTAAACGAAGACTACTATGTCTCTCCAGTTAACGGCCGTCGCTACGAAATTAAGTCAAAGAAATTACTCGGCGAACCAGACGGTGAACCACCACGCGGCTAAGCCGCCAACAAAAAACCGCCCCGTAAAAGGCGGTTTTTTAAATTAGTAATCAATATCCGAATAAGACGTCTCGACCACGTTCTTCTCACCAAACACAGCCAAGGTTTTCAAGAGGTCATTTTTAACATCTTCTACCGAGTCGCCTTCGACCAGATTAGTTTCAAGCTTCACAAACGAGCCGTTGGCGCCGTCGATCTTATCGAGGAACAGCGAGGTATCATCACTCATCTTAATCTCCTGGCGGCGGCGAGAAACTTCTTTCTGTGGTTTAAAGCCAAGTTGCAGAATAATGTTTACCATCTCGGTATAGTCTTTTACCACTGTTTCATCCACCACGTCTACGCCAGAATCCTCGATGTGGCGCTTCAAAATCAGATAATATTTAGCTGGCTTATCGACCGCCTTCATCTCGGTGCGCATCAAGAGGCGAGGCATGTTAATTCCCCTCTTATAGCCTTTTGGCACATAAACGCGATCATGCTGCCAATATACCGGAGAAAATTCCATCTCGATATCAGATAGTTTCTGCACAAAACTCTCGCGGCTGGCTAGCTTGCATTTGACGATAATTTTTTTCATAGAGTTTCTCCTTTCCGTGCTCTGTTGGCCCACTCATCGGCGAGCTCATTATATTCGGTCCCCACATGACCACGTACCCAGATCAATTTTACAGGGTACTTTTGGTAAAGTATATAAAGTTTTTGTACAATGTCCAAGTTTTGAATTGGGCCAGTTTTCTTCTTCCAGCCATTGGCTTCCCAGCCTGGCGCCCACTTCGTTAATACGTTAATCCAAAATTCTGAATCGGAATGAATTTCGCAGCCTTCGTCTCCGGCGTATTCGATTGCCGCAATCATCGCTAGCCCCTCCATACGAATATTCGTCGATGGATTCTCAGCACCCAGTCTTACTGGTTTACCGTCTTCCAACACGGCGAAACCACCTGGGCCAGGATTTGGCGAAGCGCTACCGTCAGTCCAAAGAATTTTCATACTACGATTATATCATAAGATATCGAGAATACGCCCCTCTACCGACACCGTGCCATTCCATTCATTCTCTAAAACACGAATTAAAATATTTGCTCTCTCGCCCGCAGACAGTCTAAACCAAGCCTCCGGCGCATAAAAAGCCACTAATCTTAACATCTTGCCGTCACTACCGCGCACCAGTAAAGATAGGTGATTTAGCTCAGCCCCCATGCGACGCGCCTCCACCACCTCTACCTCTTTTAGCTCAAAGATTGGCTCTTCGTTCCCCTCGCCAAACGGTTCGAGAAGTGCCAGCTCCCCTATAAAATCACGCGAAAAATCACCAAGTTCAGAAACATCCAAATCGGCCTGCACCGCCAAAAACTTTTCCTGGTTTTTTAGATCAAGGCTTTTATAATAATTGTTCAAAGCCATGCGGAACTCATCCAGCTTCGCCTTTTCCACGCGCACGCCCGCCGCGCCAGCATGGCCACCACCCGCCACGACCGTGTCGGCCACTGCCGTTAAAGCCTCCGCTAAATTAAATTCGCCAAAGCTACGACCAGACCCCTTCAGCATACCATCCGCCACCTCTGTTAAAACAAATGACGGTTTACGGTATTCTTCGGTGAGGCGCCCAGCCACAATGCCAAGAATTCCTTCGTGCCAATTCCCTACCTCTACAATTACTGGCTCATCACTGAGGCCCCGCTCTTCGATCTCCCTAGTTGCGGCCTTCTGTTCTACGCGACGTTTCTTATTCAATTCCTCTAGCTGGTTGGCCAGCGCCACCGCTTCAACTCTCGACTTCGAACGCACTAGTTTTAAAGCCAGCTCCGCCGACTCAATCCTACCTGCTGCATTCAGCCTTGGCCCAATCTGAAAGCCAATCGATTCGCTGTTAATCTTCTTAAGCCCAGCGTTCTTCATCAACTCAATCAGCCCCACCCGACGCGTCTTTTCTAGCACCTTCATGCCGAAGTAACCCAAGATACGATTCTCACCAGTTAACGGCATGTCATCACAGATTGTGCCAATTAGCACTAAATCTAGCAGCCATTTCTCCTGGCCAGCCGGAATTTTACCTCTTAAAACCAGCGCCTGCGCCACCTTAAAAGCTACCGCCACGCCAGCCAGATCGCGAAAACCTTCGTGATCCTTACGTTTTGGATTGATCACTGCCACCGCCTTCGGTAGTTCATCCTTGCATTCGTGGTGATCAGTCACCACCGTATCAATGCCAAGCTTAGTCAGTTCATCAATAATTTCAAAGTTAGCCGAACCACAGTCCACCGTCACCACCAAAGAGAAACCGCCCTCCTTGGCTTTCTTCACTACCTTCGGGCTCATGCCATAGCCATCGGCAAAACGATCCGGCAGCATAATCTCGACCCCTTTGGCGCCCGCCGTCTCTAGGGCCTCCGCCATCACCGTACTGGCCGTTACACCATCCACATCGTAATCGCCATAAATCAAAACCTTTTCACCGCCGTCCACCGCCTTAATAATACGATCGACACCCTCTTTCATCCCCGGCAGAAGCAACGGATCCGCCAGTTTTTCGTACTCCGGATGCAAAAAATCAGCTGTTATGCCACGTTTCTTGGTCAAACGTTCAAACAGCTTACTCATATTAACCAATCGTCTTACTTGGTTTGCTGCCTCGCTGGCTCTTAATTACAATACTCTGAAGCTCTTTTAGAATTGGGTACTGCTTGTTGGTCTGATAGATGCGCGTGTTACCCTTCTTCGTCATAATCAAAAACTTGGCGGCCGTTAGCTTAGCTAACTCACGCTGGATGTTCCCTGGATCCTCCTTAATCAATTTGGCCAACCCGCGTACGTGGGTTTTGAAATCCGGGTACTTTGCAAAAACGACGATAATCTTCCTCCTCACCCTGGAAGTCACCAACATATCTAACATGTAACCTCTCTTTTCTTAATTCATTATAGCATGAAGTCCTGTAAAAAATACAACATTTTTATAGTGTATAATTAGGGTATGTTTTACGAGGTCATCCCAGCGAAGCTGTTTAAAAAGGGCGCTGGTTTTTTGACCTATTCTTTTGACGAACCGCTCGCCCCTGGCCAGTTAGTCGAAGTTCCTCTGGGAAAGAATAAGACCGTCGGCCTCATTTACAAAAAGGTCGCCAAGCCAGACTTCCCTACTAAGCCAATTAGCCGCGTCTTGTATTCAGAGCCATTGCCAAGCCACCTCTTAAAATTAGTCGTTTGGCTGTCCAAATATTACCTAGTGCCAATGCCATCCGTACTCAGTCTGATCCTGCCTACTGGCGTCACCAAAAACCGCCGCAAAACCACCAAAATTGCCGAAAAAACCGAACAAACCCCTAAGCTACCGCTCATTGAGCTTAATACTGCCCAGAAAAATGCCCTTCAGGCGCTAAAAAACCGCCCAGGAGCCACTAAACTACTATTTGGCGTAACCGGAAGCGGCAAAACTAATATATACCTAGAAATGGCTAAAAATGCCCTTAAACAGCAAAAATCCACTATCCTTTTGGTGCCAGAAATCTCCTTAACCAGCCAACTTGTTCGGGTTTTCGAGGAGACTTTCGGTCAAAAAGTCATCCTGATTCACTCTAAAAAAACCGAGGCCGAGCGCCACAAAATCTGGGAAAGCCTTCTCTATTCAGATACCCCTTCGATCGTCGTTGGCCCACGCTCTGCCCTGTTTGCCCCAGTTAAAAACCTCGGGCTCATCATCATCGATGAATGCCACGAATCCTCTTATTTCCAAGAGAACGCGCCAAAATATTCTACGCTCCGTGCTGCCAGCTTTATCGCTAAGACCCTCGGCATCGACTGCATTGATGGTTCCGCCACCCCTCTTATAACAGATTACCATCTAGCCAAAACTCATGATTCCCTGATCACTCTCAAAGAGAAGGCCAAGACTACCGCTGTTGCACCTCAGATTTCCGTCATTGATTTTAAGGAGCGCGAAAACTTTACCAAAAACCGCTACTTCTCGAATTCTCTCTTAGGATCCATTAAACGTAATCTCGAGAATCATCAGCAAACCCTCATTTTTCACAACCGCCGCGGCTCGGCACCCCTTAGTATTTGCGAGGACTGCGGCGAAAGCATCCTCTGTCCGCACTGCTTCTTGCCGCTTACCCTGCACGCCGATTCTTATGAACTACTCTGTCACACTTGCGGCTTCAAGCAACCGGTACCAAAATCCTGCCCACACTGCCACTCGCCAAACATCTTGCATAAAGGTTTTGGCACTAAGCTGCTCGAGACCGAGCTTAAAAGACTCTTTAAAACCGCCAATATTATGCGTTTTGACGCCGACAACACCAAGAAGACTTCGCTCGACGCCATGTACGAAGCCGTGCGCGACGGCAAAATCGATATTATTATTGGCACTCAGACCATCGCTAAAGGCCTCGATCTCCCGAAGCTCGCTACCGTTGGTATTGTCCAGGCGGATGCCGGCCTCTTCCTCCCTGATTATTCCGCCGAGGAGCGTACCTTTGAACTTATTACCCAGGTCATCGGTCGTGTCGGCCGTGGGCACCTCGACACCGCCGAAGTTTTTGTGCAGACTTTCCAGCCCGACTCCCCTGTTATTAACTTCGCCATTAGTCAAGACTACGAGTCTTTCACCGACCATCTCTTAAAAAAGCGTAAAAGCACCTATTTCCCGCCCTTTGCCTTCATTGCCAAGGTCGAGATTATCATGAAAACCGAATCCATAGCCCTCAAGAAAATCCGCGCCATTTTCCGCCAGCTTTCAAATAACTCTAAGCTCAAAATTTCTCCACCAACCCCAGCTTTCCACGAGCGCACCAGCCGTGGCTTCGATTGGCAGATCATCGTTCGCAGTTCCTCTCGCGAAGCTCTGTTGCAAGCCCTCTCCACTATCGACGAGACCGCCCATATCACTATCGACCCGCCAACCCTACTTTAACCATTAGCACTCTCGCCCCCACTTTGCCAAATAACCTTAGACGTGATATAATTAACTTATGAAAATCATCACTACGCCAGACCCACGCCTCAGAGAAAAATCGACCAAAGTCGGTGTTATTGATGATGAAATCAAAGAAATTATTGCCAATATGCGCCAGCTTTCCCTCGACTGGGAAAAAGAGCACCCATTTGAGCTCTCCGCCGCTATGGCTGCTCCACAAATGGGCGTCAATAAGCGTATCATCATCGTCCGCGACGATATGGAAGACAAAGAAAACAATAATTTCACTGCTTTAATTAACCCAGAAGTTATCAAAACCGAGGGCAAAATTAAGGTTGATTACGAAGGCTGCCTTTCGGTCCCGTCTTACTATGGTCTCGTGCCACGCCCAACCAAAGTCAAAATCAAGGCCAAACTCGAAGATGGCAGCGAAGTGCGCATCAAGGCCGAGCAAGATTTGGCCCGCGTGCTGCTTCACGAAATCGACCACCTCGACGGCATCCTCTTTATTGATCACATCAAAGATCAGACCGATGCTTTCTCTCGTATGAATGACAAAGGCGATCTCGTACCAGTCGACTACGACAAAGAAATCAAAAACAATAAAGAGCTCTTCCCTGATGAATAAAGTTATTTTCTTCGGTAATGGCCCGCTTGCCGATGCCGCCCTCGCAGTTCTCAGCCAGCATTTTGAAATTATTTTTCACGCTAGAAGCAAAGAAGATCTTGAAACCGTCAAAGAGATTAAAGCCAAGAATCCTGACGCAAAAGGCGTTCTCGCTTCCTTTGGCGTTTTGATTAAATCTGATGTCCTAGACATTTTCGAGCCAGAAGGTATTTTAAATATTCATCCTTCCCTCTTGCCAAAATACCGTGGCGCTTCACCAATCGAATCGGCCATCATCGCTGGCGAAAACGAATTCTCTGTCTCTATCATGAAGCTTGCCAAAGCCATGGACGCCGGCCCAATTTATTACCAGACCACGCTTAAGGATTTGCCTCTAGACAAGGCGGCAATTTACGAAGCCCTAGCTACGGCTGGCGCTAACTGGTTAGTAGAAAACATCGACCATCTTCCAGAACCAACTTTACAAGACGACGCGGCGGCCACCTTCTGTGGCAAGTTCGATCGTTCCATGGGCGAACTTACCCCTGAAACAGACGACGCCGCAACTACTTTCCGCAAAATTATCGCCTATCAAGGTTTTCCGAAGCCAAAATACACCTTCTACGGGCTTAAGTGTATCATCCTAGAAGCTCGCCTCGCCGAAGATTCGCCAATCACCATCACCTGCAAAGACGGCCAAAAAATCGCCGTCGATCGCCTCCAGCCCGAAGGCCGCAAGGCGATGGACGCCAAAAGTTTTCTCAATGGCTACAAAAAATAGAGCGACCCCCATCGCTCTATTTTTAATTACATATTCAAAAGCTTCGAACTGTTTGCGCGGATTTCGTCTTTGAGTTCTCTAATCGTACGCTCTACGATTTCGCGATAATCCGGGCGATTAATCTCGAGCCATTTGGTCGCCTCTTCACGATCCGTGATCATATCGAATTCGTTTAGTTTGACTTCTGGCAAACCTTTTGCAATGCGTTCGCCAATACGAACCTCAAGCTCTTCTTGCACAAAATTCAAAAACTCTTGTTTTTTTGGTTCTGGCATTGCGGCTAAGCCCACTTCCGCCAAAAAAGCTTCGTCAATTGGTCTCATGCCCTAATTATAGCACAACCGTTTTGTTCTACAACGTCTTCTTTTTCATCTCGCGAGTGAAGAATTTCAAGCGATCGTTTAGTTCTATAGTAATTTTATGTTCAGTCTTTAGAGCCAAGCCGCCAGTTTCACCAGCCGCCAGCTCTTTCACGTCCATCTTCTCTTTTTGTACAGAAGCCACTTCAACCTCACCAATGTAAGTCTTGTCACGAATCACGCGCGCCAGCATTCCTGGCTTAACGATGCCGGTCAGCATCTCGCCACCAGCAATAATCGAAGTCTTCTCGGTCCTAAACACGCCCTTAATTTTCATCTCACCCTGGTCTTCTTCGACCACTTCAGCGTCTAGCAAGTTTTCCATTTCATGCTTTGCATCATCGAGCAGCTCGTAAATCACTTTGTAAGTCTTAATCGAAACACCATCACGTGCTGCCATCTTTGAGATGTTAATTGGCACCGACACGTTAAAGCCATAAACCACAGTATTCTCGCCAGCCGCCATATAGACATCGTTTTCGTTAATGTCGCCCACGCCGGTAGAGACAATATTAAGCGTAATTTCGCCCTTAGTATCGATTAGTTTCAAAGAGTCTACCACTGAGGTTACCGAGCCAAGCACGTCGCCTTTAATAATAACGTTGAAGACTTTTGAGTTGTCAGCAGTGTTCATCATGCGCAGAAGATCAGTTGAAGTAACATTGGCCGAAGCCGACTCGTCAGCCATCGCCTGAGCGTTAAGTAGTGCCATCTTGCGGGCGGTCTTTTCGTCTGCAACTTCCACAAAACGATCACCAAAGCTTGGCAAATCCTTAAAGCCAGTAATCGTCACTGGGATGGATGGAGTAGCTTTACCCTTTGGTTTGCCACGCCAATCCAGCATCGTACGAATCTTGCCGTAAGTCGAACCAGCCACAATGTATTCGCCAACCTTCAGTTCCCCGCCGGTTACTAGGAGATTCACCACTGAACCACGGCCAGTTTCCATGTGAGATTCAATTACGAGGCCCTCGGCCGGGATATCGACATCGGCTTTGAGTTCTTCGATATCGGCAGTCAACAAAATCATATCAAGCAACTGATCGAGATTCGTACCAAGCTTGGCCGAAATTGGCACCATCGTAATATCGCCACCCCATTCCTCCGGCTGCAAGCCATGCTGAGAAAGGTCAGCCATCGTGCGTGGAATATCGGCGCCTTCGCGGTCAATCTTATTAATCGCTACGATAATCTTAGCGTTTGCACCCTGAGCAAACTTAATTGCCTCTACAGTCTGTGGTTTTACGCCGTCGTCGGCAGCCACCACAATCACCACGATATCAGTTAGCATGGCACCATGTTGACGAATCGCTGCGAAAGCCTCGTGACCAGGGGTATCTAGGAAAGTAATCCAACGATCTTCGTGCTTCAATTGGTAAGCCGAAATGTGCTGAGTGATACCACCAGCTTCGCCTTCGGCGGTCTTTTTACCAAGCAAAGTATCAAGCAATGTGGTCTTACCATGGTCAACGTGGCCCATCACTGCCACCACTGGCGGACGTGCTACGGCTTTGTCAGAAAGTTCATGCCTAATATCGGAAGTCTTAGTTGCGGTATTCTTGCGCTCGAGCGCAACATTCTCGACACCAAGCTCATCGATAATAATCGAAGCGGTTTCAAAATCAAGGCGTTGGTTGATTGTCGCCACAATACCATTTTTAAAAAGCTCACCAATCAGCGACGTCACTGAAAGCCCCAGGGCCTTTGCAAGTTCATCTACCGTAATTGAGCCAGCGATTTGAATCACTTTTTTCTGGTCATCCATCAGCATCCTTTCTCGACTTTGAAGCCGCATAAAATCACGGCCGGCCGTCGCCTTCTTATAAAAACTTCTACCATTTTACCACAAAAACGAAAATTATGCTATAATAGGGCTATTCCCCTGTAGCTCAATGGTGGAGCAAGAAGCTGTTAACTTCGAGGTTGCCAGTTCGAGTCTGGCCGGGGGAGCCAATTTGGACGAGAGTCCAATTTTTTTATGAAAGTAAACGGCTCTAACAGGTTAAATTGGAGTCTTTTTTGTTGAATTTCGCAGTTCGAAAGTAGAAGGCGGAGAATTTGATTTTTTACGGCAGGTTTAGAACTCTTGAGTAGATCGTCCGCGCTACATGCTAGTTTAAACAGATTAGATACCGTCAATTCCGAACCCTCGTAGCTCTTTTCGAGCGCTACTAGTTCTTCATCGATTTCCAGCATGCGCTTTTCGCCCTTCTCGACTAATTCGTCGTATTTTTCCGGAGTAATACGCCCGTCTAGCTTATCTTCGTACATTAAATCCTTGCGTCGTATAAGCTTCTGATACTCAGCCCTTAAGGCTTCTTTTCTGTGCTCTCTTAATTCGCGAGCATCGTTGTAATCTTTGTTCAACTCGTCACAAATTTGTTCGGCTTCCGCTTGGTTTATCGATAAGCTCGTAATAACTGGCGAAAGCTGTTCTAGTACCTCGACTTCGGTCGCGTTATTCGGGCATTTACCCTTTGCGTTCGAACATCGCATATAGACTCGTCCTTTCTTAATGTAGGAACTCATGCTACAACCACAAACACCACATTTTAAGATACCTTTGAAGGTAAACTCGTAATGCGCCTTCGTATGGAATTGCTTAATATAGTTACCCTGACTAATGTTTTGGATCTTATCGTAGGTGTTCTTCGTGATATACGTTTCGTATTTATGCGGATAATCTTTCTTGCGGTATGTCATCATGCCGTAGTAGAACTTATTCTTGAATATGCTCGCTATCGTAGAGTGGCCGATTGGTTTTGGATTTTTCATATTCGAAGTTAGCCCTAACTTTCGCATTTCTACCGTAATGTCTTTAACTGACATTCCCGTTAATCTCAGCTCGAAAGCCTTACGAATAAGTGGCTCACGCTGTTTATCGATAATTATGTCGCTCTTATTATCTTCCGTTCTTACATTCAAGTAGCCTAATGGCGCCTTTTCTGGGAACTCGCCGTCGCGTAGCTTTTGGGCTATGCGCCTATTTACGTTATCGCGAATGGCCGACGAATAATAGCCGGCTGTCGCCATGCCAATATCAAGTCGAAACCAGTCCGTCGCCGGCGACTCTTTATGGACGATTAGCCCGTCCGACACAAAATGTAATTCGATACTGCCTTCGGCTACGGCTCGCTTTAGCTTGCTTACTATTTCGCTTGAGCAGTCACGCGTAAAGCGGTCTATCTTGTCGAACACGACCACGCACTCTTTCGGGTACTTACGGATCTTATCGACTATCTTTTCAAACTTCTCGCGGTCTTCTTTGAAGGCAGACTCGTCAAACTCGTGATATTCCGCGTTAAAGTTTAGCCGTTTCTGGTAATCGGTTAACTTATATTTTTGAGCCGGTAACGCTTCGCGTTGGCTCGGATCTGACACTCTGGCTATCATGAATGCTTTGATGCCGTCGTATCGCTTGTCGTAATAACTCATTCTTACTCCTTTCTTAGCTTAATTACTCTTGTTAAAACAAAACATTATATCTTAAATTCCAAATAAAGCTATCAAGTGAACTCCTTGATATTGATAGGTTGCATTTCCTTTATCGTTTCCTCAATATGAAGCAAGTGGCGTAAGTTCTTCGGCGCTTCCGGCTTTAGTAGCAACTTATTACTTCGCGCCCATGAGCCATTTTTGAACCGACTATCAAATACTTCTTTTGCAAAACGTGCGTCAAAATTACGATCCTGCATTAAGTATTTCATTCCGAGTGTCGCCAGTACTCTTTGCGGTTTCGCTTCTTCGTTCTTCAATAATCCAAGAAACATATTCTCAACCGTTTCGTTGTCTAGTGGCGCCTTTGGTATTCTGCTAAATATCTCGTGCCACCAATTCAACAGAATTGCCTGTGATATTTTTGACGAGAATAAATGCTTAAAACTCAGGTCACTTTTGTCTTCGCCGATTTTTACAAGATTGCGCTTTATTTCGTTGACGCCGTTTAATCGTATTTCAAAACGCAAAACCGATAGGTCATGCTTTTTCGATAGTATATCTAGTAATTGCAACTGGATCTTGTTGTCCTTTTCGACGCTTCGTTTCTCGCTTATTTTTGAGCGTTTTAGATCTGATACTTTGTCGTAGAATGCTATATCACGACCGCTTGTATGCAGATGACAAATCTGGCCACCATTCCTAAATTCGCCAGACGAAACGTCCATTGTCTTTTTGATGTTGGCTAGGTTTAATAATCGAAGAACTTGCGATATAGTCGTTCCGTCATCGAACACGATATTCTTTGAATAATCGACTTTTACAACCCTTGCGTTCGCTACTGTGGCACTAAATTGCCATTCGACATTCATTTCAAATAGCGTTTCTTTCAGCGTCTTTACAATCGCGCCAAAATCATTGTCGCTAACTTCGCTGAAATTATCGCCTTTGATAAGTTTCGGAATTGAAAACTCAATTAAGAATTGTTGGCTAAAGCCACCACGAACCGGTCGTTTTACGAAAGTTACACGCGGATAATATCTGCCCGACTCTTTCATCTCTTTGGTCGGATTTATTACACCGCGAAAGACACCGTTCTTTGATTTCGCTATTTTGAATTCGTTCGGAATGTGCTTAACATCCAGCGCCAATCGAATAGTATCTATCATTCTCACAACCTTTGTTCTTTACGTCTTTAATCTTTTCGAAGATAGCTTCTTCTATTGTCTTACTCGTGTTGCGGTTTAGTGGATGGAATATCGTCATCTCACTTCCGCGAACGCATTTGGACGGATATAGTAGCCTAAACCCACCGTCTAGCTTTTTGTAAACGGCTATTGAGCTTAGTAAAATATCGTCATCCAACGTTAAGCTCGCAAAAGCAATTAGTCCGTTATCTTGCGATACTGGAATAATGTTCACATTCTTGATTTTCATGTTCATGCCTTTCTAATTCTTTTTGCGTTTCCCACAAAAGACCAAAGAACTTTGCCAGAATTTTGATATGTTCTGGTGTGAGCCTTGATTTTTCTTGTGGGTTATTTGTCATAACCCGATTATCTTTTGAATCGCAAAAATAGCCCTCGTTCTTGAAGGCTATTTATCGGCTTTTAATTATTTTGAAAGCTTTTGAAATTCAGCTTCGATAGTTTCTTTGTTGAGCTTGTTTTGCCTTAAGTCTTCGTCCGTCACTTCTGGATGAATACGAAAGCTTCCTTTACTCGTGCGGAACATTAGCTTTTTAAGGTCTTCTGGCGCCCGTATAGCGCTGATAGCCGACGCAAGGTTGCCACTTGTCGTTATCGCTTCGTCAGGCGCGTTAAAAGCGCTACTAAGGGCTTTATCTAGCTTACTATCGAGATTACATTTATAGATCTCGTTATCATTTATAGTTAGACGGCCAGACATAGTGTCGTATGCTAAATGATAAATTACCGTCTTGTTTGGTTCGGTATTAGTTTTCTGTGGGAAATCGTCCGGCTGATAAATGGACTTCTCATAGTCTTCGATAATCTTTGGCAGTTCGCCTACTTTAGCGACTAACTTATCGTATCTAGCAAGAAAGGCTTTCATGTCCGTCGTAAATGCGTAATCTTTATATGTTTCGAGCATTCCGGCTTTATCGGCTTTTGGTTCGTTGAAACGGATCCTAAATGACACTTGTGGCATTTCTTCAAGAATGGCGAGCGTGTCTGCGTTTAGCTTTTCATAAGTTTCTGTTAGTGTCTTATTTGCGTTGACTAACGCTTCGCTATTTTCAAATGAGAGTGGGTTGTCATTGATTTGGACTACTTGGGCTTTATGACGATGGCGAAGTGGTTGATAACAAGCATCTTCGCTATTAATCAAGCTTGTAATAGTCGGATCAAAATTATCTACGAATTTTCGAACGGTTTCGTATATTTTCAGTAACGGTCTGGAATAAGGATTTCTCACGACTTTTGACTCACGATCTTTTAATTTGCTCAATTAAATTTTATCTTCCTTTATCTTCTTGTTTTTTGCCTCATGTTTCACGTCGTTTCTCAATAACTCAATGACATATTCTGGCGGTTTTCTATCATCGGCAAGCCAATGCGCCAAAGTTCTTTGTGGTATCTTGTACTTTTTGCAAAATTCACTCTGGGGTATTTTGAGCGTATCAATCAACTGCTGTATTTCATTCATTTTTATATCCTATCGCTATATGGTAACGTTTTGATATATTTTTCCATTGCCATGTAATCAGGGCTTCCGTTTTCCAAGGCCGGTAACCTCAAATTTAGTTTTGGTAGGGATTTATTTGCTTGACGCCCGTAATTAAACCGATATTGCTCGGTTTGCAGTACTGTCATTATAAAGAATTTGGAATATATGGATATGTCTTCTTTGGCTATGAGCAAATATAGGTCTCTGCCGCTATAAAATGGTCTGTGTTGATAAAAAGTGGAAAGAACACTTCCGCCACCAGCGACCGTTATAACCCCAGCTGGTTGTGGATTATACCCGTCTTCACGCTTTACGTAGGCCGAAATACCATTATTTTCAGAGGTCCTGGCTACAAATGCTACGCCATCTGGATCATCTTTGTCGGTAATCTGGCAAGTATTTAGTTCCATGTTGATACCATATTTAACATGAAAAATATCTTCAACCGAGAAATCTTTCCATCTGGTCGTATCTAAAGGACGATCTGTTTTTTTGATACTAGTACGTATTGGCTTATGGTGCAATGTTTTGATATACTTTACCATCCATTCCCAATCCGGAGCTCCTTGTTCATTAGTTGGCAGTTTAATTTTTTCGTTGGAAATTGTATCTCTACGCATTTTGCGCCCGTAATTGAAACGTCCGCTATTGTGAAAAGTTAATATTGTTACCAAGAATAGTAATTCATATTTATTCCAATTATGCGTCTTCGGGTACATACCTTGCACGTGAGCAAAACCAATAAATGGCTTAGGTTGATAAAAGAATGTATTCCCGTCCGTCGTATCGCTGAAAGTTATAATATTTCCAGATTCGGTGGGCTCTAGTGAACTATAACCACCAATCCCATTATTGACCCCCGAGTTTACAACAAAGGGCGTCGCACCACCATCGTTAAGGTCTGAGCTTGATAAGTCTTTATATGCCTTAGTCGGACGTATATCGAATAAATCTCCAATTCTGTATTCTTTCCACAAGGTTACATTATTGCTCATAGATATTACCCTCTTTAATCAGATAGGATAAATAATTGTTTAACGACGCCTGAAAGTTGGCCTCAGAGAGTGCCTCATAATCTGTTTCCATATAGGCCTCAGCAAGCCACTCATCGTTAAATGAAACTTTCTTCATGACGGATAGACCAGGGAGTTGCTTCCGGTTTCTGTATAAGTCAAGCCACTTTTCCTCTGTCTCAGCCCAGAGGCTATTTCCATTTTTGTCAGTTTTTTCAACACGCCCTAGCCCTTTTCGCTTAATAAAATTATCTTCTTTGAAATAACCAAAAAATGTCTCTCTATTTGCCTTTTCGTGTCGTTGAGACAGATCAAAAATCATACAACAAGCAACCGCTGAAGCGCCGGGATAAAACATTTCGTTTGGTAGCGAAAAAACAGCATCCAGCGTATAACTGTCTAGCATTTTTTTCTTAAATTCCTTGATGTCAGTACTATTGCCTATCGCGGCCTGCATCGGCAGAAGAACTGCCATTTTTGTATTTGGCGAAACATGCTTGGCCACCCATTCCACAAAATGCAGGCCTTTAGACGGATCTTCTTTTTGCTTTACTCCCCATTTTTTCGCATAATTTGGATCGCAGTGCTTTCTGGTTGCATTATATGGCGGATTCATTAGCACTATATTTATATTCTTGTCCTTTATCCAATCGCCTTTTTCAAACATAGAGCTTTTTATGACATTAGAATTCCCGTCGCCATGAATAAGCATATTCGTAGATGAAAGACCATAGGCGCCATCTTCATATTCTATTCCATATATCTGTTCTTTTTTAACTCGATCTCGTTCTTCTTCAGTATCACAATCATCCATTGCCTCAGTCATGGCTCTCACTAAGAATGCGCCACTACCACAACATGGATCCAAAACTCTTGAATTTCGATTTACGCCTACTGCTTTACTCATAAAATCGCAAATGTGATCTGGAGTGAACGCTTGGTTCTTATCAGATTTACCTACATATTTATTAAACGTAGTAAAAAATAAATTCAATAAATCTTGGCCGGCAGTACTTTTATCATTTATAAATGGGACAACGTTTTGATCAATAAACAAGAGTACATCTTTTAGTTCACTATATGATAAACTCGTTACGTCTTGATCGTCCAATACTTTGTTGCTTAAAATTGCAATTTTATTTGCTTTATTAATATCCCCACCCTTTGCTAATAAACCTTCCAAAATATCCTTGATATTCTTCAGTAAAACCTTACCCTGTGATATTGTCTTGCCAGTTGATGGGTCTGGCATTTCTTTAACATCCTTATACGAAAGGCCGTTCTTTAACGCTAAAAGGCACGTACCAACGAATTGACTGCGCAACTTCTCATTTATACCGAGAGAATGTAGTTTTTCATTTAAGTGTTTAATAGAATCAACGATTTTAATCTTGTCGTTTACTTTACCAAAACAAAGATCCTCATATTCCTCAAAAGTCTTAATTGTGTTCTCGTCTTGCGCTTGATGTTCATCGTCTATAATCACAGATTGTCCATACCATGTCCAAACTTCGTCACCGTCGGTTTCAGCCAATATAGCAACAATCCTTTTATCCGAATATTGCTTCTCAAATCTGACATAGTCCTGTAGCTGTTTTTGTATCTTTTGTTTAGGCCAACGGCTGAAACGATTTTTTGTCTCTACTAGCACTACGAGTCGATCATTTTCAAATCTGATATCAAGGAATTGATGATTTGCATCAGAATCGCCCTTTTGAAGGTCTTTTATGTTAATACCTTTCGAAGAAAGTGCCTGCGAGTAGCTGAATTCGCCATTTTCGGTATTGCCGACATGGTATTTGTCGCCAATTCTTTGGATTATATTAAATCTATTCATAACGATTATGCCTTTTTATAATGTCTACTTACCATTATAACTTTTTATGCTTATGTTTCAAGACCATTGGGCATAATTGTTTTCCACAAGCCACTCACTACAACCTTAACAGGCACTAAAGTGGTGGCCTGTTCAGAAAATAGGACGGCGGAAGTTACTCAACGATACCAAGGCTGTGTTTTGATACAAGATCTAAAATGATAGTTTTTAATCTTTTCGCATCGATTTTATCAAATAGGTCATTTTCGCCGGAAAAGTTTTCCGCGGCTCGGACCATCGCTACAAATGTATCGGGATAGTATTTAACAAATTCTAAACGATAATCCATACTATTGTTTTTGTCGATTGAATAATCTATGTCTTTGATTACTCCAAGGTAATTTAGATGTGTATAGCAACAGAGATATTTGTAGTACTTGAGCCCTTCATTTCCAAAAACCCTTTTTATTCTGTCCTTCGTCGTTGTTGCTTCGTTAGTTTTATTGTCTTTTAAGACAAGCTTGTCCGATATTTTCACAAAATCTTGATAGGTACTCTTTTTTATTTTGTCCGGATCGAAAACGTAGTGTTTTCTAAATGTATCCACATTATCTTTATTCTGACTCATGAACATCACGTCCGCAGATATTTCCATTAATATGCGCATAGTAAATGCTGACTGATTTGAATATTTATCAATAAGCATTAGTTCGAGGAGAATGACTGAGTTTTTGATATATGCAGCCCACCAATATCCGAATTCCGGTATTAACTTGTCGGCTTTGCCTAAGGGGATTATAGCGCCTCTTGCTTGTTCAAAAATTGGGAAGATATTGTTCTTATACCAACCTTGCATGGTTTTCTTAAACGTTTCGTCTAAATCGTTGAACATATTCTTACCAGTTGATTTATCCTATTATTATTTTATCATATACCACCTGCGTTGAGGTAGTGTCACCCCTGTAATGACCGATTGTGTACAATCGGTGAAGCATGCTATTTTTAGCCAAATTTTGTCGGTTCATTTTTTTGGCCTTTCTTGGGGTACATCCACTACCGTACAAGTGGATAACGAGTTTGTGAAACGGGCGGTTTTACGTACTTTCTTGACGATTTTTACCGCGTTTCTCGAAAGTGGATTTTATAGAGCGAGTTTTATGAAAAACCGCTTGCGTGCAAGCGGTGAAAATCACCCATTTTGACCGATTGTAAATAATCGGTGCCACCTCTGTAACGTCCGCTTGTAAACAAGCGGTTATAAGTCTTACTCTAAAATAGCAGTCACCCCTGTTCACTCCACTTGTAAACAAGTGGATGAGCAGTCTATATTTTCACGTACGAATTGGTCTAGTAATCGGCCATATACTTGGTCGTATTTATAGCATGCCGTTCGGAACCCTAGCTTGTCGGGGAGCCATTTTTTTGTCAAAAGCTCACAGGAGCCATTTTTTTGTCAAAAAATAGCCGAACCCACATGTTATAATTAACATAATAACTAACGAGGAGTCCAGTAATGGAAAAAGCCAATAATAAAAAACTTATCGGCATCATCAGTGGTGTTGTCGCAGGTGTGGTTGCTATCGCATTGGTCCTATTCTTTGTTCTTGGTAACAAAGAGCAGGTCGTCACCTACAAACTCAACCAATCTGGTGCCGAAAGCACCCTAACCTACTATGCTAAGGGTGATCGCGTCTACAAACAAACCGCAAAGAACGTCATCCCTTACTCAGTTTACGGCTTTAAAAACGCTGAGGAAGCCAAAGCATTGTTTGACGATGCATTGAAGAACATTGATGGCATCGAAGGCTACAGCGACACAATCGAATACACCGATGATTCTATCATCGAAACCGTCGAAGTCAACTACGATATCGTCGACCTCGAAAAAGTTAAAGAAGTCCCAGGCGTCTACCTAGGCGACACATCAGCCAAGGGCGGCGTTAGCCTTTCGAAATCTGTCGAATATCTTGAGAAAAACGGCTACACCAAAGCTGAGTAATCTCACAAACGCGATTAAAAATAGCCCCTATAATAGGGGTTATTTTGTTCAACGCCGCAGGTTAGCCATGTGCTAAAATTAACTTATGCTAGTCTCAATCGTTGTCCCAGTCTACAACTCGAGCGCCTATCTCAAAAGGTGCCTTGATTCCCTCTTAAATCAAACCTTCAAAAAAGACTACGAAATTCTTTTAGTCGACAACGGCTCCACCGACAATTCGACAAAAATCATCGACGAATACGTCAAGAAACACCGCCAAATCCGCCGACTAGATTGTGCAGAAAGAGGCGCCGGTGCCGCTCGCAACTTCGGCGCCAACCA
>JAZRPR010000011.1:0-9005 GCA_045649305.1 Candidatus Nanosyncoccus sp.
TGTTCCTAGTCGGCATGGAAGACGGTTTATTCCCGAGCGCTCGTGCCGAAGACGAAGCCTCGCTCGAAGAAGAGCGTCGCCTTGCTTACGTTGGTATGACGCGCGCCATGAAAAAGCTCTTCCTCACCTACGCCGCTTCGCGCTTTTCGTTTGGTGGTCGCTCGTACAGTATGCCATCGCGCTTTTTGCTTGAACTCGGCTACAATCCATACGGTTCAAATCAATACAATGACGCCTATGATGACGACAACGACGGTTTCAAGGATTATTACGACGAATTCCCAGAAGACGACTTGCCGGTCTTCGAATAAAAAAATAACCCCCTTTACGGGGGTTATTTTTGTAGCTCGATTATTTGTCGACCACTTCGCCTTCGACAGCGTCGTCATCGGCTTTCTTGTCGTCGGAGCCTTTATCATCGCTCTTTGGTGCTTCTTGTTGGTAAAGCTTAGCGCCAATTGGCATGATTTTGTTGGAGAGTTCCGAAGCAGCGCTTTCAAATTTTTCTTTGTCGGAGTCAGCATCTTCGAGAACTTTCTTGGCTTCTTCGACAGCCTTCTTGATGACTTCTTTGTCGTCGTCGGAGATTTTCTCTTTGTAATCTTCTGGCATTCTTTCGGCTTGGTGAATCGTAGTTTCTAGGCGGTTTTTGGCGTCGATAGTTTCACGGCGCTTCTTGTCTTCGTCGGCATGGAGCTCGGCTTCTTTTTGAGCTTTTTCAATATCCTCCTTGCTCATGTTGCCAGAGTTTTGAATGGTGATTGATTGCTCTTTGCCGGTACCTTTATCCTTGGCAGTAACGTTAAGAATACCGTTTGCGTCAAGATTGAAGGTAACTTCGATCTGTGGGATACCACGTGGAGCCGGAGCGATACCGTCAAGGATGAAGCGGCCGAGCGACTTGTTGTCGGCAGCGAATTCGCGTTCGCCTTGGAGGACGTGGATTTCTACTTGTGGCTGGTTGTCAGAAGCAGTAGAGAAGACCTCGGATTTGCTGGTTGGAATAGTAGTGTTGCGGTCGATCAAAGGGGTGCGCACGCCACCCATGGTTTCGATACCAAGGGTAAGTGGAGTAACATCGAGAAGGAGAACATCCTTCACGTCGCCCTGGAGCACGCCGCCTTGGATTGCGGCACCGACGGCCACGACTTCGTCTGGGTTCACACCTTGCATTGGGTCTTTGCCGAAGATTGATTTAACCTTTTCAATCACGGCTGGCATACGGGTCATACCACCGACCATCACGATTTCGTCGATATCTTTGGTGGTGAGTTTAGCGTCTTTCAAAGCCTTTTCGACTGGTCCAGCGAGACGATCGAGCAAGTCTTTGACAAGCTCTTCGAGTTTGGCACGAGTCAAAGTGTGCTCAAAGTGTTTTGGACCTTCGGCATCAGCGGAAAGAAACGGCAAGTTGATGTCGGTAGAAGTGGAAGAAGAAAGTTCCTTCTTGGCCTTCTCAGCTTCATCCTTCACACGCTGCATAGCGGCCGCATCGTTTTTGATATCGATGCCGGACTCTTTCTTAAATTCATCAACGAGGTAGTTAACGATGATGTTATCGAAATCTTCACCACCAAGGTGGGTATCACCGTTGGTTGATTTCACTTCGAAGACACCGTCACCAAGTTCGAGAACGGAAACATCGAAAGTACCACCACCAAGGTCGAAGACCACGATTTGCTCGTCTTTCTTAGACTCGAGGCCATAAGCAAGAGCGGCAGCGGTTGGCTCGTTAATGATACGTTTGACTTCGAGACCAGCGATTTTACCAGCATCTTTGGTGGCTTGGCGCTGAGAATCGTCGAAGTAAGCCGGAACGGTAATAATAGCTTCGGTAACTTTTTCACCGAGGAAAGCTTCGGCATCGGCTTTAATCTTGGAAAGCACCATCGCGGAAATTTCTTCTGGAGTGTATTCTTTGCCGTCCATCTCGACAGCTACGCCGTTACCTTTTTTAACGATTTTATATGGGGAAATATCAAGGTCGTGTTGAACTTCCTTATCGGTAAATTTGCGGCCGATCAAGCGTTTGATACCGTAAATAGTATTCTTTGGGTTAGTAACACGTTGACGCTGGGCAACCTTACCAACTAGGCGCTCGCCTTTTTTCGTTACAGCAACTACTGATGGGGTGGTGCGGTCACCTTCGGCGTTAGTAATAACTTCCGGTTTACCGGCGACCATATAAGCGAAAGCAGAGTTCGTTGTACCTAGGTCAATACCAATGATTTTAGACATAATTTATACTCCTTTCATTTAGCACTCTATGTTAGTGAGTGCTAACTTGTCTCTATTGTAGTCAATTAGCACTCATTTGTCAATAGTGCTAATAATAAAACATAAATAAACCACTAAAAAAGTTTTCTCGGACCCGCTCCGGGCCGCTCAGGCCAAGTCTTTATGGTCCGAGAAAACCCTTTTAGTGGTTTATGCTATAATAGCACTATGGCAATAGAGAGACAGGATGACTTCTTAAAAGACCGTATAGTTGAGCCAACTATCTCTAATTCTGATTCCGAAGAAGCAAAAATCGAAATTAGCCTCCGTCCAACCAATTTTAAGGAGTATATCGGGCAGGAAAGACTCAAAAACAATCTGAAACTCGCAATCGACGCCGTTAAAAAACGTGATGACGGTGGAACTCTCGACCATATATTATTATATGGCCCGCCGGGACTCGGCAAGACCACCATGGCTAACGTGATTGCGCATGAACTCGGCGCCGGACTCCGCGTGACCTCTGGTCCAGCCATTGAACGCGCCGGTGATTTGGCCTCGATTCTCACCAATCTCAAAGATGGCGACGTATTATTTATCGATGAAATTCACCGTCTTCGCCGCGCTGTGGAAGAAGTTTTGTATTCTGCGATGGAGGATTATAAGCTCGATATCGTAATTGGCAAAGGTCCGGCCGCTCGTTCGGTGCGCTTAGATTTGCCACATTTTACCGTGATTGGCGCTACCACTCGCACCGGTTCACTCGCTGGCCCGCTACGTGATCGTTTTGGTATTATCCATCGCCTCGAATATTATAAAGAGCCAGAAATCGAAGAAATTATTCAGCGTACAGCCAAGATTTTGAACACCAAAATCGACAAGGGCGCCACCAAATTACTTGCAACTCGCTCACGCCTAACGCCACGTATCGCCAACCGCATTTTTAAGCGCGTTCGCGACTATGCTGATGTGAACGGCGACGGTATTATTGATACGAAAATCGCCACCGAATCTCTTAAATTGATGGAAATCGACGAACTTGGTCTCGACCCAGCTGATCGCAACATGATGCAACTGATGCTCGACAACTACGGCGAGCGTCCAGTTGGCCTCAACACGATTGCCGCCCTTACTGGTGATGAAGCTACTACAATCGAAGATTATTACGAGCCATATCTCTTGAAGCTCGGCCTTTTGACTCGCACGCCACGCGGCCGCATGGTCACCGAAAAAGGGAAAGAGCATTTAAAAAATAGCCCAAATATGCTATAATCTGGGTAAAGGAGTAAGGTATGGACGAGAGTTTAGCCAATATTCGCCACGAGCGTAGCAAAAAAGATTTCCCGGCCCTCAAACTAGAGGATGGGGAATATGTTGAATTCGCCTTTTCGCGCGCCAAGATTTGTTATCTTTTGATTTGGCTGATTGTTGGCGGTTTTGCATTACTATTCTCGCTACTCTTTCTCTATCTATTTATTAACCAGCCAGAAATCGCTGCGATTAACCAGAACTTTCTAGTTTTCTTGATCGTCACCATTATTGCCGTGGCCCTAATTGCCGGCCTCATCGCTTCCAAAGTCTTCAGCTGCAACAAACTTTATATCACTAATCGCCGCGCGATTCAGTTTGTTATGATTTCCCCTGTGGTTACTTCTAAAAACGTTATCGACTTGTCTTCTATCGAAGATGCTAGCTTCCGCCAAACAAGCATCATTCAGAAACTTCTCAAGATTGGCACCTTGCGCCTCTCTACTGTCGGCGACGAGACTACTTATACTTTGCAATACGTCGAAGTAATCGGCGGCGACGAGCTCAATAGCATCACGAAATTAATTCGTGCTAACAAAAATTCTAAGAAAGACGAAGAAGATAATTAATTACGGTTGCGTTTGATGTAAGCGTCTTCTTTTTCGAGCTCAGCGCGAAGGATGTATTCTTTGCATTTGCCCTCGGTGCAGTTAGCTGGCTCGTAGAAGTAAGTACTGTATTCGGTGCCAAGGTTGAAGCCGTTTGGATCGGTCCAAAGAGCTGGATCGATTACCTTGATATTGGCTTCGGAAATCGTATCTGGGTAGTAGCCATTTTGTGCATAGAAGCTTTCTTCGAGTGCGTAATACATAGCGTTGATGGCCTCTTTGCGTTGCTCATCGCGATGCATCGCATCAACGTTGGCTTTTTGAACGAAGAACAAGATTAAAAGCAGGGTTGCGAAAACGCCCACAATGATAATTTCTAAGATAGTAAAACCGCTTTTTCTTTTCATGCCTTTATTATATCACGTATCTATGATATAATAAAACAACGTGGTACCGTAGCTCAGATGGTTAGAGCGTGGGACTCATAAGCCCAAGGTCACTGGTTCGATCCCAGTCGGTACTACCAATTTTTTTTGCAAAGAAAAGGGACAGTTCTTTCGAACTGCCCCAGATTGTTTTTTAGGAAATTAGAAGCTTTTTAGCCGGCGTCAGCGAGCGCGTCAACCTCCTCGTTATTGAAATTGAGAATCTCGCGCAGCTCTGCGGCGAAATCCTTCAGAAGCGCCTCGCGCAGCTTGTGGTCTGTCACGACCTTCGCATAGCTAGACGCTTGGTCGCCGTTAAGGCCATGCTCGTTGAGTGCGTGAATAAGTGCATTCTCATACTCGCTGAGCTCGTCATCTTCGTCGACTGGCGAAGTAGCAACGCTGCGACGCGACGTTCTTTTGGCGGAGTAGCGCCGAGTCATCTGTGATTCAGCATTCAGTGCATTGCACTGACTGATGAGTCCGGCAAGAATCTTTTCATTGGTGGGCATCCCGGCCCGCACAAGGTCTTCCCGGATACTTTCACGCTCCTCAGCAGTGCGCAAAGATTTATTTTCGCAAAGCTTCAAATATCTTTCAACCTTGCTGTAATTCTTTGCGACATACTCGACGTGCTTTTTCTGCTCCGCTGTCAAGCACTTCTTATAGCTTCTCGTTCTTAAGGCACCTTTCTTATTCATATGAGGTACCTCCTTCCTAAAAATTTCGCCTCCCGTAAAACTTTACGGAGAGGGATTTATATATTATAGCACAAAATAAAGATTATGGCAATAAAAAGCTCGCCCGACCTAAAAGCCACAAAAAATGACCCTACGGGCCATTTTCCTATTCTATTTTGGCGGAAGGGACAGGATAGGGATCCGCGCCCTTCACCAAAAAACAAAATAAGAGAGCAAGCTCTCTTCTTTCGTTTTTATGGCGGAAGGGACAGGATTCGAACCTGCGAAGCTATTAACTTGCTGGTTTTCAAGACCAGTGCCATCAACCACTCGGCCACCCTTCCATATATTATTATAGCATAAAAAATACCGGCTGGAAAGACCAGTCCGGTATTTTGACTATTCTGCGTTGGTATGAACGGCAACTACATCATCGAGGTCGTCGATGGCGCCTAGCAACTTCTCGAGCTTTTCAGCGTTTTCGCCTTCAACTGGCACAAAGCTGTTTGGCACATATTGAAGCTCGGCCGAAGTGACGGTGAGGCCAGCTGCGATTAGTTCGCCACGAACCTTCATGAGATCGGAAGCGGCTGTATAAATTTCGATGCCGTCTTCTTCCTCGGAGGCGTCTTCGGCACCAGCTTCAAGCGCAGCCATCAAAGCGTCTTCGCCCTTTTCGGAAATTTCAATTACGCCTTTGCGGGTGAATTGGAACATCACCGAACCCGGATCGGCCATGCGACCACCGTTTTTATCAAGCGTATGGCGCACTTCTGGCATGGTGCGGTTTTTGTTGTCGGTGGCAACTTCGATCACAATACCAACCCCACCAGGGCCATAGGCCTCGTAGGTCTCTTCGATCAAAGCGGCAGCAGATTTGTCGGCCACACGAGCAATTGCGCGTTCGATATTAGCTTTTGGCATGTTCGCCAGGCGAGCTTTTTCGAGCACCATTGCGAGGGAAGGGTTCATGTTTGGATCGGTACCGGCGCGCGCCGCAATCGCAATCTGGTTGCCAATTTTCGTGAACAAAGCGCCACGTTTGGCATCAACCACCGCTTTTTGGCGTTTGGTAGTAGCCCATTTACTGTGTCCTGACATATTATTTCTCCAAAAATTTAATAGATTAACTTCGTTTTATTTTAACATTTTTCCATCAAAAAGTCTACCTCGTCGGCAAGGGGTTTCCTTAATTAAAGGAAAAACAGCAAAAAGCCAGCACCAATCAAGAATGCCGGCAGAATCCAGATCAGAAGAAATGCGATCCCGAGAACGCGGATTGCGGAATTTCCTGACTCGGTCATTTTGAGCAGCCCGTATTCCATTCCGAGCACGGTGGCGGCGCATAGGGCCAAAATGCCAATACCGGTTGGGGTACCGAGCGTACCGGTTGAAGCGTCAATCTTGACCGTCTTGCCGCTATTTTTCAAAAGATGTAGTAAGATTATTGCGCCAGCACCAATCGCTGAGCCAATGAAAATTTTTTGGTTAGTTTTGTTTAACATTGTTTTGATCCTCTCCTTTGATGTTGTTTTGTTCCATCATTTCTCGGCGAACTCTCTCCTCGATTTCGGCACGCAGTTCTTCGTCGGTCTTCGGCGCGAATGGCTGTTGCGTGGTAGCCATTGGCTGTTCTGGCATGCTTGGTTGTTGCGAAAGCGCCAATTTCTTGTTGTCTTTTCTGACGAACCCTTTGACGAAGATCCAGGTAATCAAGTTATAAACTGCCGCAATTATTGCATAAACTATGAATGCTTGCGTCATTTGCTCGCCAAATAGCGGCACAAATTCCTTGGTACAAACATCGGCTGCGCACATTGGTTGGCCACCATTCCAGTATATCAAGGCAGCAAGCGGAACCTCGACCAATGTTGCAACGATGAATACCCAAGGGCTATTCTTCAGAAAATCATCCTTAGATATTAACCTTCCAGCAATGGCGGCACAAACGATGTACGGGCCACCAAGGAACCAGAGCATAAGAACCAGCATCCAGCCGTTAGAAATAGCGATTAAATAAGAGCTAAGAACAACGTACAGAATTAATAATAAAACTTTCTTAATACTCATCGTTGCCCCCTGAAATTTACCAATATTAATCTTCTGCGTTGCGCCGGTAAGCCGACCATGAGGATGAGTAGTATCGCCCATCCACTGCAAAAATAAATTGCAATAGCACTAATGATGAAAGTTGGGATTAACCAAGGTAAAGCTTTTTGCATAATTAATTTTTCCTTTTATGCTTTTATTATATACCGCCTGCGCTTTTTCCACCATCCCATAATCAGTGGTATCAGAATCAGAACATAGAGCAAAAACACCCACGCATTATACATCGGTATTTTGATAGTGAAATAAGTTTGTGTGGCGAAAAAATCCACAATTAAAATATGAAGATGCAGCAGGCCTTTGGCAAAGAACGCAAAAAGTGGACCAACTAGTGGCAGGCCAGCCCCAAAAGTTAGGCCCATCGCGTAGGGCAGTGTTGGCAAAATTAACAGATTCGCCACGACGGCCAGCAGGGAAAACGAGCCGAAATAATAAATCGTGAGCGGCAGAGTGGCCAAGGTTGCTGCGACAGTCGTGATGATGGTGGCGGCGATGAAGCTAGGTTTGGTACGGCCGTAGAAAAAACGTTGAATTTTGGGCGAGAGAATCATTACGCCGGCGAACGACGCGAACGACATTTGCCAGCCGAGGTTTACTAAAAATCCCGGATTAATTAAAAGCGTGATGGTCGCAGCTAACAAAATAATTCGCCACGCCTCGAATCTTCGCCCCACATACCAGGCCGTCAGCGACAGAATCGACACGAGGCCGGCGCGCAAAATAGACGGCGTAAAACCGATCAGTGCCATAAAAAGTAAGACGAAAATTATCGTGACAATTAGTCCGACGCGCCGCGAAATGCGCCCGCAAACTTTGCGCGTGATGTCGGTGAGAATTGAAAGGTGCGTACCCGAAGCTACCACGACGTGTGAAAGACCGATCGCGCGCAGGTTCTGGCTCAGCTCCGCCGGCAAGCCATCTTTAATGCCAAGCAGGTATGCCACGCCAAGGTTTGCTTCGGGCTCGCCGATGTTTGTGATAATTTTTTGTTTAAAATCATCGCGCAAGGCGACGACAAAATCTGCCGCAGCAAGATTGGCCGACGCATCAGTAAAACGTTTGGCGGCTAAAATCATCCCTGATAAAAACGCCAAAATCAAAAAAGCACGACTTGGATAGCAAAAAGCATAAGTCAGCAGCAAAAAAGCAAACAGAATCCAAAGTGGTGACACGAAAAAATTCCAACGCAAAATCTGCATCAGAATCATTCCGCAAACTACGCCGCCGCAGGCTGCCACCAAAAAGTATGATTGGTGCAAAAAATTTCTCACGCCGGAATTCTTAGCACGGCTAGCACAGGATTTCAACCCACGACAAAAATGAACGCCCGGTAAGGAGCGCTCATTTTTAAATGTCTAGCTTATTTTTTCTTGGCAGCTTCTTTTTCTAGTTTTTCGCGTACTTCTTTTTCAATCATTTCACGGCGAACTTTTTCCTCGATTTCAGCACGAAGGGCGTCGTCCGAGTTTGGAGCTGGAGCAGCCGGTGCAGCCGGAGCGGCAGCAGCACCGTTAAGGCGTTTTCTTTCGTTTGACGAAATCACGAGAACGATTATCCAAACGAATAGCCAAATCACGCCGGCAAAACCGGAGAGAGCAGCGAACCTATCGTTGACGTGACCATCGAGCAGGATCGTGATGGCGCCGAAGAGAAGTTCATAGCCAGCAAGTACGGCAGCGGTAATCTTGAGTGGAAGTCGGATCGTAGCCATGTCGTTC
>JAZRPR010000012.1:0-2302 GCA_045649305.1 Candidatus Nanosyncoccus sp.
CAAAAGAGCCGAAAAACAGGGAATCAACCTCGTTATCACGGTAGACTGTGGCTCCCGCAACCACGCCATCATTGACGAGTTAAATGAACTCAAAATCGATACCATCGTCACCGACCACCACGAAACCGCCGACGAAATGCCAGCAGCCGTTGCAGTTATTAACCCTCATCGCAAAGACGCTCCCACCGAAAGTCTCCAAAACCTTGCTGGCGTCGGCGTTGCCTTTAAACTCGCCGAAGCCTTAACCAAAGAAAATCTTATCCCTGAGGGTCAGGAAAAATGGTTGCTTGACCTCGTCCTGCTTGGCACCATTTGTGATAGCATGACTTTAATCGGTGAAAATCGCACTCTCTGTTACTACGGCCTTAAAGTTCTCACAAAAACCCGCCGCAAAGGCCTCAAGGAATTAATGTTAAGAGCTAAAGTTAAGAATCTAACCGCCGAATCTATCGGCTTCCAAATCGGTCCTCGCCTCAATGCCGCCGGTCGCCTTGAATCTGCCGACATTTCCTTAAATCTCCTCCGCACCAAATCTCCCACTCAGGCTGCCGCTCTCGCTGAGAAGCTCGAACAACTAAACATCAAGCGCCGCTCCGAACAAACTGCCGCCACTAAGGAAATTGAAACTCGTGGCATCGGCGACACCCCTGTTATTATCGAGACCGGCCATTGGCACGAGGGTGTCCTCGGTATTGTCGCCGGTCGCCTAGTTGAGCAATATAACAAACCCGCCTTCGTCCTCACCGAGTTAGACCACAATATTTACAAGGGCTCCGGTCGTAGCTTCGGCGACTTCAATCTCGCCGAAGCTTTAGATTATGCCAAAGATTCCATTATTAGCGGCGGTGGTCACGCTGGTGCCGCCGGCGTCAAAGTTGACGGCAAAAATCTCTTCAAGTTCCGCGAACAAATCAACGCCTACTACGACAGCCTCCACCTCCCCGACCAGTCCAAATATCTCAAAAACCACGCCGACCTCACCATCGATAATTTCGACGACCTCACCCTAGATTTCCTGAATGATTTAAAAACTCTCGAGCCCTTCGGGCCAGGGAACGAAGAGCCAATTTTCCGCCTACGAAACACTCAAATTACCGGCGTTACCCGCATGGGCGCTGACCGCAACCACCTCCGCCTCGACCTCCGCGATCAGAACGGTAAGTATCTTAAACTCGTTGCTTTTTATGCTCCTGAATCCTGGCTGAGCATTGACCCCACCGACCCCACTATCAAAATCGAACCTCTCGTCACCCTCACCGAGAACGATTTTAACAGCGTCAAATCCGTCGAAGCCCGCATCCTTGACCTTGACTTTTTAAACTCCTAGAGGTATAATTAAGACATAAGAAAGGCGCTCCATGAAACGCTTTTCAAAGGGTTTTGTCTGGTTAGCTTACGCTAATCAGACTTTTTACTGCGACGGTTTTTCCGCTTTCGCAGGACGATTCGTAGAAGATTAATCTCTACTGTCATTTAATCCTCCTTTCCAGCAACCTGGATACATGGAATACTGTTTAATGGTTGCCTCGCACTACACAAGCTCTAATGCTTGTGAGTAATCGGTCACTGGCTTTAATCAACCACTAAACTTCGCAGCCAACCCGCTACTTTATTACCACGAATGCAAAATAATTTTAACCCCCCACTAAAAAACAGGGAAGCATAAGCCACACCACCCCTGGTAAAAATCCCAACCCGCCTAGGCTTAAAATCATAGCCGCAGCATAAATATCATAAAAAATCAACGTTGCATAGTTGTGAAATCTACGATACAATTAAGATGCAACAATTTCATAATTTAGTCACTAGCGACTTTTAGTGCTGGGTTCGAATACTAAAACGACACCGTGAGGAAGTCGAATATTCGAATCAGCTACGCTGGTGAGAATTATGAGATTGTTGCACCTCGCGGTGTCGTTTTTATATGTACGCCTTTCATGTTAAAAATGGCACCATCAGGACAAAAGGTAATACAAAAGGCGTGAGGTAATTCATGAAGAAAAACATACTACCAGAACTAAATAACATAATTCAGCATTTAATAGAGAGGAACAAAATCATACTCCTGGCTTCAATAATCATACTTCTCGGCTTAACAAACATACTTTTTACAAACAACTTAATTGATTCTGTTTCCGCCCTAGAATATCAATCCACCACACCAGTATCATTCACAGTCAACCCCACCGTCAGTATTAGTGTCTCAGGCGACCTAGTCATTAGTAACTTATCTCCAGGAAGTAGTAGTGATAGTAACATCATCACTGTCACCGCATCTAGCAATGCCATTGCAGGCTATACA
>JAZRPR010000013.1:0-3109 GCA_045649305.1 Candidatus Nanosyncoccus sp.
CCCCGACTTTTAATTTGGCGACAGCCCACGAGCTGTCTATGCAGCAAGCCCGCGTCGCAAGACAAAAGTCCCTTGCCGCTACGACCGACGAAGATCGTGCCCGATATGACAACGAATATAACGAAGCTATGGCCCAAGTTAGTGCCATTGAAGACAAGATGATGAAGACTAGTGGCGGCCGCCAACAAGTCGTCGAGGCTTATAGAAGAAAAGTCCTCAATGGAACGCTTTCTGGCATCGACAGGCTTGCTGCATCCAATCTTATTAATGCGCACGAGAAAGAATTGCAGGGGTATAACCTGGAAGACTACGACACCCTCAAGGATGTCGCAGCAGGAACTTCTGGTCCTGGCGGTACGCCAATTAGCGCAGCAGATATTAGACGAAAAATTGTCCAGAACGAATATAAGACTAAGAGCCTCGGTCAGATAACTGCCGCAACTCTAAGAGATAGCGATTCTGCATACCTCGAGTCCATCGTTGGTTACATCAATGTGCTTGCCAATAAGCCTACTCTTAGCGCCGACGAAACCAAACGATTGACGTCTTTCCAGACTTTGGTCCAAAACTATTTCAATCCTAAGAACGCAAAGAATCGAAACGCCGAAGTTTCTAGCATACTCAGAAAGCTGGACAGGGGCAAGTTCCCATTCGTAGATACCACTAAAACAGAGTAAAAACCGCACAAAAAACATTGTTTTTTAAAGTGCTTATGCTATACTAAAAATACATGGATTCATCATACGGAAACCAGACGAATATTAGCGGCGACGCAGATTTCTACGATCAGTTCGGCCAAAACGTTTCCGCTCCAAATGCCAGCAATGGTGGGGCCGTTATTTTGAATTCGGATCAATCCAAAAAGAAAAAACTAGTGTTCATTATTGTTGGTGCAGCCATTGTGGCATGCTTGGTTGTTGCGTTGCTGATATTCATGAATAGCCGCGGCAATGGCGCCTCGCCCGCTGGTTCATATGACGAGCAGCTTGCCAAAGATTACGCTGGTTATTTTATTTTCGGAGAGGATCAATTATCGGAATCTGCCGTCCCGGAAGTTAAGAAATATTATTTTTCTCGCTATGGAAAAGAAGATCAAGATTACCTGGCTAGCCTTAAAGACAAACTTTCTAAGTTGATAGCAAGCGCCACCGGCAATAAAAAAACCTTGGCGGAAGAGCAGTTAGATTTGCTTGAGTTTTACAGAATCGCGGGGATATTCTTAAACGATTATGCCAGCGACTACGATTTTTCAGAAATAAAGGAAAGCTCGAGCGTGGCCGATATGTTTGAGAAAATCGATATTTATGTAAGTACGTCAGAAGACGAAAGCCGGGCGGCCGTCTCTTATGGGGAGGGGGCGATTTCAGAAGATGAATATGCCGAATACGCCATCCGTACAGCGGCTGCAGAAACCGCTCTGAGAAGAAAACGCCAAAGTGTCCAGCAAGACTTAGCTGAATATGCGAAGGGACTATATGAGACGAAATAAAAAAAATAGGCTAATCGCATTTATCTTTCTTGGCGGAATTGCCTGTTCGCTACTGTCGCCTTTATCTGCTTTCGCCGAGAGCGATATTAGCGAGCTAAAAGAAAAAACACTACTCAACATATTGTACGAATGTTACTCTGGCGCCCACATGGCGAAATTTTTGAAGACCGGCATCAATAACTCGGATGACGAGACATACAAGGACGGAGAGAGCATTTTTATCGAGGATGAGTTGGATGATATATATGATATTGCCGAGGTCAAAGACAATGACACTAAGCCAGACGAGGCAACCTGTGTAGCTGCGCTTAGGACAGTCGTGCAGGATATACCAGGCCAGGACAAGCAAGATGCGCTCCCAGATTTTCTTAAAGGAATAGGCTATGCGTGGAAGGAAAAATCGGCTACGTCGGAAAACACCCTATGTTTAAAGATCTCTTACTCCAGTAACGGCAAGACGTATCATGCCGGTGATTTTTGCTGGGATAGAGAAGAGAGCAATTCCAGTGCTGGCCACAGATATTTTTCGGCTCAAGACTACCCGATAATAGATCAAAATGAACCATCCAACCCTATTTTCCGTGGAGGAATGAAGCTCGTGACATCAACTTCGCAGGGTGATAGTTCTTCCTCGACGACATTCTCGGTTGAGCTATCCGGCAGCAATAAGACTTGCTCGGTAGGTATTGGTAGCGCTTCG
The DNA here is from genome assembly GCA_045649305.1 of Candidatus Nanosyncoccus sp. GTDB lineage: Bacteria > Patescibacteriota > Saccharimonadia > Saccharimonadales > Saccharimonadaceae > Nanosyncoccus. The sequence goes on from JAZRPR010000013.1 coordinate 2,190, forward strand.
GCCTCGAGGGGCAACCCGAGCGGAAGCTTTAGCGGATACCCTGGCGAAACACAGAATACTGTTGACGATATCTCGTGCGACGGCATAACTTTGACTGCCGATCCGGTTAATCCGGATGACACGCCTCTGCCTCGCACGGATCGTTATTGGATTAGTAGTTATTCTGAAGCCTTCAGAACATTTAGGCTAAATTACGCATCAAAATACAAAGACGAGCCACTTATAATTCCTGTCACTCCTCAAGAAGTATATGATTTGTATATGCACTATTTAGTGCACTTCTATGGCGTCACGTTCAATGCTAAAAATTGCCAAGAAGAAGCCAGCAGTCAAAAAGTCTATACGGAAAAGGGCTGGTGTGATGCTCCAGCAACACCTTCCGGCGAAAGGAATAAGTATTTGGTTACCGGCTATACAACACTGGACGTCATTCCTGGTTATCCTGGGAAAACTATGGGCTACGCAGACGTTATTAAGGATTTATACACCTTGGTGAATGCTCATCCAGGAAGCATCAACGGCGTCCCGGTCTCCGACGATGGTGCGGTCAGTGATCCGATACCGGACCCGGAAGATTTATTTGAAGACGGAGAAGCGGACCGCTGCACTACGAATTCTGGAGCGACCGGTTGGCTACTTTGTCCGCTAGTTAGGTTAACCGGTAATGCACTTGGCCAGGTTTATGGTGAGATCATTAAAGGATATCTTACTATCGACGCTCCACTACTAAGCCCGGATGCCGTAAACACCGAAGGCAAAGTGTTTAAGGGTGAAGGTGGGACTTATATGGCCTGGCAAACCTTTGCCGGCATCGCCAACATTTTGATGATAGTGTTCTTCTTGGTCATCATATTTTCTCAGGTTACTGGCGTAGGCATAGACAATTATGGCATCAAGAAAGCCTTGCCAAAAATTATTAT
>JAZRPR010000014.1:0-29004 GCA_045649305.1 Candidatus Nanosyncoccus sp.
GAAATGCACTTCTTGCCAGATGTCTACGTGACCTGTCCGGCCTGTCACGGCAAGCGCTACAATCACGAGGCTCTCGAAATCAAATACAAAGGCAAAGACATTTCCGAAGTTCTTAACATGACTATCGACGAAGCCGTTGAATTCTTCAAAAACATTCCAACTATCGCACCAAAACTAAAAACCATCCAAGAAGTTGGTCTCGGCTACATTCGCCTCGGGCAACCAGCCACCACTTTCTCGGGCGGGGAAGCGCAGCGTATTAAGCTCGCCACCGAGCTCGCTCGCCGCAGCACCGGCAAAACCCTCTACATCCTCGACGAGCCAACCACCGGCCTCCACACCGACGACGTCAAACGCTTACTCAAAATCTTAAACAAGCTCGTCGATGGCGGCAACTCGATGATTATTATTGAGCACAACCTTCATGTTATTAAATCTGCCGACTGGGTAATCGACATGGGCCCAGAAGGTGGCGTCAAAGGCGGACAAATTATTGCCGAAGGCACCCCAGAACAACTCGCCAAATCCGCCAAAACCCCAACCGGCGAATATCTTAAACAAGTTTTATAATCGCAAGGCTATCTTTTTGTGTTAGTTGATGTGGGTTTTTGCTGAGCCATTCATCAACGGCCTTGGTCACGCCCGGCAGTTCCGGATTATTGTAATCATGCACCACGATCACACCGCCCGTTGCCACCTTATCTTCTACCAGCAAAAGAGACTCTTTGATCGATTGATACAAATCTCCATCCAAAAACGCCAGCGCAATCGTCTCCGGCAAATCCGCCGCCGTTAAATCAGCAAACCAAGCCTTTTTAATAATTGGCACTGGCAATCCTGCGCGGAGAAACCTCAGTTTCACCTCGCGTTTCGAGACGGCCAGCACGCCCTCTTTGAAGTTTTCGCCCGCCGCCGATTCGTCCTCGGCGGTCTTGGCCGGCAAACCCTCAAAAGAATCATAAAGCCAAAGTTTTTTATCACTATCAGTCTCGCACAGAAGCTCAGCTAGAAGTAGTGATGTGTCGCCTTCGTAGCAACCCAGCTCAACAAAATCCCCCGGAAGAGCCAAACTCTCCCGGGCGATTTTTAATATTTCACTAGTTTCTGAATCAGCAACCTGCTTCATCAATTAATTCACCAGCCTTCTTAATCATGTAAGCGGCTTCGTTAGTAGCGATCACGTAGATTGGCTTTGAATTTTCAGCGGCGATATTGGTATAGCCAGCCGAGCGATCAACCTTGATTTGGTCGTCAACCTTAAAGCCCATGAACTCAAGTTTAGAAATCACCGAGCCACGAATTGGAATCGAACGTTCGCCAATTGTTGCGGTAAAGACGATAGCGTCGAGGCCGCCCATCTTGGCAGCGAATTCACCAATCTTGCCAGCCACGCCATCAACAAACATGTTGTAAGCTTCCACAGCTTCCGGCACGCCTTCCTCAGCGCCGGCGATAATTTCGCGCATATCGTTGGAACCAGCGAGAGCCTGAAGGCCAGATTGTTTGTTCATCACTTTGATAGCCTCGGCAGCACCAAGTTTATCGCCCAGCAAAGCACCAATCGTTGGATCGATCGAGCCAGTACGGGTCGAAGACATCAAACCTTCGAGCGGAGTTTCGCCCATCGAGGTGTAGGCTGGAGCACCGTTTTCGAGAGCGGTAATCGAACAACCAGAACCCAGGTGGCAGACCACCATTTTCTTTTCGAGAATATTAAGAGATTTAATGCGATCCATCATAAAGCCATAAGATGCGCCATGTGCGCCCCAGCGGCCAAGATTGAATTCTTCGATTAATTCTTTTGGCAAAGCATAGTTCATGTCTTTGCGGGAATCTTTCACGAGTGCTTCAGAATCAGACATTACAAGTACTGGCACGCCAGCAAAAGTCTCGCGGGCATTTTTGATACCACGCATGGTGCCTGGTACGTGAAGTGGGTTGGTCACCTGGACTTTTTCGAGCTCCTTCAAAGTTTCGTCATCTACGATGTGGTGAGTAGAGAAGTATTTGCCGGCTGCCACCACGCGAACCAAGATACCGTCAAGTGGATGAGCCTCGTTAATAAAGCCTTCCTTTTCGAAGATTGCCTTCGCTTCGGCAAATGCTACATCGAGCGTGTCCCAAGTTTTGTCGACTTTTTCTTCGGAGCCATCGGCGCGGGTAATGGTGCAGATAAATTTCTTTTTGCCATTTTCTTCAATACCTTCAAAATAAAGGGAACAGACCTCATCTTCGCCTTCGTAAAGTGAGAATTTCTCGCTGGATGAGCCTGAATTAAGTACTAGAAAAATTTTTGTGATGTTGTTCATTGATTTCTCCTTTGCGCCCATTATACCACATTAGAGAGAAAATGCCGCGAGTTGGCACTCATGGCTTGACAGTGCTAGATTTGTGCTATAATGAAACTAGAAAAGGAGATACATTATGGCGTTAAAACCTTTGAAAGACTACGTTGTCGCCAAAATCGAAAAACCACTTGAAAAGACCGAATCCGGCATCCTGCTTGGAACTGCCAAAGAAAAGCAAGCCTATGCCGTGATCGAATCTACCGGCCCAGAAGTCAAAACCTTGAAAAAAGGCGACAAAATTATCTTTAAAGAATTCCAAACCACCGAAGTCAAACTCGACGGCACGGATTATATTTTAGTAAAAGAGGAGGATGTCCTCGCGACATTATAATAATATGGCAAAGAAAATCTACTACGAATCAGAAGCTCGCGAGAAAGTGCTCGCCGGCGCCAAACAACTCTACGACGCCGTCAAAGTTACCTTTGGTCCAAAAGGCAAAAACGTTATTATTGAAAAAGAATATGGTGCTCCAGTTATCACGCACGACGGCGTAACCGTCGCCGAAGCCGTTGAGCTCGAAAATACTGACGACAAACTCGGCGAAGCCATTGGCGCAAAACTCATCAAAACCGCCGCCCAAAAACTCAACAAGGTCGCGGGCGATGGCACCACCACCGTCACCGTTCTTACTTACAATATTTTGAACGAAGCCAACAAACTCATCGCCGCTGGCGTTAACCCGATGGAACTTCGAAAAGGCATCGAAAAAGCCGGCGCCGAAATCATTAAAGGCATCGACAAAGTTTCCGAAAAAATCGCCGGCGACGACAAAAAAGTTGCCGAAGTCGCCACTATCTCCGCTGGCGACGAAAAAATCGGTTCGCTTATCGCCGAAGTCATCTCCAAAATTGGCAAAGACGGTGTTGTTACCGTCGAAGCTGGCCAAGGCCTCGAAATGGAGCAGGAAATCGTTGAAGGCTTTACCTATGACAAGGGCTATTCATCCGCCTTCTTTATCACAGACGTAAATCGCCAAGAAGCCGTGTTTGATAAACCAGCCATCTTGGTTACGACACAAAAACTTTCTGCCGCAAACGACATCCTGCCACTCCTCGAAAAATGCGCCGCTGCCGGCAAGAAAGATCTCGTCATTATTGCTGAAGAAGTCGAAGGCGAAGCTTTGTCCTTGCTCGTTTTGAATAAACTCAAAGGCGTCTTTAATTCACTCGTTCTTAAAGCCCCATCCTTTGGCGATCGCCGCAAAGAAATCATGGAGGACATTGCCATCCTTACCGATGCCACGGTCGTTTCTCCGGATAAAGGCCTCAAAATCGAAGAAGTCGGTCTTGAAGTGCTCGGCTCGGCCGCTAAAGTTATCGCCGAAAAAGACGGTACCACTATCATCAAAGGCGCCGGTTCTGAAAAGGCCGTTAAAGAGCGCATCGCTCTGATCCGTAATCTTGCTAGCCAGGCCAAATCCGACTACGAACGCGAAGAATTCGAAAAACGTGCCGCTGCACTCTCTGGCAAAGTTGCGCTTATCAAAGTCGGTGGTGCTACCGAAACCGAAATTGACGAAAAGAAATTCCGCGTCGACGACGCCGTGGCCGCAACCAAGGCCGCCCTCGCCGAGGGAATCGTCGCCGGTGGTGGCGTTACACTTGTTAACCTTGCAAGCAGCCTCAAAGGCAACGACGATGGTACCCGTATTGTTAAAAACGCCCTTAAGGCTCCGTTTGTCCACATCATGGAAAACGCCGGCCTCAACGCTCAGGCTCTACTTTCCGAAGTCGAAAAAGCCGATGCCGGCTTTGGTGTTAACGTCATGAAGCCAGAAGCTGGCCTCATCGACCTCAAGAAATCTGGCATCATCGATCCAGCTAAAGTCACCAAAGAAGCTGTCAAGAACGCCGTTTCTATTGCCGCTACGGCCATCACGATGGGCGCGCTCATCGTTGATATCCCAAAGCCAGAGACTGCAAACCCAGACATGGGCGCCTACTAAAAGTCACAAAAAAATAACCCCCGGACCAAGGGGGTTATTTTTTACTGAAGGAGGTTTGCTAATTAATTCGCCTTAACAATGTAGAGTAAGGCTGCTGCGCGTTCCTTCGGGTCGGCAATTGTCTTGGCATTTGCCAAAGCTTCATTTAATACTGCTGGGTCATGGGAATATTCATAAGCCCTGCGATAAAGTCCATCTTTTTCGGAAGCATCAATTTCGCTGAGTTCACCAAGCATTGGCACGAGTTCATGCAAAGCTTCGTCTTGGATTGCTTTAAGATCGCCCGCAATAGCGGCTTGTTCGCCGGTGAGACCGCTAGCAACCGTCACGCCGGTAGTAGCGAGGTCGTTTGGGGTATCAGAAAGGGAAGGGGCGCTGTCGATTGGCGTTTCTACGAAATCACCAGCTGGCATCATTTCTGGAGCTGGAGCCATGGCTGGTTCCGGAATTGTGTATGGTGCCTCAACTGGTCCGGTCATCGCCGGAGCTTCTGGTGCGCCGAGATCTGCTGGCCCAGCTACTGGGTCCGCAAAAGGATTCTGCTGCTCGGCAGAAGAATTAGTAATTTCATTGATTGCTTGTTGTAGAGCGTCGTCTACGTTTGTGTTCTTTTGGTCCATTTTGCCCACCTTCTTTTAACTTATGTTTAATATATCATGAGAAGACTAAATTCGCAAGAAATTCACCAGCTTGTCCACGATATCAAGCTTGATTTCTTCCATCGGCATACGCATGCCTAGTGCATCTACAATTGCTTCGCCATTTTTTTCTGGGAAATAAACTTTGGTTTGCACGCCAAAGCGCTTTTTTGGAATCAGAATAATCGAATAATGCGTGCCTTCCTTGAGAATGCCAAAGGCGCGGTATTCATCGTATTTATGAAGCTTACCGCCTTCGGTAAGTCCACGTTTGTCTAGCGTATATTTGATTTTGCGTGGCGGCCTGAGATTGCTCGTAAGCAGCACGATTACGCAAAGTACGACCAAAATCAGGAATGTCCACCAATGCTGCCACACCGACAAAGCGATCAGCGCTGCGGCCACGATAAACAACCCAAAATACCAGCCGACATTTCTATCGCGCACAACATACTCTTCAGCTTCCCAGTCTACGCGTTCCACTATCTTTACCATAAGCTCATTATATCATAAATTATTTTTCGTGATATTCTTTTTCGGTGTTGATGTTCCAAATGTTCTCTTTGGATTTCTCACCGCTCACGATATTTTTTACCGCTTCAAACGCCGTGCACATTGAGTGGTCCATGTTGTTGTAACGATGTTGCCCGTTGCGCCCCACTAGGTAGAGATTTGGGATTTTGTCGAGATATTTACGTAGCGTATCAAATTGGCTATAGGTATCAAAGTAGGCCGGGTAGGCTTTTTTGACGCACTCTACGTGGTAATCAAGCAAATCTTTTTCGCTCTTTATCAGATGCAGTTTTTCCATTTCTTCGGTTGCTAGTTTAGCCAGATCGGCGTCTTTCATCTGCCAAAATTCATCGCCCTCATCGCAGAAGTATTCCAAACCCAACCAAACGGTCTTCTTCGGCTCTTTTACCATGCGTGGCGACCAGTTGTTGTAAACCTGGAAGCGCCCCATGCGCACGTTTTTGTCGTGTACGTAAACCCAGTTATCTGGGATGATGCGCTGCTTGTCGAGCGACATACGCTTAATTAGTACGCCAATAGTTTTGTAACTGCGATATGGCAGTCCACTGGCAATCTTTTGCACATTGTCCGGCACCGCATCCATCGCTTCTACCAAATCCTTCACCGGCATCGACGAAACCACAAAATCGCAGGCCAGCTTTGTCTTTTTTCCGGCCTTTTCGTAAACGACACTCGTCACGGCGTTATGCTTGTCACGTTCAATTTTTACAGCCCTAGCCTCGAAAATGATTTTGCCACCCATTTGCTCAATCCTTTTGGCCGCCGTCTCCCACATTTGGCCCGGGCCTAGTTCTGGATACAAGAATTCCTCAATCAGCGACGTCTCTACCTTGCGGTTTTTGCACCTCAGTTTTTTGCCAAAAATATCCTTCAAAATCGCCAAAATCGACAGCCCCTTCACGCGCTGCGCTCCCCACTCCGGCGAAATCTCTCGCGGGTGCCTGCCCCAAACCGTTTCGGTATAATTCTCAAAAAACAGTGAATAAAGCTTCTTGCCAAAGCGATTAATGTAAAAATCTTCCAGCGAGTTTTCTTTGCGTTTGTGCACGGCGCTCTTTAGATAACTGCAGCCAGCCACAAAAGTTGTACCTAGCCCAAGGTTTTTGATGGTTGCCATTTTGAGCGTGATTGGGTAATCGAAAAACTTTTGATTAAATAGAATACGTGACAAACGATCGCGCTTCATCATTGGGAGCATCTCATCCCACCAAGCATTTACTTCTGGCACTTTTGAGAAGAAACGGTGCCCGCCCATATCCATGCGATTGCCTTTGTAATTTACCGTGCGCGAAATCCCACCAATTGCCTTGGTTTCCTCGAGAATCGTCACCTCAAAGCCGCCTTTTTTCAAGAGCTCATAGCCGGCCGTTAAACCAGCTGGCCCCGCCCCAATAATGACGACTTTTTTATTCTTCATGTTCTATGCGCCTATAAACTTCCGCCCTTGAATCACCAAATTTATAAATTCGTTCGTAATTTTCATCTTCCAAATCGTAAAGCGGCGCCGAATCGACCCGCACGAGCAAATAATCAAACTCGTATTTGTCCAGAAAATCACTCACTTTTATTGCACCATGTTTTAGCTCGTACCATTCCTCAAGGATATTTTCCTTACCGTTGTTGATCTTTAGGAAAACCTCCGCGCGCGGGTCTAGGTATGGTTTATAGCCACGAAATTCTAGATACGAACCATCGCCATAGCCAGTGTAGATTTTAAGCTGGCTCTTGTCTTTGTCGGAAGCTGCCACGTCTTCCTCAATCACGTCAAGTGCCATCCTTAGTGACTGAAACTCTGTGCCGCCAAAGTTCGGGAAGTTAATTACGCAGGCTCCCGCAAAAAGGTAGATAATCAAAATGGACGACCAGACCATCACCGCAGAGCGCACCCTTGCCGTACCAAGTTTTTCTAGGCGGAAATCTTTAAAGACGAGCGCTAGAGGGAAGAACATCACGGTAAACAGTTGTGCTAGTCCGCGATGTGAGCCGATGCTGAGCGCCAAAAATCCAAAGAACAACATTAAGTGGCGCATGCGCACGTTGCGTTTATTTCCATAAATAAACCCAAGTGCCACCAGCACGATGATGCCATAAACAAGTAAACCGTAAGGCGTCATCACCGCAAAGGGTTTCATTTCCGAAACGAGTTCCGCAATCGGCCAAGCATAAAAACTGGTCAAAACATAGAGAATTGCGCGGTATCCGTAAGGGTTAATAAAGCCTACTGCTATCATGCCAATTAGGGCCAGCACTAACGGCTTCTTTTTGTATCCTTCTAGATGCAGTTTTTTAAGCTTGAACCCGTCAATAATGTAAACTCCGACCACGATAATCAGTAGCCACCAAAGGGAAGCATGGAAATTAATTTGCAGGAGCGACAAAACCGGCAAAAGCCAAAGCCACTTAGCATTCTTGGTCTTAATGTATAGCTCGAGTACCAAAATCAGGCTCGCCATAAACAGGTAGCTGAAGACCTGCGGACGGGTGACGAAGAAACCAAAAAAGCCCAGCATGCTAGACGTAATTGCGGCTAGCGCCAGGGAGAGATTTGCATTTTTGTTGCTCAGCAACATGCATAGTTTGTAGATTACTACGGTAAACAACAGGGAAACGAGCAGCATCATGATGTAGATGCCAAGTTCACCGAACACGCCGTATACCCAATGCAGTAGTACGAGATAAGCTGGAATTTGCAGAGTGACATTTAGTCCCTCGTGCATCGTTAGCGGATCAGTAGTGAAAAAACCTTGCTCGGCTACATAATTGCCCTCAGCCAGCTGGAACCAAGTATCATTATTTAGCCCGCAACGAAAAGCGATCGTTAGGGCAATTGGTAACAAAAAAACAGCGACATATTTCAGAGTGCTGGCTTTAAAAAATCTTTTCATGTTTGATTTCTCACTTTTCGCATACTCACCAGAGTATGGCGGAGGGTGGGAGATTCGAACTCCCGCTCCAGATCACTCCAGACTAACGATTTAGCAAACCGTCCCCTTCAGCCACTTGGGTAACCCTCCAATGAATCCATTTTAGCATAATTTCACACTTTTTCGCAAAATATGTTATAATAGGACTATGAAAAAGTTAGCGAAGATCATCCTACCAATTATATTAGCTATAACCATGGTGTCTGTTGGCATTGCTTCCAACGTTTCTGCTATGACCCTCAAAGAGGGCGTCGAGGCTGCACGTTGTGACGGCTGCCCTGCCAATCTCTTTGGCGAGACCGGTATTTTCCATACTATCACTAGCACCATTCTTTACATCGTTGGCATTATTGCCGTTATTATGCTTATTATGGGTGGTATCCGCTATGTTATCTCTGGTGGCGACGCCAAAAAAGTCACCGACGCTAAAAACACCGTGCTTTATGCCTTAATTGGTTTGATCGTCGCCTTCTTGGCCTTTGCCATCGTTAACTTTGTGATCAACGCCCTTCCATCTGATAAAACCGACGACCAGCCAGAAAAGACTGCTGCAGCATTAATTGATTCAAGCTGCACCGCGGTTAACCGCTAACACCGCTAAAACGATTTTCAAAGCTCCAGCTCGCTGGAGCTTTTTGGTGGCAGCTTTCATGCTGGCGCCTGTCGTCCAAACATCGTCGACCAGAAGGTACGTGACGTCCTTGTTGATTACTCCATTCACCACATAAGCTTCGGCCGCTTGGACTAACCTCGCCTCACGGTTTGCCCCCACCTGTACGGTGTCTTTAGCACGCTTTAAAATTGGCTGCACCTGGTACCCGCGCTTCTTTGCTAAGGCTTTGGCGATCTTCATCATGTGGTCAAAGCCACGCTCTCGCACATGGCGCTTAATAGTTGGTAAGGGAACTATCACTACCTCGCCGTCAATTTCCGGCAGTACTCCGTCTAGTAGCTCGGCCAACGCTTCGCTCATTGCTCGCACCGAACGGTATTTGTATTCTTCAACCAGCTTAAACACCAGTTCATCGCGCCAACCCACCATAAAGCATGGCGGCAAAAAACAGTTTTTACAGAGGCCACTCGGCGCTTCGTGCTTGCAAATCGGGCAATAATTTATGTGGTCTTGCAGAATGTTATTTTTACAACACCCACATAGTGCGTCTCCCAGCGTTCCGCAACCGATGCAGGTGTGCGGGCAAATTAAGTCCAACGGATTTTTAATTGTTGTATTTTTTACAATAAAACCCATAATTCTCTTGATTTTACTATGAAAGTCCTTTATAATAAAGCATAATTAATAAGTGTGGAGGAAACATGGCTCGTATGAGTAACGATGACTTGCTGATGGAAGATGACCTCGCAGCTGCCTTTTTGGGCGAAGAAGAGGCTACTCCAGCTCCAAAGGAAGAGGAAGTTCCTGTTGTTGAAGAAGAGGAAACTCCTGTTGACGATGGCGCAGCAGCAGATGATGAAGGATGGGCAGATGCCGATGATTTTCCTGGACAGCTCGCAGTAGATGTCTATGAAACGGCAGACAAATTAGTAGTAAAAGCTCGCACGGCTGGAATCTCGAAATCTGATCTTGATGTCAGCATCTCTGACAACATCTTGACGATTTCCGGTGTGCTTTCTGGCGGCGAAGACGAAACCACGACTCGTTGGCACATCCAAGAGTGTTACTGGGGTGAGTTCTCCCGCACTATTGCTCTCCCGGTACCAGTTCGCGAGGATGAAGACAGCGTCAAAGCTGAGCTTAAAGATGGTGTTCTCACCATTACCTTCGATAAAGAAAAAGTCGAACTACCAAAGAAAATCCAAATCCAATAAGGAATTAGAAAGCGCCCGCCTAGACCGGGCGCTTTTTGGTGTTATATATATTATATATAGCGAATAGGGAACAAAAAATCTCCCCCGTAGGGGAGATTTTGAAATTCTTACTTTAGAGTTTAGCAATGACAAAGTTGACGATTGCGAAAGACAAAGCACAGATAACGAGACCGATGATACCGTAAAGGATGGTGTCTTTTGCTTTCTTAACCTTGGCTGCATCACCAGAGGAGGTCATGTAAAGGATACCACCAATGATAACGACGATCACAGCAACGAGACCGAGGGCACCGAGGATACCGTTGATGATATCATAAATGGTGTTGGTACCATTTTCCAAATCATCATAAGTACCGTTCTCGCCGACCTTATTGATTCTTTGCGTGATTGCTAGAGTAGTTAGAATTTTGTCCATAGTTATATTCCCTTATTTTCTCAAATTATACCACACCATTTAGCGGTGCGCAATATTATTAATATATTATTTCGGTTATGCTACTTGTGATGTTCCTATCTGTCTTGACTGTCCCGACTCCTCGTTTCCTTCATTAATAATTCGAATCACGGTGTTTACAATTGCGAACGCTAGTGCGCAAATCACGAGGCCAATCACGGCATAAAGAATCGTATCTTTTGCCTTTTTGAGTTTTGCCGCGTCACCGTTAGAAGTCATATAGTTGACGCCGCCGATGATAATAAATACTACAGCCACTAGGCCAAGGATACCAAGTACGGCATTGACAATGTTAATTATGACATCAGTTGCGTCGGTCTCATCTTTGTCGTCGCAGCCCATGGCGGACCGTGCAGCGTTGCCCATGTCGTCATTGCAAAATGGATCTTCGCCATCTGCAAAAGCCGGAGCAACCACTAAGCTACCAGTAAAAACCACTGCAACGATAGCGGTGATAATTTTAACTAATTTGTTCTTCATTTGCCTCCTTTATTAATATTGTACTAACTGTATCCTTTTTGGAATCACGAATCATGTTTGCGGCGAACGCAGTGATTACTTCAGCCAAGCCAACAATGGCGAGGCCAATCAACGCGTAAAGGATCGTGTCTTTCGCTTTCTTGACCTTGGCTGCATCACCATTTGAGGTAGTATAGCCAACGCCGCCCAGTATGATGAAGATTAAACAGACTACACCGGCTACGCCAACTACCCATTGGATAGTCTCAGTTGCTACTAGGCCTGGATCCGGAATATTCACAAGATTATGCTGCGCTCCGCCAGCCTCCACGCCAACCGAGTAACCATCTACTAGAAGGACAGTCTTAATGGTCGTGAAAATTACGTTCGCGAGCATTGCGACAGCAAGGCCGATAATTGAATTGGTAATAGTCTTTTTACCAGCGGAAACCTTGGCCGCTTCGCCGTTAGAGAACATATATAGATAACCGCCATAAAGCATGAAGCCGATCGCGCCAAACGCAGCGATCACGGCCAAATCAGTTGCAACGTTGGCGACTGCTGTCCAGATGAAAGTGGTCAGGGAAAGACAATTACTACCTGAATCCGGGACGTCTTGTACACAGACTAGCTCGCCAGTGTTTTTATCGCGTAGCCCGCTATACCAAGGCTTCAGGCCAAAGAAGGTAGTGTCTTCGACTATGACTTCCGGGCCATCGGCATACGCGCTGATGTTGCCGCAGAACGGCAAAGCCACAATTAATAATGCCCCCAGAATAATGACAAATTTTTTGAATTTTTTCATGCTAAATTTAAACTTGTTAACTTAAACCCATCATATCATAAACACGCGAAAAGTCCACACTAAAAAACCGCTAAAAATCTTCAAAATATCCCTATAAAGTACTTGACAAAAACGCTTATGCGTGCTATAATTAATCAAGCGCCTAGAGTGGGAGGCCTAAAAACAGATTATTATGAGTGTGAAAAATACCATCAAAAAGCGTTTTTATTGCCTTCTGTTAGGCGTTTTTCTTATGCTCATTTGGCTAGTCGCCCCTGTTAATACTGCTTTTGCAGAGCCAAACGAAACTCTGCCACGTGTTGCTAATGAAATTCAACAGACCGACGAACAATTGCCTGAAGATCTTGTTGAGACTCCAGAAAATCCAGAAACCCCAGAACAACCAGAGCAACCAGCGGAGCCAGAACAGCCTGAACCTGAAAAGGTCAACACCGACCCAGTGCCAGGCGAAAGCTGTAGCAGTCAGCTTAGCCCAGTGGGCTGGCTAGTCTGTCCAGTCATGACTGTCATTTCTAAGGCTGTCGACTCACTTTATAATGTAATCGAAGATTTGTTGGTGATTACGCCGCTGTCAAACTCAGCTGGCAACCCAATCTATGTCGTCTGGCAATACTGTCTTAATCTCACAAACATTGTCTTTATAATTTTCTTCCTCGTCGTGATCTATTCGCAAATTACTGGCGTGGGCATTTCTAATTATGGTATTAAGAAAGTTTTGCCGAAGTTGATTATTGCTGCAGTGCTCGTGAACCTCAGCTTCCACCTCTGTACTATCGTAGTAGACGTCTCCAACATTATTGGTTCTAGCTTGCGTGGCTTCTTTGAAAGTATCCCAATGCAAGTTGGTGAAATTGCCACCGAAGGCGGTATGGGCTTTACCGATATCGCTGGTGCCATTATCGGCGGCGCCGGTATCGACCTTGCAATTGGTGGCGTGGCCCTTTCATCTGGTGCGCTTTGGATGCTTATTCCAACCCTTCTTGGTGGTCTCGTTGCTATCATTTCTGGTCTTATTACTATCGCTATGCGTCAAGCGGTCGTTATCTTACTCGTGATGGTTTCACCGCTCGCACTAGTTTGTTATATGCTGCCAAACACCGAAAGCCTCTTCCGCAAGTGGAAAGACCTATTTAAGAAGATGTTGGTTTTCTACCCAATGTTTAGCTTGCTCTTTGGCGCTTCCAGCTTGGCTGGTTGGGCAATTATTGCTAACGCCGTCAGAAGCAACAATATGTTTATGCTGATCCTCGGTCTCGCCGTGCAAGTCTTCCCATTGATTGGCTCTTGGTCACTCATGAAGATGTCTGGCACCTTCCTCAGCACCGTCAACGACAAGATCCGCGGCCTTGCCGCCAAGCCACTTGCTGCCAACCGCGCCTGGGCCGAAAGTCGCCGCGAAAATACCAGGGCTAAGAATCTTGCTGCCCTTGAAAGCCCGAGCGCTAGATTGCAGCAGTATCTGTTGAACCGCAAGACCTTGCGTGAGATGGATACTGAAAACGCGAACAAGATTGCTAAGAGTCGCGCTACAATCTATGCCAACTACAAGACGCTTAATATGAATGACGTTACCGACAAGGCCGCCCAGGCCACGCCGGTTACTAGAAGGGCTAAGCTCGCTCGTACCCTTGCCCTCGAGGAAGCCAACTCTGCTTCTCAGGTTGACCACGCACTCGATGATTACAAGAAGTACTATGCTAAAGATTTGAGCCCAGAAGACATCAGGCGTCGTCGCGAAATTCTTGAACATATGATTGCTACGAACCCTAATTACGCCGGCTTCGATCCAGACAAGGTTAAGTTTGAGAACAAAGACACTAGAACGATCGATTACCAACTTGGTGAACGCTCGGCTAAGGCTTATCTTGGCTTGCACCGTGCTGCTATGCAGAAAGAAGTTGACGACGAGAATGATATCAACTTCATGGTTGATCAATTCCTCGAAGCTAACAAGCGTGATAAATATGGCCGCTTCGAGAATCCAGAAGCTTACGAACGTTATATACAAACGGTTGGCGGTGAACATGGCGACCATCGTGTGCTTGCTAAAATCATTACTCAGGCCGCTAAGGTTGAGTCTAAGCAGCGTTCTGAATATGGCGTGATGCTGGCCAAATGGGGCCACAACGGTTACAACAAACGTGAATTCCGTAACTTTACCGTTGGTTATTATATCGATGATGACGGTTGGGCTGTGGATGAACTTGGCCGCAGGCCAAAGTGGACCGAGGCAGACTATCAAGCCGGATTCTGTACGGAAGAAGACTATAGGAGGGGCAGATATGTCGAAGTTCTTCCTGGTGATATTATGAGAAAAGCTCCGCATCGTGCAACGCTGTATAACCAAGTAGACGAAAACGGCCTATACTTCAACTTCCGCGATCAGAACGGCAATGTTCTGGCTCGTATCTATCGTGATGGCGCCGCCAGGGATGATGCCGCCTTTATGAAGGAAGTATTGTCCAACTACGATATTCCAATTGGTGACCCAATTAACGATATTTACGCCATGTTGGCAGGTATTCACCCAGGCGCCATTAGCATCAAAGATGCTGACGGCAACACGATTAAGAACTTCATCGGCCTTGATCGCTACAGTACCACAATCGGCCGCGCCATTATGGCCAGTGGCTACAAGGGCAATGCTGCATGGGCTGGCTCGATGTTCTCATCTATGATTGGCAACCGTCAGATTACTAACTCTTCTGAACACGCCATCCAGTTGCTCGATAGTATCGTAAAGACATTGAAGCCAGGTGCCTTTAACACGCAGAACCCTGCTTCGGTTAAACTTATTACCTCGATTTTGGACCCAGATAACTGGGATAGCATCTTCGATGAAGAAACACTCAAGCACGTAGTGAATATTAACAACAAGCACTACTCACCAGAAGTCTGGAAACGCGACGAAAACGGCGAGCTGCTGCGCGACTCGACTGGTAACGTCATTAAGGACGAAGAGGCCAGTGCTTTGATTACGGAAGAGAACGCAACTTACGAACAACGTATGAATACGATTAAACGCAAGCTGTTGTTCCCAGCACTCATGAAGATTACACCATCATTTGATCGCCTCAGGACGAGCAATACTGCTGATAACCAGAAACCTGGTACCGCCGATGCTTCGTACCAGCTCATCGATATGGTTGAAAACAAATGGGTCGACAACGATGCGATTCCAATCGATCCACACCTTATCTTACAAGACCTTCCTAAGAAGGCTCGTGAATACCGTGAAAAGAACCACGATGCTGATGGTAACCCGATTAATTACGGTGTTGGTTCGCGCGGATATCGCGGCGGTGGTGGCAACGCTCCAACCGGTGGCAATCCGTCAAACGGCGGGAACCCATCAAATGGTGGCGCTCCAAGAGGTGGCACTCCAACTGGCGGTCGCCCAACCGGCGGCGCTCCTACGGGCGGCACGCCAAGCGCCCCAAGGCAGCCAGATATTCCACCAGTCGATGACGAACCAGAACCATTCCATACCGATGTTCAAAGGGATTACACCGATCAATATCTTCCAAGGATTGAAGGCATCTTTGACACGGGAGCCACTGTTGACGAAATCGAAGAAGCCGTGGATGATTTCCTCAGCTCCGATTGGCATTACAGTGAGGCGTTGGCCCACTTCCGAGAATATTGTAGTTTGAACCATGGTATCTCCAAGAACGAACTTTACAATTTCTTGGTCGGAGACCTAATCCGCTTCATCTACACCGACTAAAACAAACCACAAAAAACCACCATTAACTTGGTGGTTTTTTGATTCGCTTATGCTATAATAATAGTATATGGCGCAATATAAAGTCCCTCAAGACGTTGAGGCGGACGATAAACTCCTAGGACCATTTACGTTCAGGCAGTTCGTCTATCTTTTGATCGCGGGTGGTTTAATCGCTCTAGCGGTGGGTCTTTTTCAACTCCACCCATTACTAGCGATTTTGCCGGTTCCGCCGACCCTGTTACTCTTGGCGCTGTCTTTGCCGCTCAAGAAGGACCAGCCGATGGAAACCTATTTGGCCGCTTTGATTACTTTCTATATCAAGCCGCGCAAAAAACTCTGGGTAGCTGGCCAACCAGAATCCACAATTTTAATTACTGCACCAAAGGTGAAAGTGGAGAATCGTACTCGTGACATTTCCGGCGAAGAAGCCGCACACCGCTTGTCGTTCTTGGCTAACATCGTCGACTCCGAAGGTCGCGCTATCAGCAGCATCAACTCGAGTGTCATGCGTGATGATCTTGCCGCCGAGGCCAACTCAGTCGCCGACATCTTCGAGGAAAATGGCCAATTCAACAACATCGACACTATCTTGCAAAAAGACGAGAATGCTCGTCACGCCGAAGTCATGGAAAATATGCGCAAAGCCATCGCGGCTTCCGAAACACCATTTACGGCTGCTCCAAGCACCAGCACCCAGGGCGCTGCACCTACTATCACCCGCGATTTCAACGCTAGCGAATATCGCATTCCGGCAGCCCCGGCTCCAGCCGTGCCGATGAACAATCCGGCCGCACAGGCTGCCCCAGCCGTCCAGGCTGCTCCGGCACCAGCTCCAGTAGCTCCGAATATTGCACCAACTATTGAGCCGCCAGCCATGGGCAAGCCATATAATCCGGCCGCGGCTGCCGCACCGCCGGTGGATGGCCCAGACTTTAGCTCGCCAGTAGTCGTCCTGCCAAACTCACCAATCAAGAAAGAAGAACGTATCCCGGTCCCAAAACCAGACGACGACGAACCAAATGAGCCAGTCTACGTTAAAAATTCCAATAAGAGCCCGAAAGAGCAAGCCATGATTGATCTAGCAAGCACCACCGATTTACCAGTATCGTCCATCGCGAAAGAAGCTAAACGCATTAAAGGAAAGGAAGACAGCGAAGTGTTTATCTCGCTACATTAAGCTATGAACCCACAGAATCAAACACCACAACCAGCTGCAGGCCAACCGCAAATCATTATGCCGGCCGGTCCGCAACCGACGTCGCAAGCCATGCCGGCCCAGCAGCCGATGCAGGCTATGCCAGGCCAACCAATGCAAGCCATGCCAGGCATGCATCCGCAGCAAGCCAACCCAAATATTATGAATCTCGGCGCTACCGCTATGGACGCCAAGGCCGCCCAGCCAGTTTCGCCAAATGCCGAAGCGCCAATTTCTACTCAGTCCAGCCTGTTAATCTCCGAGATTCGCGACAATATGGTTATTATGAAAGACGGTTCTTTCCGCGCCGTTGTAGCTTGTAAATCGATTAACTTCCAGCTCATGTCCGAAACCGAACGTGAATCGGTCGAGCTTTCCTACCAAGACTTCCTTAACTCTTTGAAATTCAACGTCCAGATTCTAGTCCGTTCACAGCGTGTCGATATCGCTCCGTACATTGAGCACCTCGCCAAAGTTCGCCGCGACACCGACAACATGCTTCTTGGCATCTTGATGGATGACTACATCAACTTCATCGACATCCTTGCCCAAGAAGCCAACATTATGGACAAGTCATTCTTCATTGTGATTCCATTCTATTCGTCGATGACTGCTGAAAAATTCTTCGATCAGACTAAAAACTTCTTCAAAGTCTTCTCAAAGAGCAAAAACCAAGCTGTTACCCGTATTGATCGCGCTACCTACGAAAAAGCTATTTCCGAACTTGATAACCGCGTTGACTCGGTGATTTCCGGTCTCTTCCGCGTGGGCGTGCAATCTGTTCGTTTGAACACTAAGGAACTTGGTCAGCTGTATTATAACTTCAACAACCCAGACACGGCTGCCAACGAACCGCTCGCCGACTTCTCGAAGCTTGCAACCATGTACGTCAGGAAAGGAGAAAAGCAAAATGGCTAGAAAAAAACAACCAACTCAGGCCGAGCTCGCCGCTCAAGCTAAGGCTGCCGAGGACGCCAGAATCCAACGTGCCTTCGAGCAAGGTACTAACACATTGCGCGATCTTATCTCTCCATCCTCTATTGAAATTCACTCCAGCTATTTCCGCCTTGGCACCAAATACGGTCGCACGCTCTACGTCTATGGCTACCCACGCATGCTCTACACGGGCTGGATTTCTTCCATTATTAATATGGATGAAGTTGTCGACGTCTCAATGTTTATTTATCCAGTCGAATCCGCTGTTGTGATGAAGAACTTGCGTACCAAGGTGACCCAGCTTGAAGCTTCGATGAGCTTGAACGCTGAAAAGGGAAAAGTGCGTGATCCAGAACTCGAAGCCGCTATTAACGACGCCGAGGAACTTCGTGACCAACTCCAGGTTGGCGCTGAGCGTTTCTTCCGCTTTGGCCTTTATGTTACGATTTGGGCCGAATCCTTGGAAGAGCTCAAATTCGTCCAACAAAAGATTGAAACTACTTTCGGCCAGCAAATGATTTTCTCGAAGGTTGCTTCTTCGCAGCAAGAGCAGGCTATGAACTCAACCATGCCACAATGTGTTGACCAATTGCAAATTCGCCGCAACATGAATACTGGTGCAATTTCCACCAGCTTCCCATTCACTTCTGCCGACCTTACCCAGGATAAAGGTATTTTGTACGGCGTCAATATGCACAACAACGGTTTGGTGATCTTCGATCGCTTCTCGCTTGAAAACGCCAACATGGTAGTCTTCGCTAAATCTGGTGCTGGTAAATCCTTCACCGTAAAACTTGAGGCTATTCGCTCGATGATGCTTGGTTCCGAAATCATCATTATCGACCCAGAAAACGAGTATCAAAAACTCGCTGATGCTGTGGGCGGCACTTATATTCGTCTCTCGCTCAACTCCGACGTTCGTATTAACCCATTCGATTTGCCAAAGGTAGTCGATTCCGAAGACGCCAACGATTCTTTGCGCGCTAACCTCGTGACTTTGCACGGTTTGCTCCGCTTGATGCTTGGCGGCAACCAAATCTCGGCCAACGGTCAAGTCGTGCCGGCACTTTCCGCTAACGAAGAGGCTGATCTCGACCAAGCCCTCATCGATACCTATGCGCGCGTCGGTATTACCTCTGATCCACTCACGCATCAATCGACTCCGCCAACCATGGCCAACCTCTATGATACGTTGCTCCATATGGGCGGCACTGGCCCGCAACTCGCACAGCGCCTCCGCAAATACACTAGCGGTACCTTTGCTGGTATCTTCTCTCAGCAGTCCAACGTTGATATTAACAACCAAATGGTGGTATTTAATATTCGTGACCTCGAGGACGAACTTCGTCCGGTCGCTATGTATATTGTGCTTTCACACATTTGGAATATCGTTCGCGCCGAGAAGAAGAAACGCCTCCTAATCGTTGATGAAGCCTGGCAGTTGATGCAGTTCGAAGATTCGGCGAACTTCCTCTTTAGTCTTGCCAAACGCGCCCGTAAGTATTATCTTGGTCTTACAACCGTTACTCAGGACGTTGAAGATTTCATGAGCACCAAACTTGGTCGCGCCATCGTGGCCAACTCCTCGACGCAGCTTTTGCTCAAGCAAAACGTCTCTGCCGTCGATATGCTCTCGGAGGTGTTTAAGCTCACCGAAGAAGAAAAACGCCGTCTCGCCAACTTCCCAGTCGGTCAAGGCCTCTTCTTCGCCGGCCAAAACCACGTCCACATCCAGATTATCGCTTCCGAAACCGAGGAAACCCTAATCACCACCAATCCAGCTGACAAAAAATAACAAAAGAAAGGTCAATATGAAAAGACATTTGAAAGTCATCGCCCTCGTCGCTACTATTTTGGGTGCTGGCTGTATTGTCGCGGTAGGCTCAGCCAACGCTATTGACCGCGGCACTATCCGCAAATTCGCTGAAAACAATATTTATTTCTACGACCCAGATGGGGTCAGAAACAGTTGTTCGGTGTCAAGCTCACAAAGCACCTCTCTCGCCGGCATCACGCCAGAAAGGCAGAGCTCATCTAGCCTAGAAAATGCCAAAATGGTTCTCGATAAGCTCATGAAAGCCGGCTATTCTCCAATTGCTGCCGCTGCCATCGCGGGCAACCTAGATTGGGAAGGTGGCTTTTGGCCATGCAAGGTAGAAAATGGCGGCTACGACGGAGACGGCAATCATTATAAAAGCGGTGCCGGTTGCGACACTATTAATAGGATGATTGACACAAAAGGAAACAGCTACATTACGGAAATTCTGAAAGACGCAGGAAGCCAAGCTGGCGTAGGTATCGTGCAATGGACTAGTAAAAATCGAAAAGAGAACCTGATCAAAGAGGCGAACAAGAACAACGTAAGGGCAACGGATCTCGATACCCAGGTTAATTTTCTCGTCAGTGAACTTCAGACTTGGAATTCAGATAATTTCCCGTCCACAATTTCTACGCTAAATGAGTTGTCCAAGGGCACAGATGGTCTTATCCTCGCTACCTGGCGCATCTATCGCTATTACGAAACGCCTGGCACATCTTTCCGTTGGGAAGGTGGCAGCAGAGAAAAAGGAACATATGGCACGGAAAACAAAAAGCAGCCAACCGACCCGCTGGCGCTTAATGAAATCGACCATGCCGGAGCTTATAGAGAATTCTACGGACACAGGCTCCCATCCGCACTTTATTACCTGAACCTACTTGAAGCTAGCGGAGCCGTTAACCTTAACCCAGGCAAAGGCCAAAACCAGGTTCCGGAATCCGAAATTTTAATTGTGGCAGAAAGCGTTGACGAAGGCTTAAAAAATGCGATCACGAGTAAGCTGCCAAACGTAGAATTTTCTGACACTGTGGCCGATGCTAAGAAATACACGGTTTACGTATCGGAGATTACGGCTGAAAACATCAAAGATAAGATTGAAGAAATCGCTGGCCAGATTGATTCCGAAAAGAACATCTTCTTCGTCAGCAATCAAACTGCGGTCGTCAATGCCGCAAAAGAAGTTGCTAAAAGCAATGAAAACGTCAAAGTCATTGGCTATTCAGTCGGTTACGAGGAAAAAGCAGTCGAAACCCTTATGCAGGGTATTCAGTCAATGGCAAACGCCAAGAACCGTTCGATCAATTCCTGTCTCGGCGGCACCATCGACGGCGTCACCTACAAAACAATTGATGGCGTTGTATATGCTTGGCCACACCCTGGCACTACAAAGAAAAACTACAACAAAAATAGCAAAACTGGGCAAGGCCTGAGTTTGTCCGGTTTTTGTTCTCTCGAGCCAGACCAATACAAAGAATACCGGGGCAAAAACGCAGACGGAACTACAGCATTTGGTTGGTGCGGCACGCATCACGACTATGCCGCAGTGGACCTTGGTAGGGGAGGAGAAACAGATAGTGGTACCGCAGAGGGTATTCCAGTAGTTGCCTTCACCGAGGGTACTATTAAATATAGTGAGTACAATGAGGGTTATAACCCTGATGGCGACACACGTAAGTGCGCCGCAATGTTCCTAACAACCCCAAATGGCACAAAGTTCTGGTTAGGACACTTCTCGTACGATGAAAAATTTGCCGCTCTCGATGGCCAAAACGTTGCTGCAGGCACGGTGATTGGCGAGGTCGGCCCGCCAAAGTGTGCCGCTATTCGCGGAACAGCCTCGCCGCATACTCATATCGACGAACGATGCTCCGGGTCAAACGGTACCGACTACAGTGGAACATACAAAACCTCAGAAAAATTCCTCTGCATGCCGGCCCACTCATACTATGTCACGACGCACCTCAATTATCTAATGAATGAACTTTATGCGGAGTTACCAGAATAATGATAAAGCTACAAAAAATCGAAAAGCAACACATCAAATACATCGCTCTGGCCGCAGCCATACTTGTCGTGTTGGTTGTTATTTTTGCGGCTATTGCGCTTAATAGCAATTCCAACCAACAACCGATTAAAGATTGGGAATACGGGGAAAACGAAGAGGGAGACGACAAGTATCTGAATATTAAAAACTATTACCAATTGTCTCAGACCTACGGCTATCAAGGAGCCGCCGCCATCAAGAAGCAGCTTACCGACATCGTTTTCACAGAAAGTGAACTAGCTGCAGCTACTAAAGGCGCCGTAACGGAAGATGGTTATAAGTATCACTACAAAACTACGCTCATCGAATCTAGCTTCACGCTTTATAACTTAGATCCAGAAATTTACACTTTTAGGTTTGACGTCTCGGACGGACGTACCTACCAAGTGTATATTCGCCCATGCGAGGACGCCGCTGTAGATCGTTGCTATTCCACGGTAGCCGTGCGTGACGGCGTTGTTAATTTTGTCACCGCAGCCGTCAGCGAAGACGCTGTCGCCGAAGCTGAGAACTGGAAGAACCAATTCTAGCACTCTTGCATTTAGACTGCTAAAAGCGTATAATATTTTGTATGGCAAAACGTGACTATTACGAAGTACTCGGCGTTTCTAAAAACGCATCTGATGACGAAATCAAAAAAGCCTACCGCAAATTAGCGGTTAAATATCATCCCGACAAAAATCCTGGCGACAAAGAAGCCGAGGCCAAATTCAAAGAGATTAACGAAGCGCACGACGTCCTTTCCGACAAGCAGAAACGTGCGCGCTATGACCAATTCGGCCACGCCGGCGTTAACGGCGGTGCTGGCGGCAATCCATTTGCTGGCGGTAATCCATTCGGCGGCGCTGGTGGGTTTAACTTTGACTTTGGCGGCGCCGGTGGCTTTGAAGACATCCTCAATAATATTTTTGGCGGTTTTGGCGGCGGCCCACGCCGTCCACGCCGCGGCGACGATTATCAGGTCAATGTCACGCTAACTTTCGAAGAAGCCATTTTTGGCACCACGCACACCGTGGATTACAATGGCAGTGATCTTAAAATTAAAATCCCAGCCGGCATCGACGACGGCATGTCGATTCGCCTGCGCGGCAAAGGTGGCCCAGCCCCAGAAGGCGGCGAGCCGGGCGATCTTTACGTTCGTATCCACGTTAAACCGCACAAGACTTTGACCCGCGAAGGGAACATTATTCTTTCTGAAGAAAAAATCAGCATGGTTGATGCTGCGCTCGGCTGTGAAATTGAAGTCGAAACCGTAGACGGCAAGATTATCATGAAAGTTCCAGCCGGCACTCAATCCGGCACTCCATTTAAACTTTCTGGCCATGGCGTGCCATTCCGCGCCGATGGTGATCGCGGCCCACACATCGTTACCGTGATTGTTGAGACGCCAAAAAATCTTTCTAGAAAACAAAAAGAATTACTTGAAGAATTCAAAAACAGCAAAAAACGCGGTATTTTCGGCTAATTAAATAGCCTATGCTTGCCTTTTTGAAACCGATACCTTACACTGGCCTTGTAAGGTAGAAAAATATGGGTTATTTAGAAGACATGCTAGTCAGAAATGGTGTGATTTATCGCGCGCCGGACGGCTCGTATTCCTATATTGAAGGGAGCTTGCTTTCTAACTCCTTAGTAGTTAGAGACTCACACGGCTACGTGACTCATCGCATCGAGCGTTCTTGGAACGGTGCAGACATCATCGTTCGCAACATGCGCACCGGTAGCGTCGAGACACGCATTTCTGCATCAAGCCTATTTTAAAAAGTATACTAGCGCGCTCCAGAAGTATGATTTTAGAACGCGTTAGTATCTTTTTTGTGGTATAATTAGAAGTGGAAATTTATTAATTTATATTCATTTGTTACCCCGCTGGTATAGAGGAAAATATCAGCAAAACAATTAGAAAGGATACATATGGAAATTGTAATTCCTATTGTCGCGGCCGTGCTCGGTTTAGGTTTTGGTGCAGGCGGTATTTTTGCCTACAACAAGAAAAAAGAGAACGGCGGCAAAAATAAGGCAGACGATCTGATTCGCAAGGCCAAACACGAAGCCTCAGATATCGTGCTCGCCGCCAAAAAAGAAGCTGCTAGCCTCACCGAAAAAAATCAAGCCGAAGAGAACGAGCGCCGCAAAGAATGGAAGCGCACTGAGAATCGTCTCGCCGAGCGCGAAACCACTCTCGATTCCAAACTCGATCAGCTCGAGAAAAAATCTGAGCGCCTCACCAAACAAGAAAAAGAGCTTGAGGATCTCAAAAACGAAGTTCGCACCATCCGCGAAAAACAACATGAAAAGCTCGAAAAAATCGCTGGTCTTTCTAAGCAAGAAGCTCGCGAAAAACTCATGCAAATGACCGAAAACGACATCAAACAAGATCTCGTTTCTCTCATCAACAAAGAGCAAAAGGAAATCAAACGCGACATCGACGAAACTGCCCAAGCTGCACTTCTTACCGCTATGGAGCGCATGTCTTCTGAGGTCACCGCCGACCGCACTATCACTGCACTCAAGCTTCCTGATGACGACATGAAAGGCCGCATCATTGGTAAGGAAGGTCGCAACATTCAAGCTTTGCAACGCGCCACTGGTGTCGACATCATGGTCGATGATACCCCGGGCATGGTCGTGCTTAGCTCGTTCGACCCAATCCGCCGCCAAGTTGCACGCTATGCTTTGGAACGCTTGATGAAAGACGGCCGCATTAACCCAGCTTCAATCGAAGAGTCTGTGGCTAAGGCCGAAAAGGAAATCGAAAAAGAAGTTGTCCGCGCTGGCGAAGATGCCGCTCGCGAAGTTGGCGTCGTTGGTATCCCACACGAAATTTTGCACTTACTTGGTGAACTCAAGTTCCGTACTAGCTACGGCCAAAACGTCTTGCTTCACTCTATCGAAATGGCCCACATGGCCGGCATGATTGCTGAAGAAGTTGGTGCCGACAAACGTATTACCAAGACCGCAACCTTGCTCCACGATATGGGTAAAGCCGTCACTCACAAAATCGAGGGTAAGCACGCCGAAATCGGTGCTGAGCTCGCTAAAAAGTACGGCATGCCAGACGAAATCGTTCACGCCATCGCCGCTCATCACGACGATATCGAGCCAACTACGCCGGAAGCTATCATCGTCAAAATCGTTGATGCCATTTCGGCTGCTCGTCCAGGCGCCCGCAACATTTCGGCTGAGAACTTTGCCGAACGTATGAAAGACCTCGAAAATATCGCTACCAGCTTCCCAGGTATCGACAAAGCCTATGCCATTTCAGCTGGTCGTGAAATCCGCGTTATTGTGGAACCAAAATCGATCGACGATCTTTCTGCATTGAAACTTGCTCGCGATATTGCCGATAAAATTGAGGCAACCATGAGCTATCCTGGCGTTATCAAAGTTAATGTCATCCGCGAAACCCGCGCCGTTGAATACGCTAAATAATGTCAATCATTAAAAAGAATATCTCCCGCAAAACCAAGGCTAAAGCTATAGCCTTAGCGGGAGTTATTCTTTTGCTCACGGGTTATGTAATTTGGGACGTGCTTTGCAGTGGCCCACTTACGGCGCTGCTTTCAAACCACGACCGCGTCGTAGCGTTTGTCGAGCGCATGGGCTTTTTTGCACCATTAATATATATACTGCTCCAAATTGCCCAAATCATTTTGGCGCCAATTCCAGGCCAAGTAGTCGGTGGCGTTGGCGGTTTTGTTTTTGGCTGGTGGGGAATCTTGTGGACTCTGATCGGCAGCACTATCGGTTATCTCATTATGATTATCATTTCGCGCAAATTCGGCCGCAGCCTCATTGAAAAGATTTTTAAGAAATCCGCCATGGACAAATTCGACTTTATTTTTGGTGAGCATGCCGCCATTATTTTATTCCTAGTCTTTTTGCTCCCGGGCCTGCCGGATGACATGGTCGGCTACATGGCCGGCCTCACCGACGTGCCAATCAAAAAACTTATTATATTAATGACACTTGGCCACATCCCAACCATTGTCATTACCAACTACATCGGCATGGGTCTCGGCGAAAGCAACCTCGTGCCGGTAGCGATAGTCGCAGTAATCGTTGTGCTCGTTTTTGCCATAGCTCTTTGGCAAAAAGAAAGAATTATTGGCTTCCTCAAAAAAGGCAAAACCAAAGAAGAGTCAGAAGAAGACGAAAATCAATAAAAACTATTGTTTTTTGTTACGCTTATGTTATTATAAGAGTACAAAAGGTCATATCAAACAAAATTGGGAGAACAAACAATGGTTTTGTTTAATATAAAAAGATTAAGAATTTTGGCGCTTTTTGTTGCCATTTTATCAGTTGGAGCAATTAGCTCTAATAGTGCAAGCGCTGTCAGCTACGACACCTACACCGATGGTGATGGCGTAGTCTGGGACAGGGAAACCAATGATGATGGCGATATCTACATTGGTATCAAATCTGTACCATCTGGTATTACTACCGTGAATGTTCCATCAATCAATGATGTGGCATCTGGTAAGGACACCTATTTCTTAGACTCAATTTGTTCTCGCTATTCCACTCCTGATTGTTCCGGTGTAGTCTCCGACACCGCTAATGTGACCAAACTTGATATGACCAATACTTCTAAGATCCAAGTTAAAAATGTCTCCCAAATGTTTGATAACACCCATGAAGTTGAACTCGTCTTTGGCGAAAATATGGTGATTGCGGATCCAGCAGATATCACTATTACGTATGATGACCACGAAACCAGCTATGGGAATGAATACAAGCACGATTACTATCTTGTGCTCGTGGACGGCGTCGCGATTGATCCGCTCGCTAACCCATACGAAGGCCATACTGGTGCGTTTGAAGGTATGAAGGTAAAAATAACAAATCTTGGCAATATTAAATATATTGGCTGGAATGCGTTTAGGAATGCCGATTTGAATGCGGCTAGCCGCAGTGTTGCTGTTAGCAATAGTCAGACCATTGGTGGCTATATCTTCGCCGGCTCCAACGTCGAGAGCCTTTCTGTTGATACGACGGAAGTAGGCCAGGGCATTTGTAAAGATTGTACGAGTTTGTCTAGTCTCACTATCGGCGACAACGTGACAACGCTTCACGGTAGTGTGTTTGAGGGAACTACTGCGCTCGCACAAACCTTCGGTTCGAACAACATTACAAAAATCGAAGGCCGTGCGTTTAAAAACTCTGGTATCACCGGAGTGGATTTTGATTCAGCGCTTGAAGTTATCGACTACCAAGCCTTTATGGGGACAAACCTTGGCGAAGTGGTGCTTGGCGACAACGTGAAGCAAGTCAGAGACGAAGCTTTTCGTAGCGCCGGACTAAACGACATTGATCTCAAAAACGTTGAACTCTTAGGCTCGTTTGCTTTTGCAGCAAACAACCTTACCGAAGTCTATATGCCAAAGAGCTTCAAGACATTTGGTGTTGATAAGTACTACTATGACACTTGGTCAGAAGACTGGATACTCCAATATACTGGCGGTGGTATTTTTATGAATAACCGCCTCACTAAATTGACAATCGCTTTTGATCTTTACACGAACCGCACGCAACGCGCTTTAAAGTCTGCGCTAGGCTGTTACAACATGGAAGGCTTTTTCGGCGCCCCATGCACAGTTGATCCTACCAATACGATCGAAGAATTGATTTTGATTGCTCCATACGGCGAAAACGACGAAGTCTCAGCGAATAGGATTCAGCGTGACAGTAGTACTGGTGGCAGATATGACTATAGAAATGCTGTTATTGATAGTAGTAAAAACATTATTGGCAACGCTGTATTCTTCAACTTTTTCGGGCTTAAGGAAATCACCATTGGTGAAGGCTATGAATATATCGGCGATGGTGCCTTTCTAATGCAGCACTATATTGCTCAGGGCGCTGATAGGATAGAGGAGCTAAATCTCCCATCTACGCTAAAGGGTATCGGAGAAGGCGCATTTCTGGATGCACTCACTCACGGAAGTGTGACCTTGGATAGTCTACCGGCCAACCTTGAGTACATTGCTGACAGTGCTTTCTTTGAAAGCTATGGTTTGACTATCGACACTGTTGATTTGCCAAAGCTGAAATATTTGGGTAGCAATGCGTTCTTCATGGTGAATATTAAGAACTTAGCATTCCGTAGCGCGCTTGAATATGTGGGCGGGGGACTTACCTTTATTGGCACGGGCTACAAAGATACGCTCAATATCACATTTGATGTGGATATTTACGACTTACTACAGCGTCAGGGCTTATATAACCTCAATGGTATTTTCGGCTGGCTAAACGCTAGCTGTGGCGGCTTGTATTTCAGTAGTTATAGCCCATATTCCTATCCTGGAATTTTCAAAGAAATGACGATGCCATATATTTGGCCATACAATGAAGACGGTCAGCAGGAATTTCTTACCAGCACTCGTAAGTACGGGAAGATTACTTTTACCGACAAAGCTACAACTCCAATTCGGTCTGAAGGTTTGGTCTTTATCCGTGCAGAAGAATTAGACATCAGCCAAACGCCGTGGACGGAAATACCAGCAAGCGCCTTGCTTGGCGCTAAGATTGATACGGTAAAATTGCCGCAAACGGTTAAAAAGATTGGTACCAATGCGTTTCTCCGTGCCGAAGTCGCTAATCCAATGACGCTTCCAGACGCATTGGAGGAAATTGGCGAACAGGCCTTTATGGCTGGTGATCTCGGGCCGTATGCCTATCCACTATCTGCCGGTGTGAATATTCCTAATCTGCCAGCTTCGCTCAAGCAAATCGGACGGTCGGCTTTCTATAACGATTACCGCTTAGCCGCTGATATGGATTTGCCAAATCTTGAATACCTTGGCGCTTCCGCTTTCCAAAATACGAATATTCGCGACGTCGTTCTCCACGATAGCATAACAACGCTTGGCGCTACTGCCTTCTGGGGTACGCCTTCTCTCCGCAATGTTACTATTGATATGGACATCTACGATACCGACAATGTAACACGCACGACTGCTCCTCAATACGACCGCAATTACTACAACAAGTTCGTTACTGGCTTCGGCGATGGTAGCAATGAATTTGGCACCATCACCTTTACCGCCAAAGCTGGAATGCCAGTGCAAAGTGAGGACACCGACATGCCATGTGATAACTTCGTGGACTGTCCGCAAGAGCTTTCATACTTCTACGGCATTAAAGCAGACAAGATTGATCTTTCTGCCACCAACTGGACCACTACTGGCCGTGCCATGTTCCAGGGCTCAGAAGTGGACGAGATTATCTTGCCGCACGCGCTGACCACTATCGGAGAAGATACCTTCTTTGAAGCAGAGCTGGGCGATGTCACTCTTCCAAGCACGCTCATCAAGATTGGTACCGAAGCCTTCCAATGGGCCAC
>JAZRPR010000015.1:0-3181 GCA_045649305.1 Candidatus Nanosyncoccus sp.
CCCGATTTGCGGTTTCTCCGGCATCATCACCGGTGATCGCTGTCCACACTGTGGTCGCCTCGAAGGTGACGTTCCGTTCGAGAAAGTCTGTAACTGCGCCAAAGGAGAATAATGGATTGGCATAAAATCTCGCTAGAAAAAATCGCCAAACAGCTCAACACGCCAGCCGGTTTCATCCGGCTGAGCGGACCCCTTGAACATGACAACATTGTCAATGGTGATGGCCTACGCGCCGTGCTTTGGACCCAGGGTTGCCCTAATCACTGTAAGGGCTGCCAAAATCCTGAAACTTGGGATTATGAGGCAGGTTTCCTCGTAGAAATTGACGAAATCAAGCGGCGCCTTAAGGAGTTCAGGGGTCAAGCTGGCCTCACTTTCTGTGGCGGGGAACCCTTCGTTCAAGCTAGGGCTTGCAAGGAAATCGCCGATTGGTGTCGCGAAGAGTTAGGCTGGAATGTTTGGAGTTTCTCCGGTTTCACCTATGAGATTATCAAAGAATACGGCAAAGAGCCTTGGGAACTCTTAAAATCTCTAGACGCCCTCATCGATGGTCCATTTATTTTAAAGCAACGCGACCTAAGCCTCAAATACCGCGGTTCCAAAAATCAGCGCTTACTACATTTAGAGCCAGGTACTGGTAAGATTTTGTCAATTGAATAATTTTTGATATAATTAACCTAAATAGAACGTGGAGGAATATGGAAACCAGTAATATATTTACAGTCTTACCTATGAGTCAACGTCTTTTTCTTACTCCTGGCGAAGATTACGAAGGCTCTATCACTGTTGTAAACCCAGTTGATGCCACCGAAGATTTTAAGTACAAAGTCTCAGTTTATCCCTACGGCGTATCCGGCGAAAACTACGACGCCGATTTAGTCACCGACACAGATCGTACCGTCATTACTAAATGGATTGAAATTGCCGAGCCCACTGGCGTAATCAAGCCCAACGAATCTAAAGAAATTCATTTCACTATCAAAGTTCCCGAAAACGCTCCCGGTGGTGGTCAATACGCTACTATTGCCGTTTCATCTGATGCTGAAGCTACTGCCGACAGTGGCGTTGCTGTTCAAAATGTCTTTGAGATTGCTAGTATCATTTATGCCGACGTCGCCGGCGAAACTGTTCATGAGGGTGACATTTTGGAAAACATGATTCCTGGCTTCGCCTTGACTACTCCAGTTAAAATCACCGCCTTGCTCAATAATTCTGGCAACGTCCACGAAAACGCTGTCTTTACCATTACCGCCACCAATATGTTCACTGGCCAGTCCATCCTTCCCACCGAAGGCAATGATGGTCGCTATTCCGAAATGATTATGCCGGACACCGAGCGTTATGTCGAACGCGAAATCAGTAATTTGCCGGCGATTGGCGTAGTCAAAGTTACGCAAACCATCAATTACGGTGGCCAAGTTTCCACTGCCGAGCAACAAATTATCATCTGTCCGATTTGGTTTTTGGCTCTAGTTGTAGCCACTCTCGGTGCTATTATTGCCACTATTATTCACCTCGTAAAAAAGCACCATCGTCGCCGTTCTATTGTATAATAGATATATGACTGCAGAATCTGAACGTGTTAAAAAGGCCGTTGAGGTAGCCAAACAAGCCCACGAGGGGCAGCTTCGCAAGACCGGCGAACCCTATATTATTCACCCGCTCGCCGTCAAAAAAATCCTCGAAGAATGGGGCATGGACGAAGACACCATCATCGCCGGTATCCTTCATGATACTGTCGAAGATACCGATCTCACCCTCGACGATATTCGTCAAGAATTTGGCGAACCGGTCGCCTTCCTAGTAGACGGCGTCACCAAACTTTCCACTGCTCGCACCGGTATGCGTGATATTGATACCTACCTTCCTGCTACTAAGGACAATTTTCTTCGCCTGATGATTGCACTAGGCGACGATATCCGCGTGTTGATTATTAAGCTTGCCGACCGCCTCCACAATCTCCGCACCCTCTCCGCTCTCCCCCCCGATAAGCAAAAGAAAATCGCCAAGGAAACCCTCGAAGTTTTTGCTCCTCTCGCTGACCGTCTTAACATGGGACTTCTCCGCGTCGAACTTGCCGACCTCGCTTTTAAGTACGTTAACCCTCGCCGTTTCGAAGAGCTAGAAAACCTAATCACCAAATACAACAAATCCGCCGAAAAATCCCTCAAAAAAATCGAACAAGAAATCACTGCTGCATTGAAAAAAGAAAAAATCAAATTTTCTCTCTCCGGTCGCGTGAAGTCAGTTTACTCGCTTCACAAAAAACTCGCCAAACACAACCAAAATATTAACGAAATTTATGACCTGATTGCTTTACGCATTATCGTTGAGGACATTACGGATTGCTATCTAGTTCTCGGCATTATCCACTCGCTTTATACTCCTATGGGCGGCCGCATTAAGGATTATATTGCCATGCCCAAGCAAAACGGTTATCAATCTCTTCACACCACTGTAATTACCAAAGACAAACGCGTAGTTGAATTTCAGATTCGCACCAAGGAAATGCATGAATATGCCGAACATGGTCTTGCCGCCAGCTTTTATTACAACGAGCAAAAAGTTACCGAAAACTACAAAAAAGGGAAGATCGAACACCTCCCTACCAACCTACTTTGGATCACCGAATTACAAACCACCGCCGCCCGCCTACGCGAGGGTAAAAAAGTTGATCTTCGCAAACTTAAACTCAACCTCTTCGCCGATAAGATCTTCGTTTATACTCCTAAAGGTGACATTATTGACCTCCCAGCTGGTGCTATGCCGCTAGATTTCGCTTATCGTCTTCATTCCGAAATTGGCGACCACGTCGTTGGTGTCAAGATTAATGGCAAAATGAGTAACCTGAACAAAAAATTAGAACAAGGCGACATCGTTGAAATTCTCACCTCTAAAAACCAAACCCCTAAATCGACCTGGCTTGATAAAATTTTTACTCCCCACGCTCGCGCTAAATTGATGCGCGCGCTCAATCTCTCCGCTCGCACTGCTGCTGGCGAAACCATCGAGAAAACCAAGAAAAAACGCAAACCCCGCAAACAAGCCAAGACGAGTTCTTAACAAAAATGGAGCCGATGGCAGGGATCGCACCGAGCGAAGCGAGGTTCCTAGATCCCTGCTTTTTGTGTTTTTCGACAAGAAAAATGGAGCCGATGGCAGGGATCGAACCTGTGACCTG
>JAZRPR010000016.1:0-19072 GCA_045649305.1 Candidatus Nanosyncoccus sp.
GTTAGCGCAGTCACCGACGCGACCAAAAATACCTATCGCGCACTTGACGGTGTTAACCTCGGCATCAAAAAGGAAACCACCAATGTCGACAACATTGATGGCATGGACCTCACGGTTGATGGTACCGTTTCCGTTAAGGGCTCCGTCAGCAACGTTACGATCGACGGTGATCTAGACTTTACTGCTAAGATCGCCAAAAACAAAGACGTTGAAGTCTCCCTTGATGTTGACGTTCTCGTCAATTCTCAAGCCCTTAAAGGCAGCTTTGACGCCGTCGTCACCAACGACGCCGTCTACGCCAAATTGGGCAACCTCAAGAATATGATGAGCTTCGCTTCCGAGATGCAAGGCGAGGACACCTCTTTCCTTGAGTCCGACTACAGCACGCAAATGCTCGCTATGCTCGACAACCAATGGATTAAGGTAACCGCCGACGAAGCAGATCAGGGTAAAACACCGGTTAAAGTTAACTTCTCTCTTTCCGGCAAACAAGATACTCTTTCCCAGCTTCAAGAGTATGTCGACATCGAAGCCTACAATGGTAACGAAGTCCAAAGCAAAATTGGCGATCTCTACAAGCTCACGCCAAAAGAAGGCAAAGCCAGTGGCGATCCAGTCTATGTCGAAATCAAAGATGATAAGCTCGTCCGCCTCTACACCAAAAGCAATAACGCTTCCTTTGGCGAAGCCGCCTTTGACGGCGAAATCTCCTTTGATATCACCCTCAATTATGACAAGGTTGAAATCAACGTTCCGGAGAACGCTCTCGATATCTTTGGTGGCCAAGTTAACCCAGGCCTCCAGGACCCACAACTTCCTGAGGACATCTATGACCTCGACGATGATGAGATCGAAGAGCTCAAATCTCTTTGTAGCGTCCTTGGCGAAAGCGACCTCAACGCCTGCTTCGAGAAGCTTCTAGACAACTACGGCGACTACGATTACGGCGATGACTTCGACTTCGACTACGATTCTCTCTTTGAAGACTACGATTTCGAAGGGTACGATTACGACGAACTACTCAAAATGCTCGAAGACTAACAAATAAAAAAACAGCCTCATTTACCGGGGCTGTTTTTTATTGTATAATATTTTTATGGAAGAACGCCTTAAGACCAAACTAAAAACTCTCCCGTCTGCACCAGGCGTTTATTTTCATAAGAATAACCTTGGGGAAATTATCTATGTGGGCAAAGCCGCCGTTTTAAAAAACCGTGTTCGCCAATACTTCCAGAACTCACCGAAAGACCCTAAAACTACCGCTCTAGTTAGCGAAATTTACGACACCGATTGGATCGTAGTCGACACCGAAATGGACGCGCTCTTCTTAGAATCCGAGATGATTAAGCGCTACATGCCAAAGTGGAATATTTTGCTTCGCGATGACAAAACCGTTTCCTATGTGCGCATTGATATGAATAATGAAGTGCCGTATGTTACTTTCACGCGCAACCCAGCCGATGACAAAGCCACCTACGTCGGTCCGTTCTACGGCAAATCCGCCGTCGAAAAAGCCCTCCGCGCTTTGCGCCGCGTCTTCCCATATTATGACAAACCGTATACCGGCAAAAAATCCCTTAACACCGATCTCGGCCTGACGCCAGGCATCGAAATTGGCAAATGCGAACCAAAAGATTACAAGCGCAATCTCAAAAGGCTCATTCGCTACCTCGAAGGCGACCGCACTAAGCTACTGAAAGACCTCGAAAAGACCATGCTCGAGGCTGCTAAAAACGAAGAATACGAACTGGCCGCCGAAGCCAAATACCAAATCGAAGGCCTGCAAGAACTCCGCAAGAAAATTGTCTTTTCCGACAAAGAATTCATGGATATTTCTTCTGACCAAGCGCTCAGCCAATTGCAAAAGCTGCTAGGCCTCACAAAACCACCGCGCCGCATCGAGGGCTACGACATTTCACATCAATCCGGCACCGACACGGTTGCCTCAATGGTCGTTTTCATCAATGGCGCCTCCGCCCGCGACAAATATCGCAAATTCAAAATCAAATCCAGCACTAACGACGACCTTAAAAGCATGCAAGAAGTCGTTACGCGCCGCTTGAAGCATCCGGAATGGGAAATGCCGGATCTCATCATCCTGGATGGCGGGGCCGGACAACTCAAAGCTGTTTCCGAACTCGTAAAACCATTTAACATTCCGCTCATTGGCCGTGACAAATCCGGCGACCACACCAAAAACGCCGAAGTTAAAATCGTTTTCGAAAAAGACGGCGAGCTCACCCTGCAACCACTTTCTCACGAATCGCACATCGCCAAGCTAATCGCCCGCATCGACGACGAAGCCCATCGCTTCGCCATCAATTATCATTCACTGTTAAAACGAAAAGGCCTATTTAAATAACTTGAATTTTTGGCCGTATCGCTCTATAATGAATATAGTTAAGGAGTTATTATGGGAAACACCCTAGAAATTGTTACTTTAGTTTCAGCCATTCTTGTTATCTTGTTAATTTTGATCCAGCAACGCGGTGCATCTCTCGGCTCCGGTTCCGGCAGCTCAAGCGAGCTTTACACTACTCGCCGCGGCCTCGAGAAATCTCTCTTTGTTACCACCATCATCTTTACCTGTGTATTTGTTTTATCAATCTTAGGATTACTAATCATACCAGCATAATATGAAAAATTCCTTCAAAAAGCGTGGGCAAAAAATAGCAAAGCGTTTTTCGCGCTTTAGCAAGGCTGCCGAACAAGAAGGGAAAGAGCATATTAAGACCAATTTCTTTGGTCGTCTTTCGCATATCAAAAACATTAAACTATTGATTTTGGAATGGTGCCTTTTGGTTTTGGCGCTCATCATGCTGGCTGTCACTCAGGCGGTTTGGTTTGGTAATTCTTATTCGTCTAATGCCTTCGTGCCTGGCGGTACTTACATCGAGGGAACCATCGGTAAAGTTACATCTTTAAACCCACTCTTTGCCGTTACCGATAGTGAAAAGTCCCTCAGCCGCTTAATGTTTGCTACGCTTTCAACCGTAGATTATTCTGGCCACATTGCACCGGGGCTGGCTAAGTCAATCAGTGCTTCAGACAATGGTAAGACTTGGAAAATCAAACTACGCGACAATTTAAAGTGGTCAGATGGGGAACCAATCACCAATGAAGACGTTTTGTTCACGACCGAGTTAATCAAGAACACTGCGGTAAGCTCAATTTACAGCACCAACCTTTCCAAAGTGAAAGTCTCCGAAAACGAAGCCGGCGAAATCGTCTTCAACTTGCCAGCAATTTATGCCGATTTTGACTCTGCGCTCAACTTCCCAATCTTGCCAAAACACATTCTGGGTGACGCCGATCCAAAAACTCTTATCGAGCATTCGTTCTCGACCGCACCAGTCACTTCCGGCGCCTTCTCGTACAATGCCGTGCAGACACCATCCAATAGCGAAGAAAAGATCTTTTACTTGTCGCCAAACCCGCATTACTACAAGGGCAAACCAATGCTAAATAGTTTTGCCGTCCACGCTTACGAGAATAAAGATGACCTGGTACACGATCTCAACGCCGGCAAAATCACTGGTACCGCCGCGCTTTCGCCAGCCGAAAACGAACTCGTGACATCTAACACGATTTACGAAAAACAGACCGGTATCAACTCTGGCGTTTACGCCTTCCTTAATACTTCGCGCAGCTACATCAAGGACAAAAACTTTAGGCGCGCCATCAAACAAGCCATCAAGCTCGACGAAATCCGCAGCATCACGCGCGACAACCAAGCGCTAAATTATCCTTTGTTGGCTTCACAAATCAAGCTTTCCAGCTATCCAGCCGTAGTTGGTTACGACCACGATGCCGCCAAGGCTACTTTTGACGGCGTATTAAATAGTCTCGGCGAAGGGAACAACCTCACGCTCTCACTTGCCACGGTGAATTCTGGCTATCTACCAGAAGTCGCGGAAGCGTTCGCTAACAACCTGCGCGAATACGGCATCAATGTGGAAGTTAATATCTATACCGAAAACCCAGAATTCGTCAGCTCCGTAGTTTCTAAGCGCAATTACGACATTTTGATTTACGAAATCGAACTTGGCGCCGACCCAGACCTCTTTGCTTATTACCACTCGTCACAAGCCTCACAAGCTGGTCTCAACCTTTCGAACTACAAAAACTCACTCATCGACGATTTGATTCTTGGCGCCCGCGAGACCACCGACAATTCACTACGCGTTGCCAAATACGAATCCTTCCTCAGCCACTGGGTAGATGACGTACCAGCCATCGGCCTCTATCGCACCAACATCTCTTATTTCTACAACAAAAACGTTCGTCCATTCTCGGATGACAGCCACATGGTGAACGTACTCGATCGTTTCGTCAACGTCGAAACTTGGGCTTCCGAAAAAGCCACCAAAAATCGCACGCCATAATTCAAAAAGTATGTTATAATATATCCATGCGCCTGTGGTGGAATTGGTAGACACGCTACCTTGAGGTGGTAGTGGCCAGATTCACGGCTGTGCTAGTTCGAGTCTAGTCAGGCGCACCACGAATAATAAAAAACGAGCCAGAGGCTCTTTTTTTATTTTTATCTGGTATACCTGGGCTAGACGCCACTTGACTTTTTATTACGCTTATGTATAATGAAAGCAGAATTAGCTAAAAACAAACATTTAAAACTCAAAAAGAAAGGTCATATCAGACATGAAAAAAGCAAAAGTTTTGATCGCGGCCGGCGTAATGGCTGGCTTGTCGGCATTGCCAATCGCAGCATCATATGCCGACACCACTGGTAGCGGCAACGCTACCGTAAAAGCCACTGTTGGCTCATACATTACTGTTTCAGCAAGCGGCGGCACCATCAGCGGCAACATTATGCCTGGTGAATCCGGCACTACCAACGTTAACGTGCGTGTTAAAACCAACACCACCAAGGGCTTTTCTGTCACCGTCACCGGTGGTAGCCTTAACAGCTCCGGCGTAGGCGGACATTCCATCGCTGCCAGCACTTCTGCTGCAGCCGGCACCGAAGGTTGGTATATTAAAGACGCCAATGAAGCCGCAATCGCTCCAAGCTCAACTGAACAAGCCTTCTGGTCTTACACATCGAGTACTGGTTCAGCTATCGACCAAAACCGCAACTTCCAGGTCTTTGTCGGTACTTCAGAATCTACTCCAGACGGCACCTATCAAGGTACCCTCACCTTCACCGCAACCGCAACCGTAGAATAAATCAACAAAATATGCCCCCAACGGGGCATATTTTTTGTGTTAGAATAGCAATATGAAAATACGTAAATTTATTCCCGCTTTTATTATTTCTTTACTAAGCCTTACGCTCCTTGGCGCCAAATTCGCCGCCGCTACAAGCGACCGCGATTACGAAATTGGCATTTTGCCAGTTAGTAACAAAATCGAAATCGCCCAGGGCGAAACTTACATTGGCAAAGTCACTGTCGCCAACATGGGCCTCAAAGAATTCGACTACGAAATGGAAATTAAACCGTTTGGCATTTCGGATTCCTCTTACCTCAACGTAAACTTCGAAGAAAACGAATATACCAGCATTGTTGGCTGGACCACGCTCTCAAAAACCACCGGCCACCTAACACCAGGCACACACGAGGAAATCGAATATACTATTACGGTACCAGAAAAAGCCTTTGCTGGCGGACAATATTTCGCCGTTGCCGCCTCCATCACCAATAGCATCGAGGATGAGGCCGGCTTTAGCCTCACCGGCAGCGTAGCTTCCATTGTTTATACCACCATCTCTGGCGATGCCACTAACTCTGGCGAAATCACCGAAAACTCCATTCCGCCATTCTACTTTAACGGTCCAATCAAACTCAATTCCACCGTCAAAAACACCGGCGACGTCCATAACACTGCCACTTACACCGTCGAAATTAGCAACGCTTTCACCGGCGAAGTCGCCTACGCTAATAGCGACGCTCCGCTCACCCATATTATCCTGCCAAAAACCGAGCGCACCGAATCCACTACCTGGGACGCCCCGCTCTTTGGCATTTTCAAAGTCAAGCAAACCATCGAATACGCCGGCGAAACCTCAATCGCCGAAAACACCGTTATCGTCTGTCCAATCTGGCTGATTGCCACCGTAGTCGCACTAATCGCGATCATTGTCCTCAAAATCGTCTTCACCGTCAAGAAGCATCGCAAAGAAAAAATCTTTTAGACCTTGACATTTTTTAAACATTAGCGTATTATTATATGGAATATTTCTTACAATTGCTGTAAGATAAAATAAACAATCAAAATAAACGAAGAAAGAGTATGAATAGAAAAAAGCTTATCAGTATTCTGGGGCTGATTGCAGTTATCGTTATTACGGTGGTAGCTTGCTTCACTCCTGATGCAAACGCCGAAAACGGGCAAACTACTATCACTGTTAACGTGACAGCCGTCAAGCATCCAACTGTCAGTATCACCAACCCAGAAGGTGAAGAAGAGCTGATGCCAGCGGAATTTTCGATTAGCACCGATTACACAGAATCAGACGGCCTCACCGTCCAACTCCAAAAAGACGACGATACTTACGATCACGTTGCTACTTTAGCCGACGAGGCCGGCACTTTTGATATTCTTCGTCCAAATATTGACGCCTTTACCAACCCATTTGGCGCATATGTCATTCAGGCTACCGCCACTGGCGACAGCAATACCGCTGTAGCAACGAAAAACGTCACCTTGACTTCACTCCGCGTTAGCAAAAACGGTCACGCCACCACTGGCGACCCAATCGTTCATATTGTTTTCGACGAGAGGGTAGACCACTATTCCATCACTATCGTCAACCCAGACAGCGAAACGCCATTCTATGAAAACACTGGCCTCGATGCCTCTGATATCGGCGACGGCAATATTGTTATTCCATTTGGCGAAGCCGGTCTCACCGATGGTACCTATTACCCAGTCAAAATCACCGCCTACGGCGAAAATGACCAATGGTCCGAAGCCAAGAGTGTCGACTGCAACTACAGGCCAAATTCCGGCCCAGACGATCCAGATGATCCAGATCGCCCAGAAGAGCCAGACGATGATGACTCTCCAGCCGTACCAGACACCGGTAAATTCACCGAAAAACTCAATGTTTCTCAATCTGATTATGCAATTGCCTTGATTGCTTCCGGCGTCGTTACCGTCATCCTGGCTATCATCTTCGCCAAGAAACGTTCCGAAAAACGCTAATTAACTGATAAAAATGGGCGCACCATAACTGCGAGGGCGCCCATTTTTTGTACCCCCAATAATCCGGACCACAAAAAAAACCGCCCCTTACGGGGCGATTTTTAATTACTTATTGTCGGCTTTAGCCTTTTTCTCGGCTGACTTAGCAGCTTTTTTGGCTTTGTTCTCGAGCGCAGTTTTCATGGCTTGAGATTTAGCAATACGAGCCTTGAAGCGATCCACGCGACCCTCGGTATCGATGATCTTTTCCTCACCAGTGAAGAATGGGTGAGAAGCGGAAGAAATCTGCACCTTGACTAGTGGATATTCTTTGCCGTCAGTCCACTTGATGGTCTCTTCGCTTTTAGCTGTAGATTTAGTCAAGAATGAAAAATTTGCAGCTTCATCAGAGAAGATAACATCACGGTATTCTTTAGGATGTAAATCTTTTTTACTCATAATTCAGCTAATTATACCAGAGAGCAAAGAAAATGTAAAGAAAAAAATGGGGAGCAATCAATTTGGGCGCTCCCCGGTGAAGAAAGAAATTACTCGATAGCGTCGCCATAAAGCGACATTCTCATTATAGAGAATGTAATACCGCCTTCGTCTTTGAACTTTCTTTCTTCTTCCAGCTGTGCCTGCTGCGGTTGCTGCGGCTGCAGCTCCTCGAACGGCTGGTCACTTTGGATAATTGTCGTAAAGATCTTTTCTGCCATGATGTTGCCATCCTTTCCGCCCCCCTGGGCAGTATTTTTGTTTTATCCTTCTATTATACACCAAATAAGCATAATTGTCAAGATGCCAACAGGGGTAGAACAGATTACAGACATAGGAAAAGCAGGCTGTTTGGGCCTGCTTTTCGAG
This sequence comes from Candidatus Nanosyncoccus sp., assembly GCA_045649305.1. GTDB lineage: Bacteria > Patescibacteriota > Saccharimonadia > Saccharimonadales > Saccharimonadaceae > Nanosyncoccus. The sequence goes on from JAZRPR010000016.1 coordinate 8,014, forward strand.
ATGAGAAAACTCATCAGAATCAGAGAACTTCATCCATGTCGTAAACGACCTTATCGATAAAGCCGTACCCCAAGGCATCTTCCGGCAACATATAGAACTCTTCACGCCTCTTTTTGTCGTATTCCTCAACACTCATCCTGCTATTATTTAAGACATGACTTCTCACGACATCGTGGTTAAAACGTTTTTCGAATTCGACATGGTCCTGGACCTTGGTCATATTGCCCCCCGTAAACATAATGCCTTCATGCAAAAGCAAAGTAGTATAGGGAAGGGCAAAGCGCTTTTTCCCGGCGATCAAGATATGAAACGCCATCGAAGCACACAAGCCAAAGCAAATGGTATAAACCGGGGTCTTGCTCCTCTTAATCGTTGACACTATAGAAAATCCCTGCTGAACGTCTCCGCCAGGAGAGTCGATGTAAAGAAGAATCGGCTTCCTATCGCTCTCTGGCACGCCCTGATCCTCGCGATTAAAATTCATGATTGCTCTCACAATTCTGGATGCCTCAACCTTAGAGCTGCCAGGGCAGCCGCAGTCAGAGTCATCGTCATCTGCAATCTCACCTAAGAGATAGAGTCTTCTTTCTTGCCGCTCTTCATAAAAAAAGTAATCATTAATGTCGGATTCAACACGCATTCCTTCTGGAAATTTCATCGTTTTCATCACCTCCTATAAAAGATCGACCTTTGTGCCGATTCACAAAGTATGCATTCAGTCTAACAGAGGGGCTTGCTTTTTGCAAGCATGTGTATTATAATAAGTTCATTATTAAATAAACGAAACAGCTTTTGGGAGATTTCCTGGCAAACTAGGCACGGGCCCAAAAGCAAAGAGAAAGGAAATCATATATGACAGTGAATGTCGATATGAAGGCACTGCTTGAAAGTGGTGCACATTTCGGTCACAAGACCAGTCGCTGGCATCCAAAGATGGCTCCTTACATCCACAGTAAGCGCCAAGATGCCCATATTATCAACCTCGAAAAGACCGTCGAAGGCCTCGAAGCAGCTTTGCCAAAGGTTACTGAGATTGTCAAAAGTGGCAAAAAGGTGCTCTTTGTTGGTACCAAAAAACAGATGAAAGACATCGTTAAGGAAGTCGCTGAATCTGTTGATATGCCATATGTTACCGTCCGCTGGGTCGGTGGTACTCTCACCAACGTCGACACCGTCAACCACCAAATCAAGAAGCTCAAAGATTTGGAACGCCGCATGGCTTCTGGCGAACTCGAGAATCGCTATTCTAAGCTCGAAGTTCAACGTTTCCAAGAGGAAATCGACCTCTTGAACGTACGCTACGGCGGCATCAAAGACATGACCGAGCAGCCAGCTGCCGTAATCGTCGTCGATGCTATCGAAGACAAAAACGCCGTGAAAGAAGCTAACGTGCTCCACATTCCAGTCTTTGCTATCACTGATACCAACGTTGACCCAACCACGATCGACTACGTGATTCCAGCCAACGATGACGCTATCAAGGCAACCAAACTCATTCTTGATTACTTCGCTGAAGCTATCAAGGAAGGTAAAAAATAATTAGGAGGCAAAATGGCAGAAATTTCCATTGAACAAATCAAAAAACTTAAAGAGCTCTCTGGCGTTGGCCTTACCGATGCTAAAAAAGCTCTCGTCGAAGCCGACGGCGATTTCGACAAAGCCCTCGATGCTATGCGCAAAAAAGGTCTCACCAAGGCTGAAAAACGCGGTGATCGCGAAACTCGTGAAGGTTTGATTGATTCTTACATCCACGACGGCCGCCTCGGCGCCATCGTCGAAGTCAACTGTGAAACTTCATTCGTCGCCAAAACCGATGAATTCAAAACCTTGGCCCACCAAATCGCCATGCAAATTGCTTCCATGAACCCACTTTACGTCTCCGAAGAAGACATCCCAGAAGACGTCAAAGCTGCTAAGATGAAAGAACTTGAAGAAAACTTCAAGGGTCCAGAAAACATGAAGGAACAAATCCTCGCTGGCCAAGCCAAAAAAGCTTTTGCCGACAAGGTCCTCATGAATCAACCATTCATCTTGGACGACACCAAAACTGTCGAACAATTCATCAAAGAAGCTATCGCTAAAACTGGTGAAAACATTACCATCCGCCAATTCAAACGCATCGAACTTGGCGTAACCGAGTAATCAAAAGGAAGCCCCTCACCGGGGCTTCTTTTTTGTATGGTATAATAATTAAAAGGAGTTATTTATGTTCGATACTAATGAAGATAGAAACAAAATGAACGCCGTAATCGAGCGTTTCAAAGAGGAGATGAAAAAAGTTCGCACCGGTCGTGCTCACCCGGACATGCTTTCCAGCATCAAGGTTGAAGCCTATGGCCAAATGATGCCTTTAAACCAAGTTGCCAACGTTACCGCTGCCGACGCCACCATGCTCGTCATCACCCCATTTGATCCAGCCAACTTGCAACCAATCGCTAACGCCATCCGCATCGACCAAACCCTCGGTCTCAACCCAGCCGATGACGGTCGCATCGTTCGTGTACCAATTCCACCACTCACCGAGGAGCGCCGCAAGGAAATTGTTAAAAACGCTTCCGAAAAAGTTGAGAATGCTAAAGTTGCGCTTCGCAACATTCGTGAAGACGCTCGTAAAGCCGTCAAAGCCGCAACCGACCTCTCCGAAGACGTCAAAAAACGTGCCGAGAAGGAAATCGATGACCTCACCAAAGAATTCACCGACAAAATCGACGCCGAATTCAAAGCTAAATCTGAAGAAATCATGAAGATCTAATTTATGCCCGGAATACACCTAGGATTTATCGTCGACGGTAATCGCCGTTGGGCGCGTGAGAAAAATTTGCCAACTTTGATTGGCCACCAAAAAGGTTTCGACAAAGTCGAAATGGTGATTGATGAGCTCGCAAAAATCGACGAAGTCGACTACGCCAGCTTTTACCTCTTTAGTACCGAGAACTGGAATCGTGCTCAAGAAGAAGTCGACTACCTGATGAAGTTGGCTCAGAAAAAAATCACCAGCATCACCAAGAAACTCGTCAAAAACAATCTCCGTTGCGTGGTGCTTGGTTCCGAAAACCGCGTCCCAGCCAGTCTGCTTAAAGCCCTCAGGAATTGCGAAGAAAAGACTAAAGATTGCACTGGCATGACGGTTTGTATCTGCTTCAACTACGGCGGCAAACAAGAAATTGCCGACGCCGCCAAGGCCGTTGCTGAGGCCGGCGAAGATTTTACGCCAGAAAACATCGAACAGCATCTTTATCATCCAGAAGTTCCAGCCTGCGACATGATTATTAGAACCAGCGGCGAGGAACGCATCTCTGGTTTCATGCTTTGGCGCGCTGCTTATTCAGAATTTTTGTTCCTGAAAAAATATTTCCCAGACATCGAAGCGTCAGACATCCAAGATATTTTAAACGAATACAAAAACCGCAATCGCCGCTTTGGCAAATAATGATATAATTGGCTTATGGATATTTTTGTTGGAGTTATTGTTGGGTTATTAGTTTTAATGTTACTCGTCACCGCACACGAGTTCGGCCACTTTTTGGCGGCCAGAAGAAATGGTGTTCGCGTGCTCGAGTTTGGTATCGGCTTCCCGCCACGCGGTATCGCTTGGGTCAAAAATCCCGAGACCAAAAAATGGCAGCGCCTGCCAAAATCCGAATGGGGCAAACCGCAAAAAAGCCTAATTTTTAGCCTTAACCTTTTGCCAATCGGCGGCTTCTGTCAGATGGATGGGGAATCGGCCAACGACACGAGAAAAGGTACTTTCGGCCACGCCAGATTCTGGTCTAAAACCAAAGTTCTTTTCGCTGGCGTCGCTATGAACTGGCTTCTAGCCTTCATTATTCTTACCGTTCTCGCTTGGACAGGCATGCCAAAATTCTTAAACAACCAGTTCAGCATTCAATACGACGAAACTTTCGAAAAGCAACCAGTCGTAGTCGCTGAAGTCCTCGACGATTCACCAGCCAAAACCGCTGGCATGGCCGTTGGTGACCGCATCATCGCAGTTGGTGGTGTCGAAGTCTATTCTGCAGCCATGGTCACCGATTACAATTCCAAACACGTTGGTGAAACCATCGATTATACTATTGAACGCGAGGAAGAAGAGCAAGCCACCTGCGACTGCCCAGCCGAAACCGAATGTGATTGCCCAGCCGTCACCACCACAGTTGAAAAAATCATTCCAGTCAAACTCAATACTGCCGACGCCGAATATTTGCTTGGTATTTCAATGTCCTCCAAACCGACCTACTATCGCTATACCTGGTCCGCACCAATCGTTGGCCTCGGCCTCACTGCCCAAATCACTGGCGAAACTTTCAAGGGCCTCGGCGAGCTAGTCTGGAATTTAGCCTCCGGCATCGCCAAACAATTCAACCCGGACACTCGCGAAGAGGGCCGCGCCGCGCTTAGCTCCGCTAGCGATTCGGTCTCTGGCCCAGTTGGCATCATTGGCATCATTTTCCCAGCCTTCACTGCCGCTGGCCCAACCAACCTCGCCTTCCTCGCCGCACTGATTTCGATTTCACTCGCTTGTATGAACGTCTTGCCAATCCCAGCCCTCGATGGCGGCCGCTGGCTCCTTATCTTCTTCTATAAACTTCGCCGCAAAGAACTCACCAAAGAAAAGGAAGAAAAAATCATCTCTCGCGCCTTCTTGGTCCTATTGATTATTGTCGCCCTAATCACCGTGCTAGACATTATGAGGTTCTTCTAAATGGAAAAAGGTGCCGATAAGGACGAAACCAAGGCCGTCGCCGTTAAGGCTCCGCACCGTTTGCGCGATACTATCATCACCTGCATTCTGCTGGTCGCCTGGGTTTTTGTCGCCGTCATCGCCTCCCAATACGCCATTTTCTATGCACTTTTCTACACCCTCGGCCGCGATTGGCTCCTCTCGCCAGTTGGTAACGCCTCCTATTCCGCACTCGTCTACGTATTGGCACTAATATTAGTTATTCTCGTTCCAAGGTTCGTTTTCAAAAAACAAGGCAAAACCAACCGCGAAGAAATCGGCCTCACCGGCTGGCCGACCTGGACCGACCTTGGCCTTGCAGCGGTTGGCTATGTCGCCGCAATTATCCTTAGCATGATTTTTACCAGCATCTTCAGTCTCTTTCCATGGTTTAATGCTACCGAAACTCAAAACGTCGGCTTTTCAATCTTTATGAATGCACCAGATCGCGTCATTGCCTTCGTCACCCTAGTCGTCGTTGCGCCAATCGCCGAAGAAATCATCTTCCGCGGCTGGCTCTATGGCAAACTCCGCGCCAAAATTCCAATGCCAATTGCCATCCTGCTAGTTTCGCTATTATTTGGCCTCGTTCACGGCCAATGGAATGTTGGCATTACAGTTTTTGCAATGTCAATCATTCTGTGTCTGATTCGCGAATTCACTGGCACCATTTATGGCGGCATTGTTATGCACATGATCAAAAATGCCATTGCCTTTGTCTTACTCTACATATTCGGCGTGCATTAACCCCTGTCTCAATAGATATGGTATAATGTAACCATGAGACTATCTAAATCTTTTATCAAAACCTTGCGTGACGCGCCGAAAGACGAAACCGCAAGGAGCGCCGGCTATCTAATTCGCGCCGGCTACGTTTACAAAGAAATGGCCGGAATCTACGACTACTTGCCACTCGGACTCCGCGTCATCGAAAACATCAAAGGTATCATCAGGGAAGAACTCAACAAGATTGGTGGCCAAGAAGTCTTGATGTCATCTCTTCAAAACCCTGAGCTTTGGCGAAAAACCGATCGCTGGGACGACACCAAAGTCGACATCTGGTTTAAAACCGAACTTTCGGCTGGTGGGGAATTAGGCCTCGCGCCAACCCACGAAGAGCCAATCACTAACATGCTCAAGACCTACGTCAAAAGCTACAAAGATTTGCCGCTTGCCGTTTATCAGTTCCAAACCAAATTCAGGAACGAACTTCGCGCCAAATCCGGCATCCTTCGCACTCGCGAATTTTTGATGAAAGATCTCTATAGTTTCCATACTTCCGAAGAAGACCTCGATCGTTTCTATCACGAAGCTGAGGGCGCCTACGCCAAGATTTACGAACGCCTCGGTCTCGGCGAAGATACTTTTGAAACCTTCGCTTCAGGCGGTGTTTTCTCGAAATATTCTCACGAATATCAGACTATTATCCCAGTTGGCGAAGACACGATTTACTACAACAAAGATAAGTCTGTCGTCCTAAACGAAGAAGTCTTACTCGACGAAGTCCTCGAGGATTTGAATGTTAAACGCGACGAACTCGAAAGCACCCGCGCTGCCGAAGTTGGCAACATCTTTAAGCTCAAATTCAAATATTCTGAGCCACTTGGCCTCAAAATTTCTAACGAGCAAAACGAAATCCAAAGTGTCTACATGGGCTGCTATGGCATCGGCGTTTCCCGCGTGATGGGCGTTATCGCCGAAAAATTCTGTGACGACAAAGGCTTGGTCTGGCCAGAGAACATTGCGCCATTCAAGTATTACCTCGCCCCAATCGGCGAAGCCGCTGGTAAACTCGCCGAAGAAATCTACGCGGGCCACGAAGAACAAATTATGCTCGATGATCGCGACCTCCGTCCGGGCGAAAAATTCACCGACGCCGAACTCATGGGTATCCCATACCGTGTCGTGATTTCCGACAAGACTTTGGCCGAAAACGCTGTCGAAATTACCGAACGCAAAACCGGCGAGAGCAAGCTAATTTCTCTCGACGAATTCAAGAGTCAACTTGCCGCATAAAACCCTTGACATACCCCCAACATTTTCATAAAATTAGAATCGTCGTTAAACGTGGAGTAACCCTGATATGATTAAGAAAAGTATCAGCCTTACCGCCGAAGGTAAGAAAGAATTAGAAAAAGAACTAGCCGAGTTGATTGCTAACCGCCCAGCTATTACTGAGCGTATTGCTACTGCCCGTGCTTTTGGTGATTTATCTGAAAACGAAGAGTATAGTTCCGCTAGGAACGAACAAAAGGTTGCCGAAGGCCGCATTCTTGAAATCCAAGACATTTTGAAAAACGCTAAAATCATCCGTGGCGGGTCTCGCACCCAAGCCAATCTTGGCGCCACCCTCGATATCGATTTTGGCGGCAAAAAGGTCACCTATACGCTCGTTGGCCCAACCGAAGCCAACCCACTCGAAGGCAAGATTTCTAACGAATCACCAATCGGCAAACAACTGATGGGCAGAAAAGCTGGCGAAAGTTTCGACTTCAACGGCAAAAAAGTCAAAATCATCGAGATCAAATAAAAAAGTCCCCCGTAAGGGGTCTTTTTTTATGTTATAATATTCTTATGTTACTAGAAGACTATCGCAACGAACGCCTCAAAAAACTTGAGGAAATTAAAGCCCGCGGCATCGATCCGTATCCGGCTAAATCTTTTCGCAATACCAAAATTGCCGACGTCATCAATCATTTTGATGAAAAAGCCGGTCAAGAAGTTACCGTTGCTGGCCGCATCAAGGCCATTCGTTCGTTTGGCAAACTAGTCTTCCTCAAAATCGCCGACTACACTGGCGAAGTCCAAATTTTCATGAAAGCCGAAGACGCCGAAAATCCTGGTCTCTTTGGTACTCGCGATGTTCGTTTACTCGATACTGGTGACTTTATCGAAGCTACCGGTTTAGTCGACAAATCCCAAACCGGCGAAATTTCCGTCTTCTCTAACTTCGTTCGTTTGCTTACTAAGTCCCTGCGTCCTTTGCCGGAACAATTCACCAACAAGGAAGAGCGCTACCGTCGCCGCTATGTCGACATGAACGTAAACCCAGAGGTCCGTGACCGCTTGGTGCGCCGCTCTAAATTCTGGCAAGCTACCCGCGACTTCATGAACGCCCATGGCTTCATCGAGATTAATGTTCCAGTACTCGAGCACACCACCGGTGGTGCTGACGCTACGCCATTCACTACCCACATCAATGCCTACGACGAAGATCTATATCTCCGTATTTCGCACGAATTGCCGTTAAAGCGTTTGCTTGGCGGTGGCTTTGAAAAAGTCTACGATATCGGCGTCCGCTTCCGCAACGAAGGCGTCGACGATGAACACTTGCCAGAACACATTGCTTTCGAATCTTACGCTGCTTACGAAAACTACGAAGACGGCATCAAACTCTACGAAGAAATGATTAAATACGTCGCCAAAGAAACTTGGGGTACCCTCAAGTTCCACGTTGGCGATTTTGATATCGATCTCGAAGGCGAGTGGCCACGCGTCAAATACTCCGACCTTCTGAAAGAAAAGTTCGGCGTCGACGTATTCAACCCGGACCGCGACCAATTACTAAAAATCCTCAAAGAAAATGGCGTCGAAATTGCCGACGGCACTACTACCAACCATCTCATCGATAATGTTTGGAAACTCATTCGCAAAACTTCTGCCGGTCCATACTGGCTCATCGAAGAACCGCTCAGCCTTAGCCCACTCGCTAAAGTCGTACCAGAAAACCCACTAGTTACCCAGCGTTTCCATCCAATTATCGCTGGTACCGAAATGGGGAACGGCTATTCTGAGCTAAATGACCCACTAGACCAATTAGAGCGCTTCAAAGAGCAACAAGCCGCTCGCGATGCGGGCGATGACGAAGCTCAGATGCTCGACCAAGACTTTGTTGAAATGCTCGAATACGGCATGCCGCCAGCCTGTGGCTGGGGCAACTCTGAACGTAACTTCTGGCTGCTCGAAGGCGTGCCAGGCCGCGAAGCCGTACCATTCCCAATTATGAAACAAAAGGAGGAATAAAATGCTGAATACGTGGTGGTTTAACGTAATCGCATATCTAATCACTTTCACCATCTTTAACCAGGCCTTTAAATTTGCTACCCAAAAAAGCAAAAAAGATGGCGCACTAGCTGTTGTACTGGAGCTCCTAGGTGGTCTTTTTATTTTGCTAGTCGCACCGTTCTTTAGCTTTAATTTCCCAAGTGATATTAGACCATACCTTTTCCTCGGCCTCGCCTGCATCTTCTACGCCGTCGCCGATCGCGCCAATATTACCGCGCGCCGCGGCCTCGAAGTTTCTACTTTTAGCATCCTCGCACAATTTAACACTGTCTTCGTTATCCTCTGGGGTTTCATCTTCTTTAAAGAAGCCTTTATTTGGCAAAAAATTATTGGCGCCGTTTTGATCGTCGCCGGCAATGCACTCGCCCTCCACAAAAAAGGTCAGAAGTTTAAGTTAGATAAATACGTATTATTTAGCCTGCTCGGCAACCTCGCTCTTTCAATCGGTATTTCGATCGACGTTGGCATCTCTGGACAATTCAACCTACCAATTTACGTGGGCGCCACTCTCATCTTGCCAGCCTTAATGATTTTTGCGGCCGAAAGAATCAAACCAAAAGAAATCACCGCGGAGTTCAAACACGGCAACAAGCCAGCCATTTTCTTAGTCGGTATCTTCTGGGGTCTGCAAATTCTTTTCATGCTGCGCTCATATCAATTCGGCAGCATCGTCGCCACTGCGCCGACCCTTGCTCTCGTCACCCTTATTAATGTCTTCGCTGGCTATTTCTTGCTCAAAGAAAAAAGTTCTATCTTGCAGAAAATAATCGCCGCCGTCATTGTTATTGGTGGCATCGTCTTAATCAATATTTAGCCTATGTTTAAGCTTCATTCCAAATATCAACCAACCGGCGACCAGCCGCAAGCCATCAAACAACTCACCGATGGTTTAAATTCTGGCGTGCACGAACAAACCCTGCTTGGCGTGACCGGCTCCGGCAAGACTTTTACGATGGCAAACATCATCCAAAATACCCAACGCCCGACCCTGATTCTCGCGCACAATAAAACTCTCGCCGCCCAGCTTTATTCTGAATTCCGCGAATTCTTCCCAGAAAACGAAGTGCATTATTTCGTTTCTTATTTCGACTACTATCAACCAGAAGCCTACATCGCCTCGACCGATACTTACATCGAAAAAGACTCCGCCATCAACGACGAAATCGATCGCCTCCGCCACGCTGCCACCGAAGCTTTGCTGACGCGCCGCGACGTCATCGTAGTGGCTTCCGTATCATGTATTTACGGCATTGGTGCACCAGAACACTATCTCGAAATGTCCATGCCGCTTTGGAAAAATGAACACGGCTGGGCCGACGCCGAAAAGAAACCAATCAACCAAGCCGACTTTATTCGCCGCCTCGTCAAAATTCAATATCACAGGAATGACCTCGCCTTTGAACGTGGTAATTTCCGCGTAATTGGCGACACTGTGGACCTTTTCCCGGCCAATGGCGAGTTTGCCTATCGTTTTGAATTTGGCTTCGACGCACTAGAGGATGTTAAAATTGTCGACCCGCTCACTTTTGCCATTCGCGAGAAGCCGGACCATGTGCACATTTTCCCAAACACCCACTACGCTACGCCAGAAGACCAACTTCAAAGCGCGCTTAAATCCATTGAGGCCGAATTCCATGAGCGCTTAGCTTACTTTGAAAAACACGAAAAATATCTCGAGGCCCAACGCCTCTCACAGCGCACTAAGTACGATCTCGAAATGCTAGAAAGCACCGGTTTCGTAAAGGGCATCGAAAACTACTCCCGCCATCTCGAAGGTCGCCAGCCAGGCCAACCACCAGCCACTTTGCTCGATTTCTTCCCAGAAGATTTTCTCCTTATCGTCGACGAATCACATATGACCCTACCACAAGTTCGCGGTATGTATAATGGTGACCACGCCCGCAAAGAAACCCTCGTCGAGTACGGTTTCCGTCTGCCTTCCGCACTAGACAACCGTCCACTTACTTATGCTGAGTTTAATCAAAAAATCAACCAGGCCATCTATGTCTCCGCTACGCCAGGCGAATATGAACTTGAGCATTCGCCAAAGCCAGCCGAGCAAGTCATTCGTCCGACTGGCCTACTCGATCCAGAAATTGAAATTAGAAGCACCAGCGGCCAAATCGACGACATCATTCTTGAAATCGAAGACCGTATTAAGAAGGGCCAACGCACGCTCATCACTACGCTCACCAAACGTATGGCCGAAGATCTCACCGACCACCTTAAAGAGCATGGCATCAAAACCGCCTACATTCATTCTGATATCGACAC
>JAZRPR010000017.1:0-3884 GCA_045649305.1 Candidatus Nanosyncoccus sp.
AACTCCAAAGGCGTCAAGCTCTTGCTGCTAAAATCAATCGTGAAAACGCTGAACGCCGCGCCGGCAAAACGCAAGCTCAGGCTCCAGCCACCGTCCGCCGTATCACCACGACTACTACTACTGCCGCCGAAAAGCAAACCGCCAAAGAGGCTAAGGAAGCCGCTATTCAGAAAGCTCTCGCTACCGCCACCAAAGAACCAGCTGAAGATACCAAGAAAATGAAAGCCAGTCCAAAGTTTGGTTTCTGGCGCATTCTACTTGCTCTTGGCTGCGCTACCGCCTCCATCTTTGCGATTGTCTATCTTGTAAACATCAACATGCCAGACTTCTCGCTCCGTGTTGCCGCCATGCAAACTGGCATCGAAGCCACCTATCCTAGCTACACTCCAGCCGGCTATTCACTAAACGGTATCACGTCAGAAAGCGGCAAAGTCACCATTAACTTTGGCGGCGAAGATGGCAAATCTTTCTCACTCAGCGAAGAAAAATCTTCCTGGGACTCCACTACTTTGTTGAATAATTATATTAAGCCAGAATTCAAAGAAGATTACACTACCGTTCGCGAGCACGGCCTCACCATCTTTATCACCCCATCCGCTGCGGCCTGGGTGAATGGCGGCGTCGCCTACAAACTCACTTTCAACGAAAATTCACTCACCAAAAACCAGATTATTTCGCTCGCAACTTCTCTATAATCATGGTATAATTAGCCCATGGAAAAAGCTATTACTCGTTTTGCACCCAGCCCAACTGGATATATTCACATTGGCAATGTTCGCTCTGCAATCTACCCATATCTAACCGCCAAACAAACTGGTGGCAAAATGATTTTGCGCATCGAAGATACTGACCGCGCCCGCTACGTCGAAGGCGCTACCGAACTCGTTGAAGACACCCTGAAATGGCTCGGCCTCGACTGGGACGAAGGTCCAATCGTGGGCGGGGAACACGGCCCATATTTCCAAACCGAACGTCGCGACATTTATATTGCCTGGGCAAAAAAGCTGATCGCTGCCGGCCGCGCTTACGCCGACCCAACCACGCCAGAGCAAATCGAAGAATACCGCGCCAAATGCACCGCCGAAAAAGTGCCGTTTCTTTATCGTAACTTCCGCCCAGAAAACACTCCTGAATGGGAGCCTGGTATGCCGCTTCGCTTCAAAGCTGAACCAAAAGAATACAGCTGGCACGACGAAGTCATGGGCGACATGCACACTGGCCCAGAAGTTCTCGACGACATTATTTTGATTAAAAAAGATGGTCTTCCTACTTACAACTTTGCCCATATCGTAGACGATGCTGAAATGGGCGTCACCCACATTATGCGCGGCGTCGAATATCTTTCTTCTATGCCAAACTATCTAGCCATTTATGAAGCTCTCGGCATCAATCATCCTAAGTTTGTCTCTTTGCCACACATCTTGGCCCCTACCGGCAACAAGAAACTCGGCAAACGCGATGGCGCCAAGTCGGTAGTTGAATATCGTGACGACGGCGTTTTGCCAGAGGCCATGCTAAATTACTTGGCTTGCCTCGGTTGGAACGACGGCACTGAGCAAGAAATTTATACAAAAGACGAACTTATCGAACGTTTCTCGATTGATAAGATTCAAAACTCTGGCGCCCGCTATGACGAAGTCAAACTCCTCTGGCTTAACGGCCAATGGATTCGCCGCATCGCAGACGAACAGGGAATCGATGCGCTTTATGCTCGCACTGCTGGCTTCTGGCCAGAGACCGACGCCACGGACGACTACAAAAAGCGCGTCCTCGCTATCATTTATGATCGCCTCAAGACCCTTTCCGATCTTAAAACCATGACGACCTACTTCTTCGCCGAACCGACCATCGATTCTGCAATGATTCTGGAAAATAAGTTCCTCAAGAAAATGCCTGCCACCGAACTGAAAGGCTTACTAGAACAAACTATCAGCAAGCTTTCTAACACCGAGTGGAACGCCGACGCTTTGCAAGAAGCCTTAAACGAATTACTTGCTGAAACCGGCAAGAAACCAGCCGAACTCTTCAGTCTCATCCGCCTCAGCGTTTCGTTTGCCCCATTTAGCCCTGCACTTAACCTCACACTCGAAGTGCTTGGTAAAGATATTTCAATCAAACGCCTGCAAGCCGTCACCGACAATCTCTAAGCGGCTCCGTTCACTTTTTCTGGGACGGCCTCCAAAATTCAAAAAGTAAAGCCCTAAAGGGCATTGACTTTTTGAATTTTTCCGGGATATTGTCCCAGAAAAAGCAAACAAATCCACTTAAAAATACCGCCAAAACGCTTTATGTTTATGTTAAAATAAAATTAATAAAGCGAGGAAAGTATGAAGTCTAAAAAAGAAGCTAAAGAGAAAGCTAAAATGACTAAGGCTCTCGATGAGGCCTTCACTATCAACAACGAACCAACCGAGCACAAAAAACGTTCGTTAGTGTTCCTAATTATTGGCATTGTCGCCTTTGTTGGTGGCGGCGCCTGTCTAGCCTTTGCACTGCTCTCGCCAGGCAAAGTCCTTGAAGATCTTACTTTCCCAACCATTCCTACGCCAGTCGCCGAAACCACCGACAAGGTTTATAGCAGCCTTACTGGCGAAGAATTAGCCGACCCAAGCACCAAGAATGCCCCGGTTTATTGTATTCAAACCCCGAACGGTCTTGATGGCGCTCGTCCGCAAACCAACCTCACCGAAGCCGGCGTCGTCTTTGAAGCCATCGCCGAAGGTGGCATTACTCGCTTTGCCGCTATCTACCAAAACCCACAAGGTGGCATCATCGGCCCAATTCGCTCGCTTCGCATCTACTTCCTCGATTGGGACGTGCCATTTGACTGTACAATCGTTCACGCCGGTGGCTCTATTGAAGCCGTCAATGCCGTCCGCAGCTACAAACATATTTCCGAAGACCCTACTTATATGTACCGCGGCAATTACAATTATCATCTTTGGAACAACCTCTTCACCACGCCAGAACTACTCGGCAATAACAGCGCCGACTACAACCGTATGAGCTCCAACCCACAAGGCTTCACTCGCACCACTAAAGAAGCTGCCGACAAAGCCCGCTACGCTTCCCAAACCACCGAGCTCGATATTGTTTCCGGCACAGACGGCAATACTTCGGCACTCACCCCGCAAGTTTCTACCATTACCCTCAGCTTCGCTTCCGGCAACAACTTTAGCCCAGTCTACAAATACAACGTAGAAACCAACAGCTATGACCGTTTCTACGCCTATGGCGGCGCCCACGAAGTTTACCACTGCCCATCCGGCAACTACTACGGCCAAGATCCACAAGACAACTGTCCAACCACCCAACTTTCGCCATCCGTCGTCATCGCCATGGTTGTTGACGAGAGACTTTCTTCGGATGGCGTCCATGAAGCCATCACTACCGTCGGTTCTGGCACTGCCTATGTCTTCCAAAACGGCCAAGCCATCAAAGGCACTTGGAGAAAAGGTTCCCGCGAAGAACAGTTGCATTTCTTCGACGAAGCCGGCAACGAAATCTCGCTCATTCCTGGTCAAACCTGGATTTCTGCTATCCCAGGCTACGGCTCAGTTGATTATTAAGAAAAAACATGCTAAAATAAACACACGGTTCCGTAGGCCTTCGGCCTTCGAAACCCCGTCGCTTACGAAAAGGAAAAAATTTTTCTTTTCGTTCGCTCCTCGGTTCCGTCGTCTAGTGGTCTAGGACGTCTGGTTCTCATCCAGAAAATCGCGGGTTCGACTCCCGCCGGAATCACCAGATTTTACTAAGCAATTCAGCGAGGGAGTGACGAAGTCCCTCCCGCCGGAATCACCAAATAAATAAAGAAGACCCAAAGGGTCTTATTTATTTATTTGGCTATTTTTGTGGAAGGCGAACCCGCAGGGTTCGCTCGC
>JAZRPR010000018.1:0-5342 GCA_045649305.1 Candidatus Nanosyncoccus sp.
TGTTGTTGAGAATGAGAACTAGTGCAACGATGCCACCAGCCAAAGCCAAGACGGCGATGATGATGCCAACGATGAGGCCAGTTTTCCTCTTCCCTTTTGCGGCTTCGGCGGCTGGAGCGGCTGCGGCTGGTGCTGCGGCGGCTTCGGCGGTTGGAGCGGCTGCTGGTTCTTTTGTCATGAGAAAAATTCCTCGCTTTTATTTAATATTGTTAGATTTATTGTAACATAAGTTGAAAAAATGCGAAGAACATAAGCGTTTTAATGCTATCATATAAATATGAACGATTTTATTATTTCTGATATCAAAGCAAGACAAATTTTGGACTCGCGCGGCAACCCAACGGTTGAAGCGGATGTGATTTTAGAAAATGGCGCTTCGGGCCGTGCTTCGGTGCCGTCCGGTGCTTCGACTGGTACTTTGGAAGCTCTGGAGCTGCGTGACGGTGATGAAAAAGCCTACGGCGGCAAAGGTGTTCTCAAAGCAGTTTGGAACGTAAACTCCAAAATTAAAGATGTGTTAGTTGGCAATTCGGCCGATCAAAATACGGTTGATTCCCTGATGCTAGAACTTGATGGCACCAAGAATAAGGATTCTCTTGGCGCTAATGCGATTCTGGCCGTGTCGCTTGCTACCGCTAAGGCCGTAGCAAACGCTCGTCGCATTCCGTTTTATTATTATGTAGCCGAACTAGCTGGCACGACCGGCCAGATGTCTTTGCCGATGCCAATGATGAACGTAATGAATGGTGGTGCGCATGCTGACTGGGCAACCGATTTCCAGGAATACATGATTATCCCGCGCGGCGCTGAGAATATTAACGAGGCCGTACGCATGGGCGCAGAAGTCTTCCATGCTTTGAAAAAAGTTTTGAAGGAACGCGATTACCAAGTGACGGTGGGCGACGAAGGTGGCTATGCGCCAAAGGTAAAAAATGGCAACAATGAACCGCTCGAGTGTATTGGTCTCGCCGCCCAAAAAGCCGGCTATGAATTTGGCAAAGATATCGTGCTCGCAATGGATGTGGCGGCAAGTGAATTTTTCGACAATGGTAAGTATTTGATTAAAACCACCAATGAAACCAAAACCGCTGACGAGATGATTGATTGGTATGAATCCCTAGTGTCGCAGTACCCGATTGTTTCGATTGAAGATGGCCTGGTTGAAGATGGTTGGGCAGATTGGAAAAAGCTTACCGAGCGTCTCGGCTCTAAGATTCAGCTGGTGGGTGATGATTTGTTTGTGACAAATAGTGAGCTTCTAGAACGCGGCATTAACGAAGGTGTGGCTAACTCAATTTTGGTCAAACTCAATCAAATTGGCTCTCTGTCTGAAACCATTAAAACTGTGATGATGGCAAAAAACGCTGGATACAAAACCATCATTTCGCACCGTTCAGGCGAGACCGAAGATACCACGATTGCGCACCTTGCTGTAGGTCTTGGCGCTGGACAAATCAAAACTGGTTCCCTGTCGCGCAGCGAGAGAATTTGCAAATACAATGAATTGATGAGGATTGCCGAATTTAATTCGAGGCTTGGCCTCGTTCAGCCATTCTAGCGTCATGATTGTTGACGCGAGTAACCGTAGAGGCCTCGCGGAAACCATCGTAGTAGTTCTCGGACACCTTCGGGTGTCCGATTTTGTTGGCGGCTTTGACGACTTCGTTGATGTCGTCGGTGATTTTGAAATATTTCAAAGTTTTGGCGTCGGCATACTTTGACTCAACGGCTTTTTCGATGAGTTTGAGATAGTTTTTCCAATAAGATTTGCCGATCAAGAAAACTGGCATGACTGGCATCTTCTTTTCAACCATCAGTTCAAGTACGTCGGACATTTCATCGATAGTGCCGTAGCCACCCGGGAAGAAAACAAAGACTTTGGAGGCCATAGCGAGCATTACTTTGCGTGCGAAGAAATATTCAAAAGTGAGACAGTCGGTGAGGTATGGGTTTGGGAATTGCTCGTGTTCGAGAACGATATTAAAGCCGATGGTGCGGCCGCCGATTTCGTAAGCTCCGCGCGAGACGGCTTCCATAATGCTTGGTCCACCGCCGGTGACTACGGCGTGGCCGTTTTGGGCGAGCAGACCACCGAGTTGGTAGGCCATTTTGCAGTATTTATTGTTTTGCGGGATACGAGCTGAGCCAAAAACCGTGACGCCTTGTGGGAAGGTGCGGACGATCTGGAGGCCCTGGATAAGGTCTTTAGCGTAAGCCTGGGCACGTTCGATGTCGGCGATGGAAAGTTTTTTGATGATTTCTTGTTGTTCTTCTGGTAACATAGGACTCCTTAGATTTTTTGAATTGGCATTGGGTGCAATGGCTCGTTCCCTTTAAGCGCGCCGGTGTGGGCACCGATTTTTGAAACGATTGAAGTCGCGTTTGCGGATGCGAAAACTAGTGAACTGCGGAAGGATTTGCCGGTGGCAAGATGGGCCAAGAATCCTGCGCCAAAAGCGTCGCCGGCGCCGGTAGTATCTTTAACTTTGAGATATTCGTAAATGCCAAAACGATAAGTTTCGTTGCGATTAGTGGCGATGCCGCCCATTTGGCCGTCGGTGATAATGGCGGTTTCGACATAATTGCCAAGACGAGAAACCAGTTCGGCGAGCATGTTTCCCGGTACGATCTTGGAAGCCTTTTCTTTGTTCACGATAATAACGTCGATATATCTGAATAGATTAGTGAGTTTTTTAACGTCTTCTAATTCGCTCTTGCCTGGGCTAAACATAATTTTGGCACCGGCTTCGTGAGCCTTTTTGAAAATGCGCTCCAGGGTTTTGAAATCGCCGTTTAGTGAGGTTACATAGAGCCAGTCTGGCTGAATCATGTCGATGTCGGTAACGTCGAAATTGTCGAAAGCTTTGGCGGAGCCAAGCGAAGTAAGTGCGGTGCGCTCGCTAGATTTGGAATCGAGCAAAATTACCGAAGTACCAGTTGGCGTGCGGGAGCTGCAATCCATGAAACTGCTGTCGATATTTTCTCTGTCGAGAGTTCTCAATATGGCATCACCAGCGGCGTCTCTTGCGATTGAACTATAAAGGATGGTTTCGTGGCCGTGCCTGGCGAACGACACAGCAGCATTTAATCCACCGCCGCCTACACCGTAGCTGATTTTGTCGATGTCGATTTCGGAACCAACCAAAATCTTGCCAAGGATCGACTCGCTACCAATGGTGGTTGGCGATAAATCATCGTGGTCGACGAGGTAGATGTTCTGCAAGGCAGTACCTATAGCAAGAATTCTGGCCATTAGAGCACTACTCCATTCTTGTCGACTTCGGCGGTGAGGGCTTGATAAATACCGGCTGGATTTTCGGCTTTTGACAAAGCGCTACCGACGTTGACGACATCGAGGCCGGCGTGAGACAAAGCGCGAATATTGTTAATATTGGCGCCACCGTCCCAGCCGATTTCGGCGTCTGGGTTAATTTCGCGAATTAAAGCAACTTTTTCGGTTTGCATCATGTCGGCACGAGAGCCTTGGGTGCCAAGTTCGCCGGCAAAAATCATCACATGGTCAACAGCTTCGATATAATTGCGAACGTTGTTTGGGAAAGTAGTGCGGAGCAAAGCTACGCCAGTTTTGATACCAGCGTCTTTAAGCTGCCTAAATACTGGCATCAAATCCTCATCGGCTTCGGCGTGCAAAATACAGAGAGAAGGATGTAATTTAATGATGGTGTCGATTTGTTCGGATGGGCGAGCAGCCATGTAATGGAGGTCGGTTTCCCAGGTTGTTGGCCACCAGATTTTATCGAGACCAATCGTGGTGCTTGGCGCAAAAACTCCATCGGTCACATCGATTTGAATGCGACGAGCAATCGTGTTGCATTTTTCGACTTGCGTGCGATACAATGCTTCGTTGTCTGCCAAAATAGTTGGCACGATGGTGATAGTTTTAAGCATAATCCTCCCTTTCGTCTAGGCGTGCGTTGCGATGAATGTATCTTGGTTCATTGCTAAATTTGGTGGTCAAGAAGACCCTGATGAGCTCTTGCATTTGTTCTTCGGATAGAAAATCGGCGGCTAGGCAAAGGACATTAATATTGTTGTCGCCGCGGGCGAGCTCAACGATGCGCTTGTCGGTGGCGGCCAGGGCGCGAACGCCTTTAAAACGATTGGCTTGGAGTGACATGCCGACGCCAGAACCGCAAATTAGAATACCAAACGATTCTCTCTCGCGGCGGACGTTGCGGGCTACGGTGACGGCAAAATCGTTGTAATCGTCTTCTGGATCGTGATTGTAGGCGCCGACGTCTTTGACTTCGATTCCGGAATTTTTGAGGAACTTAAAGATGTTGTTTTTCTTTTCGAATCCGCGATGATCTGCACCAATGTAAATCATTAGTTCTCCTTTCCAAAGTCGACTGCGAGCTCGACGAGGCGATTCGAATAGCCCCATTCGTTGTCGTACCAGGCGACGATTTTTATCATATTCCCACACACAACATCAATGAGTGGCAAGTCCACGACGCAGGAGTTTGGATTGCCAATAAAATCGCTCGAGACCAGTTCTTCTTCGGTGACACCAATAATGCCCTCATAGTATGGCTCTTTGGCGATTTTCTTGAAGAATCTTTGGAGCTCTTCTTTGGTGGTATTGCATTTTAATACGGCGGTGATATCGGCGAGCGAGACGACTGGAGTCGGAACGCGGACGGAAAGGCCGTTGAATTTTCCGGTGAGGGTTGGGATGGTGAGTGCGGCGGCTTTGGAGGCGCCGGTAGAAGTCGGCACGATGTTTTCGGCGGCCGAGCGAGCCTCGCGGAGGTCTTTGGCTGGTGCGTCGAGAATGCGCTGTGAAGCGGTGTAGGAATGCACGGTGGTCATCATGGCTTTTTCGATGCCGAAGTTATCTTCGAGAACTTTCATGATTGGTGCGATACAGTTGGTGGTGCAGGAAGCATTGGAAATGATCTGGTCAGTCTTTTCGACGACATCTTCGTTAACGCCGAGCACTACGGTTTTGATGCCCTCACCTTTTGGCGGAGCAGAAATTACAACTTTCTTGGCGCCGGCGAGAAGGTGTTTCTTGGCGTCTTCTGGTTTAGTAAAGCGGCCGGTGGACTCAATTACTACGTCAATATCGAGCTTCTTCCATGGCAGATTCTCTGGTTCAGTTTCGGAAAAGACTAGAATCTCGCGCGAGTTGATCAAAATACTATTTTCGGTGGCGGAGATTTTTTTGTCGTATTCGCCATAGGAAGAGTCGTGTTGCAGAAGATGCGCAAGGGTAGCGGCGTCGGTTAAATCGTTGATAGCGACAACCTGGGCGTCGTGGCGCTCGAGCAAAATCTTTAAAGCGTTGCGACCGATTCTGCCAAAACCATTGATAGCAA
>JAZRPR010000019.1:0-6510 GCA_045649305.1 Candidatus Nanosyncoccus sp.
CGCCAAACCCTGACTCTACCCAAATTTTACCACCCATCGCCTCAACGCGCTGCTTGGTAAGATAAAGGCCGAGGCCAGTGCCACCAATTTCGCGAGTGTCCGAGTTGTCTGCGCGATAAAACTTTTGGAAAATGTGCTGAATATCATCGGCGGAAATGCCAATGCCGGTATCAGTAACATTAATCAAAACGCGATCGCCATCGCCGCGCACGTTCACCCAGACCGAACCACCTTTTGGCGTATATTTGATTGCGTTCTCGAGCAAGTTATCCATAATTTCTTGCAAGAAACCCATATCAACCGAGGCATAGACCACCTGGGCGATCTTCAGATCGGACATCGTCAAACGCCCATCCTCCGAACCAAAAGTATAATTTACTTTGTTGTCTTTGTTGAACTGCGCACAGTATTCATCCGCCATCTTATGCACCGTGGTCACCATCTCGACTGGCACAAAATTCGGCTTTACGCGGCCATCATCGGCCTTCGTTACATCGAGCAAATCTTGGAACAATTTGCCAAGGTGCTGAGAAGCAGCGTGCGCCGCATCTAGATAATTCTTTGCGCGTTCATCGATCGTCGCCGTTTGAGGATTCAGGGCTAACGACAAATATCCTTCAATTGAAGCCACTGGCGTACGCATTTCGTGCGAAGCCGTTGAAATAAACTCCGTCTGCGCACCTTCTTCTTCGAGTTCCTTAGTAATATCTCTAAAAGTAATAATGCGATTGGCGCCACCATTGGCGTTAATTACCGAAATTGCTACCGGGATACGCTTAGCAGTATTGCCAACAATCAGGCTGCCGCGGAAAGATTCTAGTGGTTGCCCCGCATTCATCGCGATAATTAGTGGATTTTCTTGCTCAGTCAACTCGCGACCCTCTTTAGACTCAAGACGGACAACGCTCTTATAATTCGAGCCAATTGGGCTTAGCGCCATCATCTCTACCATGCGCTGGGCAGCTGGATTGATAAAATAAATGGTGCCAGCTTGGTCGGTAATAATCACGCCATCATTAATCGAATTCAAAGCAAGCTCAGACAAAGCCGAACTATTACCAGGCTGCGCTGCTTGCTTGCGTTTGAATATACTCATTGTCTTTATTTTAACACAAGCGGCATAAAATATGTTATATTTTATGTATGAACAAAGACGTTATTTATATTGAACCGGATGATGATATCACTGATATCATTTCAAAAATTGAATCCGCCAAGGAAAAAATCGTCGCCTTAGTCCCACCAAAAAAGAGTGGAGTCTTAAGAAGTGTGGTGAATATTAAATTAATTACCAAGGCTTGCGCTGCCGAAAAGAAGAATGTCGTGCTCGTTACGACCGATCCTTCGATTTTAAAGCTCGCCGCCTCGGTCAAAATTCCTGTTACCAAGAATTTGCAAACCGCACCAGCCATTCCGACTGAAGCCGACGTAGAAGAAACCGCTACCGAAGAAGTCGTCGAAGACGACATCAAGGTTAATGATGGCACCGCCGTCGAAGAAGAAGACGAAAACGATGACGAGCCAGAAGACGAAGAAGAGGAAGAGGAAGAGGAGAAAGAAGAAGAAAAGTCCGACGAGAAAGCTGAAGACGAGGAAAAGACCGAGGAGACCGAAGAAGAAAAAGCCGAAAAGGCCGAGAAAAAGAAGACCGATTCCGCCGTCAAAGAACTCGCCGCCGAAGCCAAAGCCGAGGAAAAGGCCAAGAAAAAAGCCGAAAAAGAAGCCGCTAAAAAAGACAAGAAAAAATCCGACAACCCAGTTATCGCTTGGCTTTCAACCTATAAAAAATGGGTAATTGGTGGCAGTATCGCACTAGTCTTAGCTATCCTATTCCTAATCTGGGCCCTCGTAATTGCTCCAGCCGTTAAGATTTCCGTCGTTGTCCGCACCGATTCCAACAACTTCTCTGAGCTAGTTTCATTTACCTCTGACCCGGCCAGCGAAAACGCCGCCGAAGGCATTTTCTATCTCGAAGAAGTCAAACTCGAAGAAGAGCAAAAAACTGAGTTCACCGCTACTGGTACCAAGAACATTGGCGATAAAGCCAGCGGCGAAATCATCGTCCAGGCCAGCTTCAGAAAAGGCGAAACCCTTAGCATTAACGCCGGCTCCGTCTTTAAAGCAGGTGGTCTCACCTTCTATTCCGATAGCGACATCAACCTCGCTTGGAGCGGTAATGATTTTAGCGAATGTGACAACAAGAATCCTTCGCAAATCATGGCCTACGGCTGTATCCGTTCGGCAAGAGTTTCCGTTACTGCCGCAGCCCCAGGCGAAGCTTATAACATCGACAAAACTAGCTTCGTTGCACCAAACGATCGCATCACAGCTTACTCCGAAGCCGCCTTCACTGGTGGTACCGACAAGACCGTCACTATCGTTTCTAAAGAGAACGTCGATTCGGCCAAAGCCAAAATCATCAACAACAATAAAGAAAACGAGCAAGCCACCAAAGACGCCCTCTATGCAAAAATCGGCGAAGGCAAAATTCCAATCGAGTCCAGCTTTAGGCAAAACGTCTCCGATCCAGTTTCTACGCCAAACATCGACGAAGAGGTCAAGGACACTACTATCCCATCTATCGTGGTCACTACCACTACGGCTATCTACGTACTCGACCAAACCAAACTCGAAGAGTTTATCTCTGCCAAAGCCAAGCTCGCTGAAGACCAAAAAATCTACGCGATCAACAATCCGTTTGTCGAAAGCTTCGTCGCTACCGAGTCTGGTTACACCGGCAAGCTCAAAACTACCTATTACACTGGTCCAAAAATCACCGAAAATGATATAATAGAGCTCGTTAAGGGCAAAGGTGTTGGAGATATTAGGCACGACCTCGGCTCCGTCAATGGCGTGAGCAAGATTTCAATTGATCCTTCCTTCCCGTGGGTCACCTCGGCTCCTAACGACAGTAATAAAATTACCGTCGAATTAACCATCGAAGATAAGAATAATTCTGAGGAATAAAATGAAAATTCTTGGCCTAGATGTCGGCGAGAAGCGAATCGGCGTCGCGCGCGTCGATTCTGCCACTAAAATTGCCGTACCGGTCTCGTTTATAGAGGTCGATGGCAATGAATGGCAAGAACTTAGCCGTCTTTCTAACCTACACAATACAAAGTTTTTCGTCATTGGCCTGCCGCGCAGCAACGAAGGCAACGAAACCAAGCAGTCACTTTACGCTCGTAACTTCGCCAAAACTTTATCCGAAAAAGTCCCTGGCGTCAAAATCCGTTTCCAGGACGAATCACTCACTTCGGTCGAAGCTGAGGACCGCTTAAAGAAACGCCAAAAGAAATACGAGAAGGGCGACATCGATGCCGAAGCCGCCTCCATCATCCTACAAGACTTCATCGAAACCTTCGATGAAACCGCTCCCATCAAGGAGGAACCCTTACCGGGCATAATCGAAAATAACGCCAAAAAAGTTGCCAAAAAAGCCCGTCTCAAATCTAAGAAAGCTATAGAAAGTTCTAAAAACATCGTGAAAAAAACCCGCAAAAACCTCATCATCACCACTATTTCCATCGTCGTTGTATTAGCTGCAATTTGTGGCGGTATCCTCTTTTGGTACTTCAACTCACTCGGCCCAGTTATTAAAAACTGCGACGAAGAACGCTGTCCAAACACCGAATTCACCGTTTTGTCCGGCGAATCAGTCGACACGATTGCTAGCAACCTTAGCGAAGCCGAGCTAATTAAGAGCTCCTTCTTCTTTAAGGTTAACCTCAAACTCTCTTTCGGCGACGCTGCCTTAAAGAGTGGCAAATACTTACTCAACAAGGGTATGAGCGCTTCAGAAATCGCCAAGATTCTTACCGAAGGTACGGCCGGTTCTGAAGTCTTCAGCTTTACGATTTTGCCAGGCCAAACTATCTTCGATATCAAGAAAAACCTCCTGGCACTTGGTTATTCAGCCGGAGAAATCGATGAGGCCTTTAGTGCCAATTACGATATTCCAGTTCTCAACACCAAACCAGCTGGCTCATCACTTGAGGGTTATCTCTTTGGCGAAACCTACGAATTCTTCAAAGGCGTCTCCGTTAAAGACCTGCTCGAAACCTTCCTCCAGGGAATGAATAAAGTTGTTGATGACAACCAGCTACGCAATAAATTCGACGAGCGCGGCCTCTCATTACACGAGGGAATCATCCTGGCTTCTATCGTTCAAAAAGAAGCCCACACCGCCGACCAACCAACCGTTGCACAGGTATTCCTCAGCCGTCTCGCTCATGGAATTCCTCTTGGCAGCGATGTTACCGTTACTTACGCACTCGACGTGATCGATCCAAATCGCAACCGCGACGACACCGCTGTTGGCGACGCTATCAGGGTAGACTCTTGTTACAACACCCGCATCAACGTCGGCCTACCTTGCGGCCCAATTTCTAGCCCAGGCCTTTCAGCACTCCAAGCCGTTGCTAATCCATCAGATACCGATTATCTTTATTTCTTGACAGGCGACGACGGAAAGATGTATTATAGTTATACAGAGGCCGAGCACAACCAGAAGATCCGCGACTACTGCCAGGTTCTCTGTAACGTATCGTTATGAAAAAGAAAATAGATTTTCAAAAACTTCGTACAATTCTACTCTATCTTTTGTCTGGCGCAGCCATTATTGCTATCCTTTTTGTCGGCATGCTCGATAAATCCAACAAATCCAATATCGACCTTACTGCCTTATCTTTGAGCGATACCAATATCTCTACCGACCAGATTTCCGAGCTTTACGTAGTGGCCGACCTTTCGGATGCGCTCAATTTAGCTAGCGCCGAAGACGTTGCCTATAACTACGTGGCAACTTCTGCCCTCTATGCTATCGGCCAGACTTCTAGCGGTAGCGGCAAAATCGAAAAGAACACTATTGTTGATACTTCTAGCTTCTCTCGCGGTGTGATTACTTATACCGTCGCCGAAGGCGAAGATATGGATGCAATCGCCGCCAAATTCGGTCTTACCACCGACCAAATTCGCTGGTCTAACAAGCTCAAAAACAAATCAATCTCGGCCGGCGACACGCTTTATCTTACCAAGAACGTCTCTGGTATTGTTTATACCGTCAAAGAAGGCGATACTCTTGAATCGATTGCCGAGAAATACGGCTCCACCGCCGAAAACATCAAGCATCTCAACGATATCGAAGTGTCTGGTATCTCCGAAGGCATGCGCATCGCCATCGAAGGCGGTACGTTGCCAGAAAAAGAACGCCCAGAATACGTTCCACCAGCCCCAACCTACACTACGACCTATTATTACACCACCTCCGGTAACGGCGCTTCTCGTCTTACCCTCACGGTCATCAATAGCAGCCTCTGGATCTCCGGCCCTTATACTTCCGGTCAGTGCACAAGCTACGCTTGGTACATGCGTCAAGATTTGCCAGGCACCCTTGGCAACGCTAGCGCCTGGGCCGCCAACGCCCGCGCCGCCGGCTTTGATGTCCGTTATGGCGACCCTCGCCCAGGCGACGTCTTCCAGACTTCTAGTGGTTGGTATGGCCACGTAGGCTACGT
The DNA here is from genome assembly GCA_045649305.1 of Candidatus Nanosyncoccus sp. Taxonomy (GTDB): domain Bacteria; phylum Patescibacteriota; class Saccharimonadia; order Saccharimonadales; family Saccharimonadaceae; genus Nanosyncoccus. Next base: position 5,517 of record JAZRPR010000019.1, read on the forward strand.
GGTAGCCGTCAACGACGATGGCACAATCCTCGTTCGCGAGATGAACTACAACTACCGCGCTGGCGTCGTAACTGAGTCATTGATCTCGGCTGGCACAGCTAGGAGTTTCAATTATATCGGTTATAGGTTATAATTAGGACATATGTATGTAGATACTGCAAAAGTTAATCTGAAAGCCGGCAAAGGCGGTGATGGCGCCGTATCTTTTCGCCGCGAAATCTACATCCCTAAAGGTGGCCCAGACGGCGGCGATGGCGGCCGTGGTGGCTCGATTATTTTCAAAGCCGACAAAGACACCAACACCCTACTCGATTTTAAATTCACCCCTATCCTAACCGCCGAAGACGGCAAAAACGGCTCCGGCACTCGCTCGGCTGGCCGCTCCGGCAAAGACCTCATCGTCGAAGTCCCAATCGGCACCGTCGTCTACAAAATCAGCGATTCGGTATCTTCTGAGACCGTTCGCGACAACGGGAGCGAAATAGCGAGCGAGCCCCGTAACGACGGGCGCGAGCGAAGCGGGTCGAAGAAGATACTGATCGCTGATTTAGTCAGAGACGGCCAAGAGGCTGTCATCGCCAAAGGTGGCGACGGCGGTTTCGGCAACGCCCATTTCAAATCCAGCACCCGCCAAGCCCCAATCATTGCTGAGGTCGGCGAACCGGGCGAAGAATTCGAAGCCGAACTTGAACTTAAACTTCTAGCCGATGTTGGTTTAGTTGGTTTACCGAATGCCGGCAAATCCACCTTCCTTTCAGTCGTTTCAAATGCCAAACCAGAAATCGCTGATTATCCATTTACTACCCTTACGCCAAATCTTGGTATCGCCAAAGTCAACGATAGTAGTATTTTAATTGCCGATATTCCTGGACTCATCGAAGGCGCCTCCGAAGGCAAAGGCCTAGGTCACGACTTCTTGCGCCACGTTGATCGCACCGCAGTCTTGCTCCACCTCGTCGATATCTATAATAACGACGCCGGCGAAGCCTATAAG
>JAZRPR010000020.1:0-8437 GCA_045649305.1 Candidatus Nanosyncoccus sp.
TGCCGCTCGCAACTTCGGCGCCAACCATGCCAAAGGTAAGTATTTATGGTTCGTTGATGCCGACGACTACGTCGCCGAGATCGCCGTCGAAACCCTCTTTGAAACCACCGAGAAAGACCGAAGCGATTTCTGTATGCTCGATATCGAATATAAAAACAGCGTCAGGAAAAAACATCTTAAAGCCCTCGACCCATCTGACAAAGATGCCCTAAAGAAGCTCGTCCGCTACGGTGCCGGCCCGTATCAATTCTTCGTGAAGCGTGACTTCTGGACCAAAAACCAGCTCGCTTTCAAACCTGGGATCATCCACGAAGACATGGAGCTCATTCCGGCCTTTGCCCTCTTTGTCGAGAAGTTTAGCGCCTGCCACGAGCCGCTTTATTTCTATGTTCAAAACGAAAACTCAGTCCTTCATCCTAAAACCTGGAACGGTAAACCGTTCGATATCTTCCCTGCACTCGAAGGCTTAATGGCGCGCTTTAAGGCCAAAAACGCCGTCAAAAAATACCACGCCGAACTCGAATACTTCTTTATCTGGAATCTATTGGTCGACTCGGCTGAAGATTTTAAGCGTTTCAAAGAAGGTCGCCCCGGTTTCAAGCGCTCACGAACAATGCTCAAGAAATACTTCCCGAACTGGCGCAAAAATCCGTACCTTCATCAAAAACCCCTCTCTTACCGTCTGCGTCGCCGCCTTGCTTATCACGGCTTCGTTATCTGATCATTCTACCGTCACGGACTTCGCCAAGTTGCGTGGCTGGTCCACGTCGTTGCCGCGTTCTACTGCCACATAATAGGCGAATAGCTGTTGCAAAACATTAATTAAAAGTGGCGTGATCATCTTGATCTTAGTGTCAATCCTCACGATATCATTAGCCTCAAGCTCGCGCTTCGAATCGGTCAGGACAATCGCCTTGCCGCCACGTGCGCGCACCTCTTGCAGGCCGCCAATCGACTTCTCGAATAGCCAGTTATCTAGGATTGAGAATACCTCAAAGAAGGTATCGTCTACCAGAGCAATTGGCCCGTGTTTAAGCTCGCCCGAAGCATAACCCTCGGCATGGATGTACGAAATCTCTTTCAGCTTCAAAGCACCCTCTAGGGCAATCGGATAAGCCGTGTCGCGGCCAAGGAAGAAGGCGTCGTCATACTTTGCATACTTCTTTGCCAATTTCTTAATCTCACCCTGATGCTCTTTCAAGATCTTAGCAATCTCGTCTGGCAACATCGTTAGTTCCTGAGCTAATTGATGCAACTTCTCTGGATCGCCGCCACGGTGTTCAGCTAGCATACCGGCAAAGATCAACATCGCCACGGTTTGTGCCGTAAATGCCTTAGTTGAAGCCACAGACATCTCTGGTCCGGCATAGATATAAGTACCGCCGTCCACTTCGCGCGCAATGGTTGAACCAACCACGTTTACGATGCCAAACGTCTTAACGCCACGCTTCTTGATTTCGCGTAGGCACGCCAAAGTGTCAGCCGTCTCACCAGATTGCGACACCACTAGCGCCACCGAATGTTTCGGCAAATGGAATGAACGATAACGATACTCAGATGCCACCACCACTTCAGTAGTTAGATTTGGTACCAGTTGTTCCATGTAATAAGAGGCTAAAAGCCCAGCATAATACGCCGTGCCACAACCCACGATTACGACATGCTCAATCTTATTAATCTCTTGCGGGGTCAAGTTCGGACCGCCAAGATGCAGTGTTCCCCTCTTAGCATCTACACGACCAGACAAAGTATTTAAGAGAGTCGTCGGCTGTTCCATAATCTCTTTCAAAAGGAAGTGATCGTAGCCACCCTTTTGAATTTGCGAAGCATCGCCCTCGATTTCTTCCGGGCTATTCTCTACCACTTTCAGGCTAAGGTCGCAGACATTTACCTTGTCAGCCGTACAAACTGCCATCTCGCCATCATTTAGATAAATCGCCTTGCGTGTATAACCAAGCAGCGCCGAAGCGTCCGAAGCGATAATCGTTTCATGATCACCAATGCCAATCACTAGCGGACTACCTAGCCTTGCCGTGACAATCTTCCCTGGTTCGAGCGACGAAAACACCGCAATACCATAAGTACCACGTATCCTCTTCAAAGCTTTTGCCACCGCATCCTCCAGCGCCACGCCATTTTTGTAATAATGGTTGATTAGCGCCGCCAACACTTCGGAGTCGGTGTCGGAGTTAAATTTATGTTTCTTCAAAGATGCTTTGATATCTTTGAAGTTTTCAATAATACCGTTGTGCACCAAAAACACATTCCCGGCATGGTGCGGGTGTGCGTTTTCCACCGTTACCCCACCGTGCGTCGCCCAACGGGTATGACCAATGCCTAGCGTACCAGAGAGCGGAGCTTTCAACAGAGCCTTCTCTAGCTCAGCGATCTTACCTACGGCACGTACTAGATGCGGCTCGCTCGCATCGTCAAGCGTTGCGATACCAGACGAGTCGTACCCGCGGTATTCCAACCTCTTCAAACCATTTAATAGAACCCCCTCCGCCGGTTGGTTCCCGACATAGCCCACGATACCGCACATTTTAGTATCCTCCTATTATTTTTTAGCGCGCTCTTCGTCTTCAAGTTTCTTAAAGGCAACTTTTCCGACTAAAGTCGTTGGTAGCTTATCACGAAATTCATACGATGCTGGCAAAGCGTAGATCGCCACGTGACGTTCTAGCAGCTCACGGATTTCTCGTTCAATTTTTTTACCAGCCTTGTATCCAGGTTTTAACACGATAAAGGCCTTGGCCACCTGACCCTTGTGTGGGTGATCTACCCCGATAACCGTCGAGGTTAACACGCCTTCGTGCGAGTTAATCACGGATTCGAGGTAAGTTGGATAAATATTGTATCCAGACGACACAATAATTCGTTTCAAACGTTGCGTAAAGTAAATGAAATGGTCGTCTTTGCTGAGATAGCCAATGTCGCCCGTATGGAGCCACACGCGACCGTCGTCGTGCAAGCGCAAAGCCTGCGCCGTTTCGGCGTCGTCGTTGAGGTACCCCATCATCACGAGTGGGCCAGAGATACAAATCTCGCCCTCTTCACCGTCTTTAGCGCGCTCGTGTGTGCCGATCTTCACAATCTTGAAATACATATCCGGGAAAGGAGCGCCGATAATGCCGTCCTTAAACGAGTTCTCTGGCGAAAGACAGGTTGCGCCACAAGCCTCGGTCAAGCCAAAGCCTACGCGAATCTTCGCATCAGAACCATGCGCCTTCAGATAGGCGTTCACCTTATCGCGCAAAGTCGAGTTCAGGGCATCACCACCACAAATCACCGCATTCACAGACTTCAAATCGTCTGGTTTAAGCTTGGTGTTAATCAAAGATTCATAGAGTGTTGGCACGCCAGCGATAAAGTTTGGCTCATTCTTGCGGATAATGTCAGCGAACTGTTTATGCGAAAATACTGGGATCAAAATCACACCCATACCCTTAGACAAAGGCGTATGCATACAAACGCCAAGGCCAAAGGCGTGGAAGTTTGGCAAGATTGCCAAAATCGAAGCGCCTGGCTGAGCCTGGCGAATCACCGTCGTCGCCATCATACCAAGAGCGTTAAAGTTGAGGTTCGAAAGCATAATTCCCTTTGGTGCACCAGTCGTACCACCAGAATAAAGGATAGCCGCTAGGTCGTTTGCGCCGCGTTTTTCATGCACATTTCCCTGATAAAAATACGAGTTCGCAATGAAATCTTCCCAAAGTACCACGCGGGAATCGTTGAACGGTAAACGCACCTTCTTAACGTGCAAAAGACGATACATTTTCTTTTTCAAAAAGCCCAGACCATCGGATGGGCGCACCACAATAATGCGCTCTAGCCCAGCTGAATCACAAAGGCGATAGACCTTATCAAACATTGCGTCAAACACCAACACATACTTTGACTCCGCCGCGCGAATGTAATACTCAATTTCCTTCTCCGAGGAAAGCGGGTGTACCATGTTGGCCACTGCGCCAACCATGTTCACAGCGTAAACCATCGTCAAAGCCTCTGGTGTGTTTGGCATACAAATCGTTACGCGATCGCCCTCTTTGACGCCGTAGTTCTTGAGCGCACGTGCGGTTTTCTCAATCTTTTTAACAAAGTTCTTGTAGGTTACTTTATGACCATAATAAGAGTACGCCATGTTGTCTGGCCACTCTTCTGCGCTGCTTAGCACCATGTCAACCATCGAACAATCTGGATATTCTAGATTCGCCGGAAGTCCTTCTTCCTCATAAAATTTCAACCAAGGACGAGCCTCGTATTCTTTCTTTTTCATTAATTCTCCTTGGTGTCTATTATACCAAAAAACCGCCCGTCAAGGCGGGTTTTTGAGTTTTTGCTAATGCTTATTTCTTAGCGATAGAAAGAGAGATCTTACGACCTTCCTTGTCGATATCGAGCACCTTAAAATCTTTGCGTTCGTTCAAAGTAAAGATTTTCTCTGGGTCAACATCAGAACCTTCGCCAAGCTCAGAAACATGCACCAAGGCCTCGACGGCTGGAGAAATCTGGACGAAAGCACCAAATGGGGTAATACGAGTAATCGTACCTTCAACCTTTGAGCCTTTCTTAAGATTCTCAACTTCGGAGATCCATGGATCTTCAACGAGTTGTTTCATCGAGAGAGACAAGCGTTCTTTGTCGATGGCAATAATCTTAGCTTCGATGGTTTCACCAACTTTGACATAGTCGGCTGGGTTGTTCACGCGTTCCCAAGAAATCTCAGAAATGTGGACCAAGCCTTCGATGCCATCAACGTTGACGAAGACGCCGAAGTCGACTACACCGGTCACGACACCCTTAACAGTGTCACCAACCTTGAGTTCGGCAAAGCGTTCAGCAAGGCCGTCTTTGATAGCTTCCTTCTCAGAGAAGATAAGCTTGTTTTCTTTCTTGTTTGCGTCAAGAATACGGACGCGAATCTCTTTACCGACCAACGAATTCAAGCGTTGCAAGATTTCGTCTTTGTCGGCAGAACCAACCCTTGGGTAGTGTTCAGCAGAAAGCTGAGAGACTGGCAAGAATCCACGAATGCCTTCGTACTCAACCAAGAGACCACCACGGTTGGCGTCAAATGGAGTAACTTCGACAATCTCGGCAGCATCAAGCTTAGCCTGGATTTCATCCCATCCTTTATCTTTGACAGCTTTGCGAAGTGAAAGAAGCACATAGCCATCTTCCATCTCGGCTTCGATAACAGAAACTGTAACTTCGTCGCCAGCCTTAAGGTTGCGAGCGAAACCAGCTTCGCGGCGTGGCACAAGACCAACACCTTGTGCACCAAGGTCAATCAAAACCTCGTGCTTTTTAACAGAGAGCACCGTACCCTTAACAGTGTCACCTGCTACAACATGTTTGAATGATTCTTCGCTACCAGCGAGAAGGTCATCCATCGTTACTTTGGCAGTTTTTGCCATTATTATATTTTCCTTTCTTCAGGCTCATTCAAAAATCCCCCCGCTTTTGAATGAACCTGAAATTCCCTTAATTTTAGCAAAAAATTCGCAAAAAGTCCACCCCTTTATTCGCCCTATGCGCCTTGGCCGTGTGCTATACTAATTGTATAAATAATTTGTTCAATAAGCTCATGGTTAATTATGTCTAATTCTCTCTTAAAAACGCTCGAAAATGCTTATCCAGACATTCATTTTAAGCCTGGCAAAAAGTTCTCTTTTCGCGCCCCACGCACCATTTGTTACGTTGAAAATGCGCCGAATTTTGATTCCCTTTTGCTCCATGAGCTTGGCCATGCCCTGCTCCACCATACTGATTTCGCCACGGACATCGAACGCCTCAAGATGGAGCGTGCCGCCTGGGAAAAAGCCGAAGAGATCGCGGCCGAAATTAGCACTAAAGAACAGATGATCATGATCGACGAAGAGCTCGTCGAGACCGAGCTGGACACCTACCGCGACTGGCTCCACCAGAAATCGCGCTGCAAAAAATGCGGACTCACCAGATATCAAACGCCAGACGGCGTCTATCACTGCCCGCATTGCGAACGCTAAAAAAATAATCCCCGAAGGGATTATTTTTTCGTTAGGCCTCTTTCTTAGCTGGGCCACGACGTGAAATACGTCCACCTTTAGCACCAGCGATACGAGCGAGAGCCGGATTAGCAGCGAAACCGCCAGTATGACCGTTTTCACCACCTTTTTTACCAATACGAGCATAAAACTCTTTGCCATATTTGGCTTTATTGGTAGCAGCAGCTTTCATGCCGCCAGCTTTAGTTCCAGCCATTTCTCTAGAACTCCTATCTGCCCACCAAATTCTTAATATAAAAACCACTCCCAACTGAGTGCATATGCTTATTATAGCATAGTGCTTTAGTTTTGTCAACACGTTTCTGCTTAGAAAAAACCGAACAAACTGCTTGCGGCTTTTTCCACGATTTGTGGAAAAACGCTATTGACTTTATTCGCGCCGTGATATATAATGTAATTGTCTTGAGCGGAACGCCAAAACTGCGAGGCTGCTTAAGATATATGACCTAAAACTTATAAAAATCGCCCAAAATAGGCGATTTTTTTTGTAGTCTTTTTACCCCTGTTTTAGGCTTCTATAACGCGCTGCCTCACCCATTCATACATGGCAATACCAGAGGCCACGCCCACGTTCACCGAGCGCGTCGAGCCAAAACTCTCAATATAGCGCACATCATGCGCCTTCTCTAGTAGCTCCGCCGAAATCCCATTGTTTTCACTGCCAAAAATCAGCGTCGTCTTCTCTGTGAATTTCTTATCGCCTAGAGGTAGAGCACGCGGCGTATTGTTCTCGATCGCCACCAGCTCCCTTCCCTCTTGACTCGCCAAAAACTCTTCTATGCTGTTCCAATGTAAAATCTCAAGATATTTATCTGTACACATTGCCCCACGGCGATTGTATTTCTTGCGTCCAATAATATGCACCTTCGAAACGTTAAACGAGTTGGCGTTTCTCACCACGGTTCCGATATTAAAGTCGTGTTCCACGTTCTCAATGGCCACCTCTAGACTATTACGCTTTTTTGACAGCGCTTCAAAAACCTCCTCGTTGCTGAGGCCCTTGTATTCGTCAACTAGATTACGGGTGTCTTCCATAAAAGCTATTATAACACCTTAAATGGTGTATAATGAGCTTATGGAAACCAAAACAGTTTCTCACTCTTCCGAAAACGGCAATCATAATATCGAAGAATTTTTTTCTGTCACGCCACCACAAAACGAAACTAATCAAAAAAAATATAACCGTGGACCATGGAGCGTAAAAAACGCCCATGAACTAGCAGAAATGGACACATTAAGCCAACTTCGCTCTTTGTCTTCGTTTTTCCATTTTGTGCGCACGCTAATCAAAATACTTACTACCTTCCAAATTGCGATACTAGCAGCACTAAGTGCTACTAATGCAAAAATTGCGCCAGCCAATCCTGCCCACATTGCGCCAGAAAGCGCATCGATTTGTTTGTGGCCCAAATATATAAACCAGCACCAGATAAGACCAACGACAAGCAAAACTGCACCAGCAACGGATAACACAACAATGATCTGCCTCTTAGCTTCTCGCGAGAATTCAGCATCGCGCAACTTACGGCTAGCATAAAAATTCTCGACTTTCTCTTTAATTTCCTCTTGCTTCCCCATTATTTACTCTCTTTCTTTTTTCCATCGAATACCAAATCAAGAACCTCTTTGGCTTCTTCTTTGTTCGGATAATTAGCTAAGCACTGTTCGGCTTCTTTACGCGAATATCCCAGCTCGCCCTTCATCTTCTTCACGAGAGCTTCTAAATCCTCCCTCTGTCGCCAATCGATATTGTGACGCAGCACAAAGATAACGGTCAGCACCAAAATCAAAACACCAAGGCTAATTGCTACTACTTCCATACTGAAAAAGCCCGCAATAAGCATCTCGGCCGTCGATCTTTTTGCCCCACGAAAAACAAGCTCCAGAGCAATCGTTGTAATCAGAATGTGACCCCCTAACCCCAAAAACAAAATCAGGCACTTTTTCTTCCATCTTTTCTTTGTTTTGACATAAAACGCATCCAGCTCCCCCTGGATATCATTCTTTTCTTCGTCGCTCATTATTATTCCTCCTAAGTACTTAAGTTTATTATACAATAGCACTCTTTAAGCGCAACAAAAATCCGCCCCTCAGGGCGGATTCCTTAACAACTTAGCTGTGCAATCTTCATCGAAAGTCGTGTGTTAGCTTTTGTTACGTCTGGAAACCAGATGAAGTTATGTCCTAAGCTTACTCGACATAACCGTAACCGACCTAGCTACTTGCAACATTGCTGTCTCAAGCGCATCAATTCCTTCTCAAGAAAGGAGGTAACCCATCGACACGTTCTGGTACCGATGCCTTGTTACGACTTAACCCCAATCATCTCCCCCACCTTAGGCCGCCGAGGCGGACTTCGGGTGTTGGTGACTCTCATGGTTTGACGGGCG
>JAZRPR010000021.1:0-4330 GCA_045649305.1 Candidatus Nanosyncoccus sp.
AAAGTCTCGATGCCTTCTACGACCAAATTGTCGACGAGGTCAATGAATGCAATCGCAAAATCGAAGCCTACAACAACAACGTGTTAAAAACTAGCCAATATGCCGAAACTATTAACTCTAATATTCAAAGGGTAGAAAAACAATGAAAAACACTCTAGTTCCAACCATTATCGAAGAAACCAATCGTGGCGAACGCGCCTACGACATTTACTCGCGACTCTTGAACGATCGCATCATTTTCCTTGGCGAAGACGTTAACCCGCACACCGCCAATTTAGTCGTCGCGCAGCTTTTGTATCTCGCGCACGAGGATTCCAAAAAACCAATCAAGCTCTACATCAACTCTCCTGGCGGCACTGTTTACGATGGCCTCGCTATTATTGATACCATGAACTATATCGAGCCAGATGTTGAAACCATCGGCATTGGCCTGCAAGCCTCGATGGGCGCCATGTTGCTATCTAGTGGCGCCAAAGGCAAACGCTATTGCCTCGAAAATGCCCGCATCATGATTCATCAACCTTCTTCCGGTACCGAAGGTAAAATTACCGATCAGGAAATCACCTTGAAAGAAGGCATTTTCCTCAAGAAACGCCTCGCTGAAATTTTTGCCAAAAATACCGGCAAAAAACTCGAGCAAGTCGAAAAAGACATGGATCGCGATCACTGGATGTCTGCCGAAGAAGCCAAAGAATACGGTATCATTGATAAAATTATTAAATAATATGTCTCCAGAAATTCTCCTCATCGATAAACCAGACGGCATGTCGTCGTTCGGCGTGGTGGCCAGGGTGCGCCGCGTACTTTCTGAGCGCGCTGGCCACAAGGTGAAAGTTGGCCACACTGGCACACTCGACCCATTTGCCACCGGGCTACTCATCTTGCTTACCGGCAAGGGGACCAAACGTTCTAATGAATTTTTGAAGCTCGACAAAACCTACGAAGCTACTGTCCGTCTTGGCGCCACCTCTACTACCGGCGACCCAGAGGGAGAAATTACTGAGAAGTCCGTTGAACCTGTGGACAGTGCACAAGTTCAAGCAATTATTCCGCAATTCCTTGGCGAAATCGAGCAGCGCGTGCCACAGTTTTCTGCTGTTAAAATCAACGGCGAACGTGCCTACAAACTAGCTCGCAAAGGCGAGCAAGTTGAAATGCCAGTCCGCAAAATCAAAATCTACAGCCTTGAAATCCTAGATTATGCCTGGCCAGAACTCAAAATTCGCTGCCACGTCTCCTCTGGCACCTATATTCGTACCCTGGGCGAAGATATCGGCAAGGCCCTCGGCACCGGCGCTTACCTCACGGCGCTTCGCCGCACCGAGGTTGGCGACTACTCGGTGGAGGATGCTACCCCTTTGGCCGATCTTATGTTATAATACCCCTATTCGAACATTATATTTACGAAAGGGGGAATTGTTATGGAAAGTAACGATTGTCTGTGGATGGGCGAACTGTTATCGAAATTGTTTTCGAAGGGCTACGAATTTGCTGTCACGATTGGCGGGGAAACTTTTAAAAGTACTACCATTGCCAAGGCCAGCGGCGGATCTCCGTATCTGTGGAGGCAGCGCCTGAGCCAGACGCTCGGCGACAAGATTGGCGATCCGAACCAGAGAGCGACTTTTAAACTGGAGATTTCTTTTCCTAAAAAGGTTGTCTATCATCTGGATTATGACAGCAATACTCGTCAGTACAAACTCCGCACTACGGAGAGGGACAAGGTCGAGCCGTTGGCTAGTTTTTACCGGCTTGATTACAATTCGTACATGGAGATTTACCAACAGGCCATTTGCGGCACACCATGACAATTTTCGTCGGCCCTGGGTTATCCCGGGGCCGATTTCTATCTGTTAATATTGACATTTTTAAATGTTTATGCTATAATTAAAGGAGCAGTTGACTCCCCTGGACACGGTCCAAACAGAGTCGAAGCACCCATTCTTCGAAAGGAGGTGTTGATCAATGGTAATCAGCATTGAAGAATGGAAGAAAAAAAGAGGGCTCGCGGAGTCCGCAAGGAAAAAAGTCGTCGGTGCTACTGAGTCACAGGATGCTCGCGACATTCTTCGGGCAATTTGCTGCACTGGCCTAGCAGAGGGTCTTCGCAAGGTTAAAGCAGACGGGCTTGTTCGCAATGATTTTCCAGACAAGTGGGAAAAAAATCTGGCGGACGGTATTGCTTTACCAAAAGAAGGCAGGCAGGAAATCATGGGACTTCCAACCTCGACCAAGGCCAGAATGGTCGCTGTGATGTTCGAAGAGGTCTGCATGGCCTATAGACGCCCAGTCGACTACAAGTTGATTCTTGAACTTTTCGAAACTAACCAGGGGTTCTTCCACAACCGTGATATTGATATCACCAAGGAAGATCTGGTCGAGGCGCTCAGCGCCATTTAATATCAAGAGTCCACAAAAAGCCGGCACAGTGTGCCGGCTTTAAAAGTTTTACCAGAATTTTTAGGAAGCCTGTTCGCCGCCTTTTTCGAGCGGGGTAGCGTCCATCTTATCCATAATGCGGTTAACCTCGGCCTCGTTGAGCGGGGTGGCATCCATCTCGTCTACGATTCTGTCGATGTCTTCGCGACTGTAGTCGTCGTTGCCGTACTTTTCACCTTCGGCTGCGCCGAGCGCTTGGGCGCCCAAGCGATCTTTTACATCGTCGTAAACACCAGCCTCGTAATCTGCGGAGTCGTTAATATCTTCGCCCCAACCCTGGTAGTCATTGTTTGGAAATTCTGAACTCATATTTTTCCTTTGATTAGCTTTATAGCACCATTATACGCACGGGTTACGCTTATTTGCAACCCCTGGCGCGGGGGTGCTATAATACGAATACATGAATTCATCAGAAAAAAGAGCCTCCATCAGGGAAAAGTAGCCGAGTCTCTCTTGACAAAAACAGGCATAAGCGCTATAAATAAAATATCGGGCAAGCCCTAGTAACTTGCCCTTGGGTTTGCGAGATTACCACTCCAAATGGAGGGTAATCTCTTTTTTGAATAGTCGTATTACGACAAGGATTGAAAACTTCTTTCTCATGCGCAATATCCTTTCCGTTTTTGTTTTGTCAGAAACGGGGGCTCCGACCACAATCGCAACTAGAATAGATCACATAAAGCCCCCTCGCACGCGCGAAGCCCACGCCGGACTCTATGCCAAACTAGAGAACTCCCAAACCCGGCGCCATTATTAGCATAGATAAAATATTTTACAACCACCAACGCAAAAGCCAGCATGGTATAATGAGCTCAATGGACGAATTCACTAAACGCATCGGTCTCAACACCGATCTAGAAAACATTTCCGCACAAATCTGCGCCAAATATGGCCTCGGTGATTTTGTGTCAAACAAAATCATTGAAATTGGCTACGAAGATTTTAACTACTATCTAACAACCACAAAAGGCCGGTACTGCGTCAAAATTTTTAGCAAAGCCAGGTCGAGCCAAGACGTCGACAATTATCTGGCTCGCATCCGCGCCGTAGCAAGTAGTGAAATCAGTTCACCAAAGCCTTTGCCAGTGGACGACGACATTGTCCTCCGCCTCGATTACGCAGGCAATCACTACGACATCTGCGTTTTCGATTTTATTGACGGCCAAAATTATTTCGAAATGGGCCAAAAACCGAGCCCAGAAGTCATCAAAGAACTCGCCAGACAAACAGCCCTCATTAACCAGCTAGATATCAAGCCAGAATTTATTTACGACACGTGGGCCATCATCAATTTTGAACCAGAATACGCCAAAAAGCGCGCCCTATTTACCGGAAAAATATCAGGTAGCATTTGATCGATTGCTGACCGAATTCAAGAGCCTCGACCTAGACAAGCTGCCACACGGTTTTGTGCATGGCGACATCATCAGCACTAACGTGATGCTTGATAAAAATCAAAAGATCTGGATTCTGGATTTTGCAGTATCAAACTATTTGCCAAGAATCATCGATTTGGCCGTGACTTCTTGCAATATGTGCCTAGACCAAAACTCGGAGGAAAACACTCGTACCAACATCTCTACGCTGCTTCAGGAATACGACAAATACGCGCCGCTCACTGATTATGAGAAACAGTCATTTAGGACTTTCTTTAAGCTGGCTAACGCCATGCATATTATGTCCACGCTCTACCTAATTGCCGCCGAGGGCGATTCGGAAGAGAACCAGTACTGGCTCAGCGAAGGCGAGGCCGGTTGGGCGTTTAGCAACGCCATCTAAAAGACATAAAAAAGAGCCTTACGGCATCTTTTTATAAATCTGGTGATCTCGGCGGGAGTAGCTTCGCTTCTCCCTTCTCGTCACCAAATAAAAATCAAGCTCTAAAGAGCTT